>DATIBI010000313.1:0-39870 GCA_035457605.1 Nocardioidaceae bacterium
GACGTCGAACCAGGTCGGGTCGAAGGTGGCCCGTCGGGGTGTCCACCCGGTCTGCGCGACGAAGTGCTCCGAGCACACCCGCAGCGACCGGGTGAGCGGTTCCGCCCTGGGTCCGGCCAGACGGCGCAGCACCGCGCCGGCGAAGCCGACCGAGCGCTGGCCCGCGGCCACCGCGAACCCGTCCACGAGCTCCTGCCGGCGTACCGGCTCCGCGCCGACGTTGTAGACACCGCTCGGTGCCGACAGGGCGGCGACGACCGCCGGGCCGAGGTCCTCGGTGTGGACCAGGTGCGCCCAGCCGTCGGGGTCGCCCAGGCCGATGGACCGGCCGTGCTCGGCGCAGCGCAGCATCCAGCGGGTCAGCGGGTCGTCGCCGACGATCGTGCCGAACCGGAGCACCACCGCGGTGCGGGGGCCGTCGGCGAACTGCTGCGCGTGGGACTCGCCCACCGAAGCCGGCTCGGTCGCCCGGGTGATCTCCAACGGGCTCTGCTCGGTGATCCACTCTGAGCCGTTGTCGGCGTAGAGGAAGGAGACGCTCTCCTGCACCAGCCGGCGGGCCCGCGCCTCCCGGGCTGCCGCCACCACCCGGCGCACCCCCTCGGTGCGCAGACGGTCGTTCTCCCGCCAGGCGCCGGGGCGCGAAGCGGTGAACCCGACCGGGATGCTGGTGGCGAAGTTGCACACCGCCTCGCAGCCAGTGAACATCTCGACCAGCCCGTCGTGGTCGAACAGGCTCGTCCGAACCGGCGTCGCACCCAGCGTGCGCAGCCGGTCCGCTTTCTCGGCGGTGCGCGCGAGTGCGACGACGTCGTGGCCGGCTGCGACGAGCGCGCCGACCGCAGCCGTGCCGATCACCCCCGTGGCACCGGTAACCGCGACCTTCAAACGAGGCCTTCCTTCTGTTTCTTCCCCCGGCCCGAGACGGCGGCGTCATCCCTGCGCCGCCCGACCTTCCGCCTGCCAGTGTCGGATAACAGAAACATAACGGCAACCCCAAGGTGTCCGGTTTGCCGAAATTCGCCAATTTCGATCCGTTTCACCCGGGCTCGGGGAGACCGCGCGAAGCGGTCAGCGCAGCGACCGGTACAGCTCCACCGTCTGCTCGGCGATCGCGTCCCAGGCGAACGCACCGACCGCCCGCGCCCGGCCGGCCTTGCCGAGCGTGGCGGCCAGGCCGGGATCCGCCGCCAGCCGGTTCACCGCCGCGGACAGTCCCTGCTCGAGCCCGGCGGGGTCGGCCTCGTCGTAGTCCACGAGCAGACCGGTCTCCCCGTCCACCACCACCTCCGGGATGCCCCCGACCCGGCTGGCCACCACGGCGGTCTCGCAGGCCATGGCCTCGAGGTTGACGATGCCCAGCGGTTCGTACACAGAGGGGCACAGGAACGCCAGCGCGTGGGTGAGCACCTGCCGCACCTCCTCGCGCGGCAGCATCTCCGAGACCACGAAAACGCCGTCGCGGCCGGCCCGCAGGTCGGCGATCGCCGCGTCGGTCTCGGCCTTGAGCTCGGGGGTGTCCGCCGCACCGGCCAGCAGCACGATCTGCAGGGAGGGGTCGAACTCCAGGCCGGCTCGCAGCAGGTGCGGCACGCCCTTCTGGCGGGTGATCCGGCCGACGAAGGCCACGTAGGGGCGGTTCGGGTCCACGCCGATCCGCTCGAGCACGTCGGTGCCGTCGTCGGGCCGGTAGAAGTCGGTGTCGATGCCGTTGTAGATCACGTGCACCTTCGCCGGGTCCAGGGTGGGGTACGACGCGAGCACGTCGGCGCGCATGCCCTCACTGACCGCGATCACCGCGTCCGCGCCCTCGAACGCGGTCCGCTCCGCCCAGGACGACAGCCGGTACCCGCCGCCGAGCTGTTCGGCCTTCCAGGGTCGCTGCGGCTCGAGCGAGTGCGCGGTGACCACGTGCGGCACGTCGTGGAGCAGCTGCGACCAGTGGCCGGCCATGTTGGCGTACCAGGTGTGGGAGTGCACCAGATCGGCGTCCGACGTACCCGCCGTGATCGACAGGTCCGTCGAGAGGATCCGCAGGGCCGGGTTCGCGCCCACGAGCCGCGGGTCGTTCTCGCTGTGCGCCGTCGCCCCCTCCCGCGGCTCGCCCATGCAGTGCACGTCGACGTCGATCAGCCGGCGCAGCTCGCGCACCAGGAAGTCGACGTGGACACCGGCACCGCCGTAGACGTCGGGCGGAAACTCACGAGTCAGGATTGCAGCGCGCATGAGTGGACACTAGGGCTAGTGTCAGGGGCGAGCAAAGGTCGAGGACGAGGAGTGTCGAGATGCCGAAGGTCCTGGGAATCGTGCTCGCGGGGGGCGAGGGCAAGCGTCTGATGCCGCTGACCCTCGACCGAGCCAAGCCGGCCGTGCCCTTCGGGGGCAGCTACCGGCTCATCGACTTCGCGCTGTCGAACCTCGTGAACGCCGGCTACCTAAAGAACTGCGTGCTCACGCAGTACAAGTCACACTCGCTGGACCGGCACATCTCCCTGACCTGGCGGATGTCCACGCTGCTGGGCAACTACGTCACCCCGGTGCCGGCGCAGCAGCGGCGCGGCCCGCAGTGGTACCTCGGCAGCGCCGACGCGATCTACCAGTCGATGAACCTGATCAACGACGAGAACCCCGACATCATCGTGGTGTTCGGCGCGGACCACGTCTACCGGATGGACGCCTCGCAGATGGTGACGGCGCACATCGAGAGCGGCGCCGGGGTCACCGTGGCCGGGATCCGGGTGCCGCGCCGGGAGGCCTGGCAGTTCGGCGTCATCAAGACCGCCGCCGACGGCCGGACCATCGAGGAGTTCCTCGAGAAGCCCGCCGACCCGCCGGGCCTGGTCGACTCGCCGGACGAGACGTTCGCATCCATGGGCAACTACGTCTTCACCGCGGACGCGCTCGTCGACGCGTTGGAGAAGGACGCGGTCAACCCCAACTCCCGGCACGACATGGGCGGCGACATCATCCCGATGCTCGTGGAGCAGCAGCAGGCAGCGGTCTACGACTTCAAGGACAACGTGGTGCCGGGCTCCACCGAGCGGGACCGCGACTACTGGCGCGACGTGGGGACGCTGGACTCCTACCACGAGGCGCACCTGGACCTGGTGTCGGTGAACCCGGTGTTCAACCTCTACAACACCGACTGGCCGATCTTCACCTCGCACCCGCAGCTGCCCGGCGCGAAGTTCGTCGAGGACGCCACGGCCCGGGACTCCATCGTGTGCGCGGGGTCGATCGTCTCCGGCGCCGGTGTGGAGAGCTCGGTGATCGGGACGCACGCCTACGTCTCCGCCGGCGCCTCGGTCGAGCGGTCGGTGCTGCTGGACAACGTCACCGTCGGCAAGGGCGCAGTGGTCCGCAACGCGATCCTCGACAAGAACGTGATCGTCCCCGACGGCGCGGTCATCGGCGTCGACCCCGAGGCGGACCGGGCCCGCGGGTTCACCGTCAGCGAGGGCGGCGTCACCGTGCTCGGCAAGGGTCAGCTGGTCATCCCCTGACCGAGCGGCGCTGCTGCAGACGGCTCGGGGTGATCGGCGTGGCCGCCGCGACCTGGTCCATCGAGGTGACGATGTTGCGCAGGTTCAGGATCAGCCCGCCGTACTCCGGCCAGTGCCGGGCCGGCAGGTCCTCGGTGGAGAAGTCCGTCGTCAGCTCCATCAGCCGGTGCCGCACCTCGGCGATCCGGCTCGAGTCGGGGCTGACGATGGCCGCTCCGGCCTCGTCGAGCAGCCCGACCCAGCGCGTGCGGAACCCGGGGTCCCACTCCTGGACGTCGGCGATGCTGTGGTCGAGGGTGCGGACCATGCTGCGGATCTCCGAGAGAGACTGCTCGAGACGGTCGAGCAGCTCGCCGAACCCGCCGGGCCGCCGTACCGCCCAGGACTCACGGCGCGGGTTGAGCCGCCCGCTCTCCCGGGCCTGGCGGACCAGCCCCCAGGCCCGGTCGATCTCCTCGTCGAGCTCGCGCGTGCGCTCGATCCACGCCTCCACGTCGGAGTCCCCGCATCCGGGGCCCACGCCTGCGGCGATCTCGCGCAGCAGCTCCCCCACCTGGTCGTCGATCCCGTCGATGGCCCGGGCGGCCGCCTGGTCGTGCAGCGGCGGCCACATCAGCGCGTTCACCACCAGCCCGATCGCGACACCGATGCCGGTGTCGAACAGCCGACCCAGGAGCAGGAACTCCTCGGAGCTGTAGCCGGTGGTCAGCACGATCAGCGCGGTCGCGGCGACGGCGGTCCCCTCGGCCCGCAGCCCGCGGACCAGCCCGACCAGGAGGCCCACCAGCAGCATCACCGCGAGCGCGACCGGGTCCAGTCCCAGGACCTGCCCGGTGCCCCAGGCGAGGAGGACGCCGAGGACGGTGGCCGCGACCTGCTGCAGGCCGCGGGAGAAGCTGCGGTAGACCGTGGCGTGCACGACGAGCAGCGCCGCCCACGGGGCCAGGAACGGCTGCGGCAACCCGAAGACGTCGACCGCTACCACCCACGCCAGCACCGCTGCCAGCACCGTCTTGGCCACCTGGATGACGTTGGTCCAGGCGACCGGGTCGCGCATTGCCGGGCGCGCCCGTCCGAGCGCACGATGAAGCATGAGCGTGACCACCTCCCTCCCGAGCCCTTGCCCGCTGAGCCTGGTCGGGAAACGGGTTTGGGCGGCCGGTGAGGTGGTTAACACCCCGGCAGCAACCCACGTTCAAGGAGGAGAGCATGTCCGAGCAGCTCACGGGCAAGTCGGTCGCGTTCCTGGTAGCGGCCGAGGGCATCGAGCAGGTGGAGCTCACCGAGCCCTGGAAGGCCGTCGAGCAGGCGGGCGGGACGCCGAAGCTGGTGTCCCCGGAGTCTGGCACGGTGCAGGCGTTCCACCACCTCGACCGGGGGGACACCTTCGAGGTCGACGTGACCGTCGACGCGGCCGACCCCGGTGACTTCGACGCGTTGGTGCTTCCCGGCGGTGTGGCCAACCCCGACGCCCTGCGGATGGACAAGGGCGCGGTCGAGTTCGTCCGGGCCTTCTTCGAGTCCGGCAAGCCGGTGGCGGCGATCTGTCACGCGCCGTGGACCCTGGCCGAGGCCGACGTGCTCCACGGCCGGACCGTCACCTCGTGGCCGAGCCTGCAGACCGACCTGCGCAACGCCGGCGCGCACTGGGTCGACGAGGAGGTCGTCGTCGACGGCAACCTCATCACCAGCCGCAAGCCCGACGACCTGCACGCGTTCAACGCCAAGCTGCTGGAGTTCGCGAGCCGGTCCGGCGAGTCGGTGTAGGACAGGTGTAGCCAGGGCCCACGCCTCAGGGGCGGGCCCTCAGGCGCACAGGCCGTTCTCCCGCGCGTCCTCGGCGCGAGCCTCGGCGATCTCCTCCTCGGAGGGACCGCGAGGCTTGTCGCCGGGGGTCGCCGAGTCGGACGGCTCCGACGGCTTCGGCGGCTTCGGCGGCTTCGGGGCGGATGACGGGGAGGCCGCAGTGGTGACCGAGCCGCTCAGCTTCCGCGGCAGCGGCTCGTCGTGCCGGATCCGCCGCCACAGCTGCTCCGCCTCCGGCGCCCACACCAGCCGGTTCGGGTCCGGCTCGTAGGACTCGAACGGCACGGTGAGGAACTGGATGTCCTCCAGGCCGATGTTCTTCAGCTGCTGCCCCAGGGAGGCCAGCTCCTTGAGGCTCGCAAACTCCTCGTCGGTGGTCAGCGACTTCGTCGCGGCGTCGAGGAACGAGTAGAGCCGGGGCAGGTTCGCCAGCGTGCCGGCCGAGATCGCCTTGTTGGCCATCGCGGCAAGGAACGCCTGCTGGCGCTTCATCCGGCCGATGTCGCCGTTCTCCGAGAGCCCGTGCCGCAGCCGCACGTAGTCGAGGGCCTGGTCCCCGGTGACCTCGTAGGAGCCCGCAGGAAGGTAGATGTTGCCGATCGTGTCGTTGACCTCGGTGGGCAGGCAGACCGGCACCCCGTCCAGGGCGTCCACCATGCTCTTGAACCCCGCGAAGTTGACCACCACGAAGTGGTCGATCCGGATGTCGGTGAGCTGCTCGATGGTCCGCTGCGTGCACGCGGGACCGCCGACGGCGTAGGCCTGGTTGAACATGCTCAGCCCACCCGGGTCGGTCTCCCCGCCCTCGGTGACACAGGTCGGACGCTCCACCATCGCGTCCCGGGGCAGGCTCACGCCGTAGGCGGACTTCCGGTCCGCGGACAGGTGGAGCAGGATCGTGGTGTCCGAGAGGCCCGGGGTCTCGCCGCCGATGTTGCTCCCCTCCCGGCTGTCGGAGCCGAGCAGCAGGATGTTCAGCGGCTTGTGTGGCTTGCCCGCTGCCTCGACGGCGTCGGGACGGTCCGAGCCGAGCAGCTCGCTGGTGTCGAGCGCGGTGATGTTGCCCTCGAGGTGCCGGTAGACGAGGAAACCCCCCACGCCCATCACGAGCAGCAGGCTGACCACGACAGCCGCGGAGGTCATGAGCACGCGGTGCTTGCGTGGCCGTTCTGCGCGGCGCAGGGCGTGGCGGGACACGTGCAGGGAGCCTCTTCGTCGACAGGGAAACGCCCGACCGCGTGTGCGGGGGGCCCTACCAAAAATACGCCACGATGAGGAATCGCGCAGGTCGAGTCCCGCCAGCCTCACGAATCACACGGCGAACGGCACTTCCAGGGCTCCCTCCCGCCCCCGGTCAGGGTCCGGAAAAAGCCGCACAAGTCGGGTGGACATGGTGCCGATACCTGGGGTGAGCACCCCACCCCCGAGGAGTCCGCCCCGTGCCGGCAGCCAGCATCCACGCCCGCGTCGTCACCGCCTTGGTCGCCATCACCCTGAGCGTCCCGGTGGCCGTCGTCGCCACCCCTGCCTCGGCCACGCCGACCAAGGTGGCGGTCGGCTGGCCCGAGGCCGCCCGGATCCGCCTCGGCGGCTCGTTCGAGGTGGACGTACGCACCGCCGCCTCACCCGAGGACCGGACCGTGACCGTGCAGCGGCGGGTGCCCGGTGGCTGGGCGGCGATGTCCTCGTCCCGGCTGGCGGGCTCGACCAGCACGACCTCCCTGACGGTCCGGCCCGGCTGGCTCGGCCGCTACCTGCTCCGGGTCGCGGTGCGTCCGGTCGAGGCCGGTACGACGGCCGTCAGCGACGGCTTCACCGTCCGGGTGGTCCCCGGCTACCGTCCCGCCGGGACCCGAGGCATGCACGACTTCTTCACGACGCCGGTCCCACGCTGGGACCCGTGCGCCCCGATCCGGTACCGGGTCAACCTGCGCCAGGCACGGGCAGGAGCGCTCCGGGACGCCCGGACGGCGTTCCGCCGGGTCGCTGAGGCGACGGGGCTGAGGTTCGTCTACGCGGGCAGGACCGCGATGGTGCCGCAGGGCGGCCTGGACGAACGGTTCCCGGCCGACACCGACTTCGTGCTGGCCTGGGCCACACCGGCGCGCTCCCGCCTGCTCGCGGCCGCCGGCGGCGCGGCTGGGGTCGGGGGCCCGATCTACCGACCCGGCTACGAGAACGGCGACGGGTCCGCGACCTCCCTCATCACCCGCGGCCGGGTGGTGCTCGACCCCTCGATCCGGGTCCGTCCCGGGTTCGGCCGCGGGTTCACCCGGGGCGCGCTGCTCATGCACGAGATCGGGCACGCGGTGGGCCTGGAGCACGCGCGGGCGAGGTCTCAGCTGATGTACCCGGTGCTGCGGGACGGTCCGGCTCGCTACGGCGCCGGGGACCTGGCGGGGCTGGAGCGGCTCGGCGCGCAGCAGGGTTGTGTCTACGACGACGGGATCAAGGTCGCCCGGGCCCGCTGACCCGGCGCCTCAGGCGAGGCGACCGAGCAGTCCGGCGACCAGACTGGTCTGGTGCGCGACGGTGTCGGGGTAGATGAACTCGTCGCGGTGGTGCGGGTGCGCCCCCACGGCACCGAGCCCGCAGAGCACCGGCTTGCCCAGCCCCGCCACGAAGTTGGCGTCGCTGGCGCCGCCGACGGACACGTCGCGCAGGTCCTGCCCCAGCTCGCGGGCCACCTCCCGCGCCACCGAGAGCAGGGG
Source organism: Nocardioidaceae bacterium (assembly GCA_035457605.1). Taxonomy (GTDB): domain Bacteria; phylum Actinomycetota; class Actinomycetes; order Propionibacteriales; family Nocardioidaceae; genus Nocardioides_C. The sequence continues at coordinate 8,021 of DATIBI010000313.1, forward strand.
CGCCGACGCCTCGGTCAGGGTCATCGGCGGTCGGTTCCAGCCGTGGGTCACGTCGATCCTCACACGTGGGTCGGTCACGGTGATGGCGTCGAACGCGGCGTCGACGCGTGCCTGCTCCGAGGCGGTTCCCACCCGGATGTCGAATCGCGCCGTGGCCCGCCCGGCCACCACGTTGGTGCCGGTCCCTCCACTGATCACACCGGCGTTGACCGTCGTACCGACCGACAGGTCCGCGGTGGCGACGGCCTTGCCGACGAACTCGGCCAGCGCGTGGATGGCACTGGCGCCCGCGTCCGGGTCCAGGCCGGCGTGCGACTCGATGCCGGTGGCGGTGACGTCGAAGATGCCGATGCCCTTGCGCCCGGTCTTCACCGCACCCTCCGACGAGGGCTCCAGGACGAGCGTGGCGTCCGCTGTCGAGCCCACCCGCTCGATCACCGGACGAGACGACAGCGAGCCCACCTCCTCGTCCCCGTTGAGCACGAAGGTCACCGTCGGCACCTTCGCCCCGGACTCCCGCAGCAGCTTCAGTGCCCAGATCCCCTGCACCAGGCCGGTCTTCATGTCGAAGACGCCGGGTGCGGTCAGTCGCGTCCGGCCGGTCGGGTCCGCGAAGGAGGTGGGCTCCCACTCGGCCAGGATCCCGCGCGGCCAGACGGTGTCGTAGTGCCCGACCAGGGCGACGTGGGTCGACGTCGAGCCGACGAAGGTCAGCGTCGCGGTGTCTCCGAGCTCGCCGCCCTGGTGCCGCCCCTGGCTGGTCGCCGGGCCGAGCCGTGAGCCGACGAGGTCGTGCAGCAGCTGCAGGCCCTCCGCGAGGCCGGGCAGGTCGTAGCTGCCCGTCTCGCACCTGACCAGAGCCTCGATGTCGGCCAGGATCTCGGCGGTGCGCGCCTCGGCCCGGGCGGCGAGCTCGGCGACGGGTGCGGACATGGGGTCCCCTTCCGTGGACAGCGGGTCAGTTGATCGGGGCGCCGGGTCCGAGCGGGATACCGAGGAGGTACCAGGCCATGAAGAAGGCGACCCACACCACCCACACGACCATCGCCATCGGGATCGTGAACGAGGCGAGCGTGCCGATCCCGGCGGACTTGCGGAAGCGCTGGATGAAGCCGAGCGCCATGACGAAGTAGGGGCTCATCGGGGTCACGCAGTTCGTCACCGAGTCCGCCACCCGATAGATCGCCTGGGTGGTCTCAGGGTTGATGTCGAGCAGCATCAGCATCGGCACGAAGACCGGAGCGGCCAGCGCCCACAGCGCGGATCCGCTGGTGATCACGAGGTTCATGAACGTGACCAGCACCGCGACGCCGAGCAGGATCGCCCAGCCGGGAGCGTTGATGCTCTCGAGCCCCTCGGCACCGGTGATGGCCAGGATCTCGCCGAGGTAGGTCCACTTGAAGTAGGCCAGGAACTGCGAGATCGCGAAGAACAGCACCAGGATCGGCGCCATCGCCTTGACTCCCTCGATCATGGACTCCACGACGTCGCGGGCGTTCGAGAACGTGCCCGCCCGGAAGCCGTAGACGGTGCCGAGCAGCGCGAAGAAGACGCCGAGGATGAACGCCATCCCGCCGAAGAGCGGCGACTCGACGACGCTGCCGCCCTCGCCGCGAAGCGGGGACGACGACGGCACCATGACCAGGGCCAGGGCGGCGGCGAAGGCGAGCGCCACCAGGCCCACCACCCGGAGCGCGCGGCGCTCCCGGTCCGTCACCGTCATCTGCCCGAGCTCCTCGTCGGTGAAGTCGTCCCCGTCCTCGTCGACCGCCAGGTCCGGTCGCCGGGCCATCACCTTCTCCGTCACCACCGTGATGGTCAGCGCGACCACCACCGAGGAGGCGAGCCCGAAGAAGTAGTTGGCCACCGGGGTCACCACGTAGTCGGGGCTGATCGTCTGCGCCGCAGCCGTCGAGATCGACGAGAGCAGCACGTCGGTGGTGGTCAGCGACGGTGACGCGTCGTACCCGGCGGAGATGGAGACGAAGGCCACGATGGCGCCGAGCACCGGGCTGCGGCCGGCCGCACGGAAGATCAGCGCACCGAGCGGGATGAGGGTGACGTAGGCGGCGTCCCCGGCGACGTGCCCGACCATCGCGGTCATCGACAGCGCGAAGGTGAGGTACCTGTCGGGGACGCGGGCGACCATGCGGCGCAGCAGCGTGTTGATCAGCTGGCTCCGCTCGGCCACCGCGATACCCAGCATGACGGTGAGGATGGTGGCGAGCGGCGGGAAGGCGGCGTAGTTCTCCACCGCGCTGCCGACCATGAGGTCGACACCCTCCTTGCTGAGCAGGCTGCGTACCTCGATGGTCTCGTCGGTGCCGGGCTGCACCGCGCTCACCCCGGCCGCGGACAGTAGGGCGCTCAGCCCGATGACCACGAGCGCAAGCATCCAGAACAGCCAGAACGGGTGCGGCAGCTTGTTCCCCACGCGCTCGATGCCGCTGAAGGCACGGAACGCGGCTCGCATCGTGGGCGACAGAGGTTGGTCGAGCGTGGTCTGACTCATCGAAGCATCCTCCGAGATCGGCGCTTTCCTGCACACCTTTCCAGGGATGTGGGCAAATCGCTAGACCGCTCTGTTACATCTGGGAAAATTCGGCAGGAGTACGGCTACGCTGTCGTCATGATCGCGCTCGACGAGCTCGACCGCCGCCTCGTGGGCGCACTCCACCTCGCCCCGCGTGCCTCGTGGGACGACCTCGCCTCGGTGCTCGGGGTGGATGCCAGCACCGTGGGCAGGCGGTTCGCCCGGATGTACGACGCCCACGCGCTGCGCGTGGTGGGCCAGGTGGACTGGTCGCTGTTCTCACACACGTTGCCGGTGCACGTGTTCGCCCGGACGCGCGGTCTCGCGCCCCACGAGGTGATCGAACGGCTCGGCGAGCTGCCACGGGTGCAGTACCTGGCCCGGCTCTCGGGACGCGACTCGGTCTACGCCACCGTGCACGCGGTCGACGAAGCCGGCACGGCCGAGCTTCTCGACGAGGTGTGCACGGTGCCGGGGATCGACGCGGTGACGTCGCTGCCGGTGCTCTCGGTCGCCGGACGGGGCTCGTCGTGGGACCCGCAGCTGCTCACCGCGGAGGAGCGCGAGCTGTGCGCCCGGCTCGGCGCACCCGGCACGGCGGAGGCCGCGGGGACACGTCGGACCGAGGACCTCGGCGACCTGGAGCGGAGCGTGGTGCGTCTGCTCCAGCAGGACGGACGCGCCTCGGCGTCCGGGATCGGACGGTCGCTCGGCATGGCGACCTCGACCGCGCACCGGCTGGTGCGCCGGCTGCTCCTGGGCGGCGTGGTTCGGCCGCGGGTGGAGATCCAGCCGGACTACCTCGGACTGACCACCCCGTTCGTGATGCGGGTGCGCGCGCGTCCGGGTGCGACGGCCGCGGTGCTCGCTGCCCTCTCCGAGCTGCCCGAGTCCCGGTTCACCACCCAGGTCGCCGGCGAGGTCTCGGTGCTGTGCACAGGACTGGCCGCCGACCGTGCCGCGCTCGGACGGCTGGTGGACGATCGGCTCGGCGGGATCCCAGGAGTCGACGCCGTCGAGGTGGACGTGGTCCTCCTCGAACGGCGCCGCTACTGGATCGACCGTGCCGCGGACTCCGGTCTGGGCGAGTTCACGCCGCCTCCGCTGCTCTGAGCCGGGCGGCTCCGGTCATTCCTTGGAGTCGACCTCGCGCCAGAAGGCATCGACGCGTCGGTTGAACGCGTCCGGCACCTCCTGGAACGGCTGGTGGGCCTCCTCCGGCCAGACCTCGAAGGCGGCGCCGGGCACCAGGTCCGCCACCACCCGGCCGAGGCGGGGCGGGGTCACGAGGTCCTGGCCGCCGGCGAGCACCAGGGTCGGGACCGAGATCCGGTGCAGGCGGTCGACCGTGTCGTGCCGGACGAACGCTTCGAGCTGGCGTCGGATGCCTTCAGGAGTCGCGCCGTACTCGAAGCCCAGCGCCTCCTCGATGATCTGTTCGACCGTCCCGTCCTCGTGTGCACGCGCGGTGTAGATCCACAAGAAGAACGCCTCGAGGAACTCCCGCTCGCTCGCCGCCTCGACCATCCACGTGATCGAGCGCGCCAAGGTGTTCATGAAGGCGTCCATCCGGGCCCAGGTGCCCATCAGCACCAGGCTCCGCACCAGCTCGGGGTGACGCAGCGCGAGCTCCTGCGCGATGGCGGTTCCGCCGGAGAAGCCGGCCACGTGCGCGGTGCCGATGTCGAGCGAGCGGAGCACGTCCGCGGCGTCGTCGGCCATCGACGCGACACTGAAGCTGTCGTCGGGCATCGGCGACCGGCCCGCGCCCCGGTTGTCGAAGGTGGTGAGCCGGTAGTGGTCCTGCAGCCCGTCGACCTGGAACTGCCAGGCCTCGACGGTGTCGCCGAGCCCGGCCAGGAGAAGCACATCGGGTCCGGTTCCGTGCTGCTCGACGTACAGGTCGAGCCGTCCGGTCGCCGTGGTGGTGGTCTTGGTGGTGGTCCTCGTGGTCATGTCGTCCTCCGAGAGTTGCGGTGGTGGGTGTGGGTGGTTGGGGGGCGCGAAGGGACGCCGCTCACCGGTCCAGCCGGTAGAAGCGGAAGAAGTCGTTGTCCACCGGCAGCTCGCGGCTGGACCGGTAGCCGGCCGTCCCGGCCAGGGCGTGGACGGTGCTGCTGCGCAGGACGGTGCCGAGACCGGCGGAGGGGGCGTCGGCGAGGCTCGCCGGGAGGCAGTGCGTGACGCTCCAGCCGTACATCAGTCGCTCGACCTCGTCGCCTGGCGCGGTGAACTCCCCGGCCACGCGTTCGTCGACGACCAGGACCACGCCGGACTCGGCCAGTGCCGTGCGCAATGACCGCAGCGCCTCGAGCGGGCGGGCGAGGTCGTGCAGCGCCTCGAACACCAGCACCAGGTCGTAGGGACCGGTGATGCCGTGCGGGTCCGCGGCGTCGACGAGCCGGAAGGACACCCGCTCGCCTAGCCCGGCCTCAGCGGCGTGGCTCCGGGCGGCCTCCACCGAGGCGACGTCGCTGTCGTACCCGTCGACGAACGCGAGCGGGAACTCCCTGGCCAGCGCCAGGGTCGACCAGCCCTCCCCGCAACCGATGTCGGCGATCCTCCCGACCGGGTCGGCATGCACCCTGGCCGCGACGTCGGGGATCGCCGCCATCCACTCCGGCAGGTCGGCGAACGCCGGCCGGTTCATCCCGGCCTGGCCCCGGCGGAACGAGGCGCCGTACTCGGCGTACGGGACGCCCTCCCCGGTGCGGTAGGCCCGGGCGACCTGGCCGAGCACGGCCCCGATGCCGGCGACCATGTCGGCCACCGGGGCGACGTGGGTGGCGGCCTCGGCGTCGTGAAGCACGGGGCGGTGCGGAGCCGGTACGACGTACCGCCGGTGCTCGGCGTCGCCCGGGATCGCGACCTCGAGCAGACCGGCGACTGCCTGCTGCTCGAGCCACTCCCGGGCGTACCGCGGCGCGACGCCGGTGGCCGTGGACAGGTCTGGGTAGCTGAGCGGCTCGGTGAGGGCGTCGTACAGGCCGAGCTCGCGCCCGAGGTGCACGCTGTAGAGCTCGAGGGTGGCGGTGGCCGCCGCTACGAGCCGGTCCGCCAGGGCGTCGCGTCGGCGCTCGTCCTCGTCGGATGGTCTGGTGGTCTGGGCCTCGATGGTCATGGGATGCCTCCTCGGGTCGGTGCTGCTCTCGTCGAGGAGGCGTAAGAAACCGGGTTACCGGGTGAGGTGCCGCGCGATGGCGGGCCTCGAGGCGGGGGTCAGCGGATGACGGTCCACGTGGTGGCGTCCTCCGGTCGGTAGCTGCAGAACCGGCCGGTGCGGACGCTGCGATCGAGGTGCCGGCCGAGCTCGGGGTGGGCGCTGCCGATCTTCCGGATCGCGGCCCGGATCCGGGCCGTGACCGCGGCTCGTGCCTTCTCGGCGGGGTCACCGGTCCGGCGGGGCCCGCGGAGTCCGTAGGCCGAGGTGAGCTCGGCGGTGAGGAAGTCCAGCTCCTCCTGGAGTCGGCTGCTGCGTCCCACGTCGCCGGACCTGTCGGCGTCGTCGAGCTCGCCCTGCAGCTCCCTGATCCGGTCGGCGTAGGCGGCGCGGGCGCGGGCGTCGATCTGCTCCCCCAGGTCGCCCGGTGTCCGCAGCTCCTCGTCGCCCGCCGGTGCGCCACGCTGGGCGGGCACCGAAGTGCCGGAAGGTGCGGACGTCGCCACCAGGTCGAGGGCGGGGACGTCCTGGCCGGGGTTGGCCAGGAGCCGGGCCAGGTCGTGCAGCCCCCTCAGGTCGGGCAGGTGCGCGCTGCTCCCCGCGAAGGTGACCTCCCACAACGGACCGACCCGGCGGAGCTCGGCCGGACGCGGCTCGGCCGGGCGGGCCTCCGCGGACACCTCCTGCTCCGGCGCTTCGCCGACCGCCCCGCGTCGGAGCAGCTGCAGCTCCTGCCTTGCCAGGACGAGCAGCTGTTCGAGACCGAGTGCGCGGCCGCGGGCGACCACGGTCGGTGCCGCGAGCTCGGCGGCGAGGTCCCGACGTACCTCGCCGAGAAGGGGTGCGTGGATCCGGAAGACGACGGTTCCGGCGCTGTCCAGGCCGGCGAGGAGGGTGGCCGCGCTCTGACGTCGCCCGGCGGCGAGGAGCAGGGGGAGCATGGCGGCGACCGTGTTCCACCGCTCCCCCAAGTGTCCACTGCGGACGAAGCCGGTGAGCGGCTCCGCGAAGATCTCCGCCGCGGCGGCCAGCTCCCCCAGCGCGGCCGTGGCCGCCGCGAGGCCGCGCTGGGCCGAGTTGATCCCGTAGATGTAGCTGAGCCCGCGCGACTCGGTGAGCGCGGTGAGCAGCCACTCCCGGGCGGCCGCCGGCTCGTCGGGGATGAGCAGCAGGCCGATCAGGTGCTCGTCCCAGGCCTGCTCGTAGGCGTTCCCCTGCCGCCGCGCCAACGCCAGCGCCTGCTCGGCGGTGGCGAGCGCCTCGCGCTTTCGACCGGCCTGCGCGAGCGTCTGGGCGCGACGACCCAGCACGTCGCAGCGGAGCGGCTCGAACGCGCCGGCCGCGGCGGCCTCGTCGGCCCGGTCCAGGTGCGCGAGTGCGGCGTCCGGGTCGTCATCGGCGTGGCCGGCGATCCCGGCGAGCGCGCAGAAGCCGAACGCCGAGCCGATCGGGGCCCAGGTCGCCTCGGCGGCGGACTGCGCCAACGGGCGGGCAGGCGCGTAGTCCTCCAAGGTCACCCGGGCGGTCGCGGCGGTCCCGGCGACCTCTGCCCAGCGCGGGTGCCTGCGGTCGGGCCACCGGGCCAGCGCCGCGTCGGCGTACTCGGCGATCTCGGCGGCCGAGTACTGCAGCGCGAGGTACCACATCGGCGCGAGCAGGTCGAAGGAACGGTCTGCCGACTCGTCATGGGCGATGGTCCAGGTGAGCGCGGCCCGGAGGTTGTCGAACTCGTCGAAGAGCGGGCGGGCCTCGAGCGTCCAGGCGTCGAGGAGCAGGGCGCGCAGCCGGCGGCCCAGGTGCGCGTAGTAGTCCGCGTGACGGTCCCGGACCCGGGCTGTCTCTCCGGTCGAGGCGAGCCGGTCGAGGCTGTACTCCCGGAGCGTCTCGAGCATCCCGTAGCGAGTGCCCCCCGGTGCGGGCGTCGTGGTGACCATCGACTTGGCCACCAGGTCGCCGAGCACGTCGAGGACGGCGGCGTCATCCAGGCCGAGTGCCTCGCCTGCCGCGGTCGCTGCCGCCAGGTCGCAGCCGCCCGGGTAGACCGCCAGCGTGGTGAGCAGTCGCTGCTCGACCGGATCGAGCAGGTCGTAGGACCAGTCGACGGCCGCGCGCAGGCTCTTGTGCCGGTCCGGGGTTCTCCTCGTCCCCGCGCGGAGCAGCGAGAACCGGTGCCCCAGCCTGGCCGCGATGTCGTCCACCGACAGCACCGGGACGCGGGCCGCGGCGATCTCCAGGGCGAGCGGGACCCCGTCCAGTCCGGCGCAGATCCGCACCACCGCGGGAAGCGTCCGCTCGTCGAGGGCGAACCGGGGGTCGGCGTGCTGCGCCCGCTCCGCGAAGAGTACGACGGCCGCGGCCTCGGTCGCCTCGGGGCTCTCGGCCGATGCCGGCACCGCGAGCGGGTCGAGCCGGAGCACGTGCTCCGCGGCCAGACGGAGCGGTTCTCGGCTCGTGACGAGTACCCGGACGTGCGGGCCGGCAGTGAGCAGCTGCTCCACCACCTCGACGGCCGCGTCCAGGACGTGCTCGCAGTTGTCCAGCACGATGAGCACCTCGGAGCCGTCGTCGGGCGGCGGCACCGCCCCGGAGGCCGGCTCGCCTTCGCGGAGCCGGGCCCCGAGCCTGGCCGCGACCGCATGGCGCACCGCCTCCGGTCGCTGCACGTCGGCCAGCTCGCAGACCACGAACCGCGCTCCGTCGAGGCGCCCGCGTACCGCCAGCGCGAGGCTGGTCTTGCCGACCCCGCCGGTCCCGGTCACGGTCACCAGGTGGTGCTCGCGCAGCAGCGCCCGCAGCAGGTCGAGCTCGCGGTCCCTGCCGACCAGCCGAACGGCCTGCTCCACCGGGGAGACGCCCATCTGTCCACTGTCGCAACGCCTCGTGCTCTCAGCAAGAAGACCGCAGACCACTGAGGGGCCAACGCCGCACGGTGGCATCATGAAGATGTCGCACCCCATGGCGAGGCGGAGGCACACTCTCGAGAGGACGCTCCGCAATGACAGTGACCGCACACACCGGAAGCCGAGCCGTCGACCGCCCGGCGCCGAGCAGGCTCGAGGACGTCATCGACGTCATCCTCGACAAGGGCATGGTCGTCGACGTGGTCGCCCGGGTCTCACTGCTGGGCGTCGAGATAGCTTTCATCGACGCCCGCATCGTGATGGCCAGCATCGACACCTATCTGCGCTTCGCGGACATGGTCGACCGACTCGACCTGGGCTCGCCGGCCGTGACCCGATGACGGTCGATCCCGCTCCGGACCGCGCTGCCGTCTCCGCGGACCCCACCCTTCGGCCTACGCCGCAGGCCCGGTGGGCAGTCGGCCTGGCGGCAGCCGTGGCGGTCCTGGTCGTGGTGGCGTCCTCGCTCCTCGCCGTGGCGTACGCCGTGGGAGGCTCCGACGCCCTCTCCGACAACTGGATCGGGTTCTTCGGCGCGGTCGCGTTCCTCGGCGGGTTGCCGGTGTCGCTCGCCGCGTGGGTGTTGGCCGTCGTTGCCCGCGTCAAGCACCAGCATTGGGCGCTGCTGTGGCTTCCGCTGTCGGTGTTCCCGGTCCTGCTTGCGGTCGTGGTGCTCGCCGAGACGCTCTGGCTGGAGTAGCAGGCCGCGGCTGCGGAGACGCCGGCGTCGGACAGGATCCGGCTCAGAGCAGGCCGAGCTCCGTGGCGTGCCGGCGTACGGCGTCACTGTCGGCCGCGAGCACGAACGGCACCTCCTGGGCCCACGCTCCCGAGACCTTCTCGACGCGCCCGTCCCCCGGATCGAGCCGCACCTCGCGGATGTAGACCGCGAGGATCCGCCCGGGGTAGGCCCGGACGATGTCGGCGTAGATCTCAGGGTCCTTCTCCCCGGAGTCGCCGATCAGGACGAACTGCAGCTGGGGATGGAGGTCGAGGATCTCTCGGATGCGTCCGGCCTTCTGCTCGCGACCGACGGAGGTGCCGAGCAGGTCGCGCAGCATCACCGACCCCATCGGGAACCCGCGGTGCCGAAGGAAGCCCACCAGGAAGGCGTGCAGGTTCCAGGGGCTCGACGAGACGTAGAAGACCGGGTTCACCCCGGCCGCGAGGTCGCGGTACAGGGCCGGTGCACCCGGGAACGGGGTCCTCGTGAGGGCGGACCCCGTGAACGTCTGGCGGATCATCTGACCGACCCGCTGGACGCCGGTCTCGAGGATCGTGTCGTCGATGTCGGAGAGGATCCCGAACCTCGCGCCCGGTCCTGGAACCCGCACCTCGAGCGGCGTGGTGTGCGGGCCGACCAGGCCCCGGTACTCGCCGGCGAGCTCGACGGTGCCGCCGGTCCAGGGCGTGGCGAGCTCGGCGGGGTCCGGCTGCAGCCGGGCGAGGAAGTAGCCCTCGCCGTCGGTGACCGCCTCCACGCTCGCGCCCGCGACGGCCACCCGCAGCGGCACGCCCGGCAGCTCGTCGGTCACGAAGTGCCGCAACGTGCGGCGTACCGCAGCGCTGACGCCCTCGCCCTCGACCGCCTCCGACGGCGGCGGGTCGTCGAGCACCCGGCCACGCACGACCACTCCCTCGGCGCTGCCGTGCCCGATGTACGGCTCGATCCGGAAGTGGGCGGGCGGTCGTGAGCGGGCCCGTCGCAGCCGCGCCGCGTCCCAGGCTCGCTCGAGACTGACGATCCAGCGGCGCGCACTCATGAGGCCACCGTATGTCCGCTTTGACCGGCGGTGGTGGCCGCGGCACCCCGCGTCGCAGCCTGTCGCGAGATGGACTACCCACCTCGACTATCCTTCCTGCTGCAGGGCAGAAACCTGGTTCGGCTGCAGCGAGGTGTGCAGCGAGGGTTTCAGCCATGTGCCGCCCTCGTAGCTCAGGGGATAGAGCGTCGGTTTCCTAAACCGTGCGTCGCAGGTTCGAATCCTGCCGGGGGCACCCAGCAAAACCGCGGGTCAGACGGGATTCTCTGCCCTTGCCCATCGGCCTCCTCAACGCCGGATGCGCTTCTGTTGGTCGTAGCGGGAAAAGCGCGGGCCCCGCCGACGCCCGGTCCCGCATCTCTGCTCATCGGTCGCCCTGCAACGTCACCCGTTGCGAGTGGCGATTGCCGACTTTCACGCCCTGGGCTATGACGCCCACCAAGAACATGATCGACCCGATCGACGCCACCAGCCAACCGAAAGCCAGGAGTCCATTGTTGTTGGCGACTTCTCCGGTGTAGTCGTCGTACGTGGAACCGAATCCGTTCATGAACATGATTGAACCGATGGCCATGACCACCCAACCGATCGCGATGTACCCGATCGGAGGCAACCCAGCATCGGCGCTTGCTGTCGCGCTCAATGAGGGCCCAGCTCCGGGTGACTGCTCGCTACCACTCTGTGACATGCGCTTCCCTCGCTTGGCGGAGGCACCCATCAGGAGTCCCCGTGTGGATCAGAAACCGAACACCGCGAATCTGTACACATTCTGTACACGTGCTACCGAGCAGACCCGTAAACGACGAAAACCCGCAGATCGGCCGTTCCCACCGGTCAGAGGCCGTTCCCGAGATTCTCACGACACCCCCGATGCACGCCGGGTCGCTTCTAGGCCCCGAAGTCGCCCACCTGCCCTGCCACCGCCAGTGGAACACCCGTGAGCGCCGCTGAGAGCAATGGGACGATGAGCGGCCAGGGCGGCCGCCGAGTCAACAGAGCAATCACGGCTTCTGTGGCCCTCTGGCGGCACGAGGATCCGCACGCGAGGGCTCGATCATGACGGTTCCTTCGGTGCTGGCGCCGCCAGCATAGATTCCAGGCCCCGCATAGGTTCATACCCTGTCGGACGCGACGACCGGTTGCCTGCGACTTCACCGCTGTGGGTGCGAGAGTGGAGTCGTGAGCAAGCGACCGGACCGGCTGGTCCTCGAGCTGACCTGGGTTCTGAACGCTCCGCGCGAGCGGGTCTTCCGAACGCTGACCGAGCCCGTCGCGCTGGCGCGGTGGTGGGGTCCGGCCGGGTTCACGACGCCGGAGGTCGAGCTCGACCTCGAGGTCGGGGGCGGTTACCGCTTCACGATGCAACCACCTGGCGAGGAGCCGTTCCACCTCGCAGGCGAGTACCTCGAGATCGACCCACCGCGGCGCCTGGCGTTCACCTTCCGCTGGGAAGAACCTGATCCCGATGACCGAGAGACGGTCGTGACGCTGGATCTCGACGCGGTCGGTGAAGGCACGGAGATCGCGCTCACGCAGGGTGAGTTCGCCACCGAGGCACGGCTGGAGCTGCACAGAGCCGGCTGGACCGACAGCTTCGTCAAGCTGCGCGAGCTCATCGAGGACGGGGCCTGACGGCTCAGGAGCTCGCGCTCGTGTACTCCTGGAGTACCTCGCCCGAACGGCTCACCACAGCCGCGCGGTAGTCACCCAGGCCCCCGGTCGCGCCCACGCGGTGGATGCGGGCCGCCCATCGACCCCGGACGACGGGTACGACGAAACGCTCGCCCGTGTCGCTGAAGGTGAACACGATCCGGCTCGCGTCCGCGACGATCCGGCCGCGCTCGTCGTACAGGATGCCGCTGCCGTTCCAGAGCTGCCCCTCGATCGGTGTGTGAGCGGTCTTGATGCTCAGCGAGGAGCCGTGCAGGCCGAGGTCGGACCCGTCCTGCTGCCGACGGCCGAGCTCGGCGTCGCTGCCCGCGGGCATCTCGACGACCTGATCGCTGCCGGAGTCCCAGTCACCCGGTTGCAGGCTGCAGTACGCCGTATAGCCGTTCGTCGAACCCAGCACTGCCTCGACGCCCTGGGCTGCGACCATCGAGGTGACGACAGTCCATCCGGTGAAGTCGTACCCTGCCACCGAGCTGCACTGACGAAGGATGCCCGCATCGTCGGTGGCGATCGGCTCAGGCACCTCGCGAGGCACGACCACCCGCGGAAGCCTGCACTGGACGCGCACGCCTTCGTCGTTCCTGCGAGCGATCACCTGGTGCCGAAAGGTGTTGCGGCTGCTCTTCACCGAGATCCACTCCGCTGACGGGTCTTGCCCCGCCGCCACGATGTCGTCACGGCAGTGCTCCATCATGGCCCGGGGCAGTGCACCCGGCAGACCGGGCTCTCGCACCACAGGTGTGTAGGCCCCGGCCGGATCCGGCTCCGGGTCATCCGTGGACGGAGACACCGGGGTGTGCGCAGCGCGAGGCTCGTCGATCGCTGCGATCTCCGGGCCGCCGCGAGCGCATGCGCCCGCGAGCGCGGCAAGGGTGAGTGCAGCAACGACAAGACCCGCCGCCCTCACTTGGTTCCTCCGCGCTCGAGGTCGGGCAAGGGGGCCAACAGATCGCCATCGATCCGGACCTCGGGCATCGGCACCGGCGCGGGACCTCGCAGCCGGACCTCGGGCATCGGCACCGGCGCGGGTCCACGCGGCTCGACCCGAGGGATCGAGACAGGCTCCCCGGACGACCGGTCGCCGTCCGGGGACGACCGGACGCCGTGGGTGGACGACAGTGCGCCCGCGCCGGCCGTGTCCTCGTCGCCGACGCCGGAGCCCACGACCACTGCGGCAACACCCCCGACCGCGACCAGGGCTCGGACCAGCGTCATGGCTCGTGCTCGCTTCACATCGCCCCCGCAGTCAGCGTGTCCCGACGTCGCGACGACGTCCTCACCAAGGGTATTGACGGATAGCCCCTCCCGAGGCGGTATCGCAGGCGCGGAGCGCGCGTGCGGCGAGACCCGGCCCGCCGACGAGGACGTCCCGCTCGGCCGTCTCGCAACCCCCATCTCGAGCTATTGCGGAACTCGTCAGTATCGACAAACGTCGAGACAGCACTCGTGTCCCCCCACAGGAGGAGCCGACCCATGACCACCGAGCCTGACGGAACCCGCCGGCCCGAGGAGACCCGCCCGTCTCAGGACGGGCGCCCCGACACCGTCGTCCTGGTTCACGGACTGTGGATGACACCGCGGAGCTGGGAGGAGTGGGTGCCCTACTACGAGGCCCGGGGCTACAAGGTCCTCACGCCGGGCTACCCGGGCTTCGAGGTCGAGGTCGAAGGCCTCCGCGAGGACCCCACGGTGATCGCCGAGCTGACCGTGCCGGAGACCCTCGACCACTTGACGGGCGTCATCCAAGGTCTCGACAAGCCGCCGATCATCATGGGCCACTCGTTCGGCGGCGCGCTCACCCAGCTGCTGCTGGCCCGTGGACTGGGAGCGGCCGGCGTGGCCATCGACTCCGCGCCGCCCGAGGGAGTGCGCGTGAACCCGCCCTCGCAGATCAAGTCCCTCTTCCCGATCCTGGCGAACCCCGCCAACCGGCACCGGGCGGTCGGCTTCACACCCGAGCAGTTCCACTACGCCTTCACGAACACGCTGAGCCGCGAGGAGTCCGACAAGGTCTACGAGCGCTACCACATTCCTGCACCCGGGAGCTGGGTGTGGGCCTACGGGTTGCTCGCGAACCTCAAGCCCGGACGCCAGGAGACCTGGCTCGACTACGACTTCGACGGCCGGGCCCCGCTGCTGTTCATCGCCGGCGGCGCGGACCACATCATGCCCGCGTCGGTGTCCCGGTCGAACGCCAAGCACTACAAGGACTCCTCCGCCACGACCGCGCTCCACGAGTTCCCCGAACGCTCCCACTTCACCTGCGGCGAGCCCGGCTGGGAGGCCGTGGCCGACTACGCGCTCGACTGGGCCACGGGCAATGCCCGCGCGGTCCCGGCGGAGGTCTGAGCCCTGCGCCTGCGGTCAGCGGTTCGGCTCGTAGGTCGCGATCAGCACGCCCGTCGAGGTGGTCACGCTGTCGACGAGCCGGAGCGGGTGCCGCTGCCCGCGCTCCGGGAACAGCCGGCGTCCCGCGCCGAGGATCAGCGGATGGATGAGCAGCTGGTACACGTCGACCAGGTCGTGGGCCATCAGCGTGCGCACCAGCTCCCCGCTGCCGAGCACGGTCAGGTCCCTCGGCTCGGCCTTCAGCCGCGGCACGGTCTCCGCCGCCTCCCCCGTGAGGAGCGTGGAGTTCTGCCAGTCCAAGGGCCCTCTGCGGGTCCGGGAGACGACGTACTTCTGCATCGCGTCGAGCACGGGGCTGAACGGGTTGTCGGTCTGCTTAGGCCAGTAGCCGGCGAAGTTCTCGTAGGTACGCCGGCCGAACAGCAGGGCAGCCTCGCCGGCCATCCCCTTGGCCATGCCCCGCCCCATCACCTCGGCCATGACGGGGTCGTTGTACGGCTGTGCCCAGCCGCCGTGCTCGAACCCGTCGCGCGGGTCCTCGTCCGGTCCGCCGGGTGCCTGGGTCACCCCGTCCAGCGTCAGGTTGTTCACCACCACGATCGAACCCACTGCACGTCCTCCCGTCGGTCGTACCGACGTCTCCCCGTGCAGACCCGTCGCGCGTCAGGAACTCATCGGTCCCTGACCCCGCGCTCTCACGCCGGGACCGCCTCCCGCAGGCGGCGCTGCTCGGCGCGGCGCAGGCCCTCGGCGAAGAACGTGGTGTCGAACCAGGTCGGGAACGCCCGCGCAAGACGGCTGGGCCCGCGCAGCGTGGCCTGGCTGGTCTCCACGAGGTCGCGGAACGGCACTCGGCCGACGAGCCAGCGCTGCATCTGACGGGTGTCGGCCTCCACGACGAGGTCGATGTCAACCCCGGGGTCCTCCTTGCACACGGTGACCGTGCCGTGCTCGATGTCCAGCCATCCCTGGGCGGCGCCGGCGCCGGTGAGCATCAGGTGGATGACGGTACGTCGATCGGGCAGCCGTGCCGGCACGGCGTGCTGGTGCATGCGCCAGAGCAGCGACAGCCCGTCGCACTCCCCGTCGGTGGGGTCGCCGAACACCCACTCCGCCGCCCAGTGGCCCATCGCCCAGACGATGGGCGTCAGCGCCTGGCCCGCGGGGGTCAGCGAGTAGCGTCCCGGTCTGCCC
The DNA here is from genome assembly GCA_035457605.1 of Nocardioidaceae bacterium. Lineage (GTDB taxonomy): Bacteria > Actinomycetota > Actinomycetes > Propionibacteriales > Nocardioidaceae > Nocardioides_C. The sequence goes on from DATIBI010000313.1 coordinate 23,591, forward strand.
CGCTCGCCCACCTCACGGCAGACCAGTCCCCTGCGTTCGAGCAGCCGCAGGCGCTGGGCCAGCAGGGTCCGGCTCATCCGCGGGACGCCGCGGTGGATCTCGTTGAAGCCACCGGAGCCGACCATGAGCTCGCGGATGACCAGGGGGGTCCAGCGGTCGCCGATCACCTCGACGCCGACCGCGATCGGACAGTAGTCCGCGTGGTTGGGCATGTGGCCATGGTGAACCGGTCCGGGGTCTCGGGGTAGTACCGGTTCTGTACCAGCAGTACGAGATCGGTACTCGTCGGCGGCCTCACGCCGGGCGCAGGCTCCTGGTCGAAGGCACCCAGCCGGGGTGCCCGACTCGAGGAGGGGACCATGTCCACCACCACACCCACCACGCCGGACCTGGCCGCCGTCAAGGCCAAGCAGCAGAAGACCTGGTCCAGCGGCGACTTCGCCGTCGTCGCCACCCGGATCGTGCTGGCCAGCGAGCTGCTCGCGGACGACGTCGACCTGCATGCGGGCTGGCACGTGCTCGACGTGGCCTGCGGCAGCGGGAACGCCGCGATCGCAGCGGCCAGGTCAGGGACCCACGTCGTCGGCGTGGACTACGTGCCCGAGCTGCTGGAGCACGGGCGCCGGCGCGCGACGGCGGAAGGGCTCGAGGTCGAGTTCAAGGTCGGCGACGCCGAGGACCTGCCGGCGGAGGACGACACCTACGACGCGGTGCTCTCGGTGTTCGGCTCGATGTTCGCCCCGAACCACCAGCGCACGGCCGACGAGATCGTCCGCGTCACCCGTCCAGGCGGCACCGTTGGTCTGGTGTCCTGGACGCCGACCGGCTTCATCGGCGAGATGTTCCGGGTGATCACGTCGCACGTGCCCGCGCCCGCCGGCGTCGCCTCACCCATGCTCTGGGGGATCGAGGACCACCTGAAGGAGCTGTTCGGCAAGGCGGTCGCGGACATCAGCTCGGTCGAACGCATCTGCACCTTCCGGTTCACGTCGCCCGAGGAGTTCGTCGACTTCTTCCGCCGCTGGTACGGCCCCACGCTCAAGGCCTTCGAGGCGCTCGACGACAGCGGCCGGGATGCGCTCGCGTCGGATCTCGCCGATCTGGCCCGTCGGTGGGACCGCAACGACGCCGACGACAGCATCGCCCTGCCAGCCGCGTACCTGGAGAGCGTGATCACGCTGCGGTGACCCGCGGTGATCCGTCAGTGCAGGAGCGCCTTCAGCGCGATCATCGCGAAGCCGATGGCGCCGGCTCCGACGGCCGACGCGACTCGCTCGAGGGGCTTCAGCCGGTTGTCGCGACCGACCGCCCAACCGGCGACGCAGAGCACCGCGGTGCTGGTGCCCAACGCGATCAGCACCGCGGTCCTCTGCTCCACCCCGGAGAGTCCCAGCACCACCAGGACCAGCAGCGGCAGCCCCGACTCGGTGACGATCGCCCAGCCCTCGGTGAGCTCCTGGCCGAGCTCGCGCCAGGTCGGTCGTCGCCCGTCCGCGATCCGCCGGGCGAGCACGCGCGCGTACCGCTCGGCCACCCAGTAGACGAGCAGGGTGACCAGCACCGAGGCGATCAGCTGGCCGAAGGTCTGCGCGCTCGAGGTGGCCATCACCGCGGCACCCACGATGATCCCGTAGATCCCCGAGGCGATCCTCTCCTCGCTGGGCGGGACCTTCGCGCGCACCTGGTCCGACGTACGCCCCCAGCTTCGCGCCATCGCCCCAGCCTCGTCGGCCTCGTCCGCTGCCGCATCGCCCGCCGTGGACGACGTGGACTTTTTCCGGGTGTTTCGACAGTGCACTCCTGGGCACCGTGTGACTGGTGCAGCGGCAGCCCCATCGCGGTGGCTGCCCCGAGGAAAGGGAGTCGACGTGGGACCGGGACTCTGCCTGATCGTGGTGGGGGCGATCCTCACCTTCGCCGTTCGGACCGACGCCACGGTGGTCGACCTGCAGGTGGTCGGCGTGATCTTCATGGCCGCGGGAGGCGTCGTCATCGCCCACGCCCGGCGGGGCAAGCGGACCGAGCGCGTCGTCACCCGCGTGGACGAGCCCGCCGACCCGTCCGAGCCGGTGCACCGCACCGCGGAGACCGTCACCGAGCGCGAGGTGTACTGAGCGGATCAGTCGTCGCCGGTGCCGATCCGGGTGATCCAGTACCTCGCCGTGGTGGGACGGGGGTTCCCGAACCGGGCGTTGACCGCCCACAGCGAGTCGCCGAGCAGGGCCACCGTCGTCGGTACGTCCAGACCGTCCGCGGTCAGCCTGTCGATGATCCTTCCTCGCCTGAGGTTCGGGGCCAGGTCGACCACGGCGACGAGGTTGTTCCGGTTCCGGACGACGTAGAGGGTGTCGCCGCGGATCTCCAGCCCGTCCCCGTTGCGAACCCGGCGGCCGTCCAGGTCGATCTGCTTCGTCCGGCCCGTCCGGCGGTCCACCCGGAACAGCAACCCGGTGTTGGACTGCACGAGCACCAGCCAGCGCGGCGAACGGACGATCCCGTTGGCGTTGAACCCCTCCCGGTACCTCAGGTCGCCGGTGAGCTCCAGCGTCCGGGCCCGGCGCGAGGACGGCACCTGGTCCGAGGTTCCCAGCCGGACGACCGCGAGCACCTTGTTCACCGAGTCGGTCGCGTAGACCGCCCGGCGGGTCGCGACGACGTCGTTGATGAACTGCTCTCGCTGGGGAAGGGTGAACGTGGCCAGCACCCGTCCGGTTCGCGGGTTCTGCGCCCGGATCTCGCCCTCCGGCCCGCCGGCGACCCAGAGCACCTTGCGCCACCGGTCGTAGTCGATGCCCACGGCCGGCTTCCCGGTCCGGCTGTCCCGGAGCACGGTGACCTTGCCGGTCCGGGGGTTCGCCCTCAGCAGGGCACCGTTCGCCAGGGACCCGGCGTAGAGCCGGGCGCCGTCGGTGGTGATGCCTTCGGGCTGCCAGCCTCGCGGCAGGCCGATCCGGTCGGGCGAGCCGGCGTTCGCGGCGACCGGCGGGGTGGCCGCGGTGGCGAGGGTCAGGGTCAGCACCGTCGCGGCGAGACCCCAGGAGCAACGACGCATCGCACACCACCAACCTCTGGCCGGGTCGGCCCGCGGGGGGGGCCGACCCGTGGGAGCAGTCCTCTCCATCGTCGGCCCGGGCCATCCGCGGGTCAACGCCGTCGGGATCTCCGGCTGGCGGCGGGCTCCCTCCGCGCATGCGCTGGCTGCCGCCTCTCACCCATTGACCCCATGAGATACGTCACCCTGAAGTCCGGATTGTCTGGCCATCGGTCACGACGAGCCCCCTCCTCCCTGCGTTGTGGCCGGCGTCCGAGGGAGCGTCGACCGGACGACCGCACACCACTACAGGGGGAGACACGCATGAGACTGGTCATCTACGGCCTGGTGGTCCTGGTCGGTATCGGCCTGGCGGTGTACCTCCGCCAGGCACGGTACGACGACAGCTCCGTGCCGGCCTGGATCTACGTCGTCGCGATCGTGGTCGCCGCCGCCTCTATCGCGATCGACGTGCGCATGCGCAGGCGCGGTCGCTCTGACGACCCGCGGTGAACCTGTCCGGCGGGTCGACGGCCCCGCCGAACAGGCCGGTGAGCGGGATAGGTCCTTCGGGTCACGTGCAGGGGACCAACGCCCCTCCCCTGCGTCGGCGGCCCCGGGAATGATCGTGGTCGAGAGGGGCCGGGTCAGCCGCCCGAGATCGACTGGCTCGACTCCTCGAACCGCCGGCTCGCCGGAGGATGGTCACGTTGCTCGGTGGTCCTCGGACCACAGACCCGCCGTCGTCAAGACGGTGTGACCCATCCCCCGACGGGTCGGCCTTCGTCTGCCCAGGACGTGCTCTGGACGCGCTCCGGATCTGCTCAGGCGTGGGACCGACGGCTCGACAGCCCCTCGGCGACCCCGATCAGCAGCACCGCCGCGACCACGGCCAGGATGAAGCCGAGGGCGTTGAGCTCCCAGATGTCTCCGGTGCCGAGCATGGAGGCGATGAGGCCTCCGATGACGGATCCGGCGAGTCCGAGCAGCAGCGTCCACAGGATGCTGAGGTTCTGCTTCCCGGGCTTGATCAGCCTGGCGAGTGCTCCGATGACGAGCCCGGCGACGATGAAACCGATCATGGCTGTCCCTTCCCTCCCGACACCGCGACCCCCCGCTCCTCAACGATAGCCAGCGGCGCGAGCGGTCAGCCGGTTCCGACGACCTCCCCTGCCGGGACAGGGCGGTCCACCGGGACCGGGAGCCGGCGGCCCAGGTGCCCCAGCAGGAGGACGCCACCCAGGGCTGCGCCGACCACCACCACCCACGGCAGCCACACCGCCACGGCGAACAGCCCGACGACGGCGGGTGCGAGCACCTGGGCGGCGGTGAAGGCGTACTGGTAGATGGCCATGTAGCCGGCGCGGGCGGACCGCGGCGGCATCGCCTCGGACAGTGCGCCGGCGAACGGGAAGAACATCTTGGTCCCTGCCATCAGCACCACCCAGGCGAGGAAGCCGTAGGGCACCAGCCACCAGCCGGGGACCCAGGTCATGCCGAGCATCACCAGCCCCCATGCGGCGAAGATCCCGCTCGCGACCCGCATCACCCGGGTCCGGCGCCTGCCGCGGAGCAGGTCCACCACCTTGACCCCGTAGGCGCTCGAGAGCAGCGTCCCGAAGGCCAGGAGGGCACCGGGCAGCCAGGGCGGCCCCTCGAGCACGTCGACCACGAACACCGGCGTGCCGACGATGGCGAAGTCCACGGCCAGCCCCACCGCGCAGACGGCCGCGATCAGGACGACGTAGGAACGGTCCCGCAGGACGGTCCGCGGACCGGCGGTGGTGGTCGGCTCGTGGTCCACCCGCCCGGTCTCGACGTACCGGCCGAGGATCGCCGCCGCCACCAGGAAGGTGGCGGCGTCCACCGCGACCAGCCAGCCCAGGGCCCGGTCGCTCCCCCACGAGAGCACGACGGCGGCACTGACCGTGCCTAGCCCGAACGCGGCGGCGCGGAGCATCGCCACCAGCGCGAACGGTCGTTCCTTGGCCTCGTTGGTGCTCACGTCGGCGATGAGCACGAACACCGCGCAGTAGAACAGCTGGGTACCCACGGCGAGCAGCCCGGCGGCGAGGAACACGCCCACCGGGCCGGTGGCGAGGAGGTAGGCCGCGGCACCGGCTCCCTGCACGAGCTGGGACACGACCACCACGGCCTTCGGACCGACCCGCTGGGTGAGCCGGCCGGCGACCGGCGGCACCCCGAACCCCAGGACGCTGGCCGCGGCGACGACGGCTCCGGCGACGTCGATCCCGAGGTCGACCACCCGCGTGGCGTAGAGCAGGGCCAACGGCAGGAACAGCCCGGAGCCGAAGTTGTCGATGGCCAGCCCGGCGAGCAGCGCCGCCCGGGACCTGTCGAGTCGGGGCAGGGGCGTTCGCGTCACATCGGGAGGTTACCGACATGACGCTCTGGGCGGGTCAGCCCTCGGTCGCCTCCTCCAGCCCGCCGACAGACCCCAGATGTCTAGTCACCCGCTCGGGCGCAGCCCGGGAGGATTGGGAACGCCGGAGTCCGGGTAAGCGACCGGTGCACGAGAGGGGTGCCTGCCATGCCACGAACCGGACCGGAGCAGCGGCCTCCGCGCGGCCTGCCCGCCGACACCTCCACCGTCGCCGGCCTCGTCGCCGACCTGCGGCAGGGCAGCGTCGACGCGCTCGCCCGCGTCTACGACGAGCTGGCGCCCGGCGTCTACGGCCTGGCGCGCCGCCTGACCGACGACAGCGCGACGGCGGAGACGCTGACCGCCCACGTCTTCACGCACCTGTGGCAGGAGGCGGGCACGCTCGACACCCGGCACCCCGACGTCGCCGAGCGGGTTCGCGAGCACCTGCGCACCGGCCTGCTCGCGCTGCGGCAGGACGCGACGCCGGCCTGAGCGGCCTCACCAGCCGGCGACGAGCTCGAGGATCTCCGAGCCGTAGGCGACGGCTCCTGCGGCGGCCGCGACGACCGCGCCGCCCATCCCGGCCAGGACCGGCTTCCGGGCGTACCAACGGCGCCGACGCTCCAGCGGTACGACGGGCAGCTCCTCGAGCTCGGTCCCGAGCCGGTGCACCACCTCCGCCACCTCCGAGGTGGACAGCACCACGGCCGTGGACCGGGCGATGTGCTCGAGCGTGTCGTAGGAGGTCACCAGCACCTCGTCGTACCACTCGGCGCGGGGGTCCTCGTCGCGCACCACCACCGGCTTGACCCGGCTGCGGTACCGGGCGGGGAGGACCGCGCCGACCGCGGTAGCCGCCGACTGCGCGGACAGCAGCGGGGCGGGGGTCCCGGCGCCCACGGTCAGGATCACGTAGATGCCGCTGGGGCCGACGAGCACCCGGTCGATGACCTCGACCCGCTCCGGGCGTGGGTCCCCCACACCGGTCTGGCCGGTCGCCATCGCGGACCCGGGGCAGCGCACCCGGTGGAACTGGCGCCAGTGGTGTTCGGGGAGCCGCGCCAGGACCGTCGCGCTCCGCGCCTGTCGAACCGTTGCCCGCGCCATGGTCGCCCCTCCCTGACCGCCTGGCAGCAAGGCTAGGCAGCGGCGGACCGACGTGCGGGCGAATTCACCGAACCGCTACCAGTTCGTTGCCGAGGTGGCGACCCTTGCCCTCGGGCCGGGTGGCTCGCCACCATCGGCAGCATGACCGAGTCGATCGTGCCGGACCCTGACGAGCACCTCACCACGGGCTGGGAGCCCGACCTCCCGGCGGACGACACGCTGGTCCGCCAGGCGGTGCTGGCACACGCCTCGTGGCCGCTGGCAGTCGCCTCGGCGCTCGGCAGGCCGGTCCGGCGCACCCCACGGTGGGCCGGCGGACGGCTCGGCGACCACGGTGACCTGACCAACCCGGTGCTGCTGCTCCAGCCGCTCGATGACCCCGCGGAGGTGCTGGCCGAGATCGGGGCGCTGATCCCGGCGCACGTCCCCTACGTCCTGATCAGCGCGTGGCCCACCCCCGACCTCACCCCGGCGGGCCTGACCCTGCTCGGACACCCCCCGCTCATGGCCCGCTTCCCGGCACCACCACCCGCATCGTCGCGGCCGGGCGTCGAGGTCCGCGAGGTGACCGACGCCGAGGACCTCGCCACCGCCGAGTGGGTGCTCATCGAGGGCTACCCGATGCCGACCATGCGCACGGGCGAGGTGTTCGGGCCGGGCCTCCTCGGCGGCGCCACCCGGGTGTGGCTGGGCCGCGTCGACGGGGAGCCGGCCGCCGTCGCGGTAGGGCACGTCTCGGCCGGGGTCACGCTCGTGGAGTACGTCGCGGCCCTGCCGGTCGCCCGCGGACGGGGGGTCGGGGCCGCGGTCACCTGGGCGGCGACCCTGGCCGCGCCCGAACAGCCCGCAGTGCTCCTCGCCAGCGACGACGGCCGGCCGGTCTACGAGCGGATGGGCTACGTCGCGGTGGAGCGGTGGACCGCGTGGCTACGCCGGCCCTGACCTCAGGGCTGGTGGTCGACGACCAGGTCGCGGGCCCGGGCCAGCAGGTCGGGTGAGAGCGGAGCGGGTGAGAGCCCGAACCGCTGGTCGTAGGCGGCCAGCACGGCCTCCTCGAGCACGTCGAGCGAGGCGTCCGGCGCCTCCTCACGCACCGACCCGACCGTCGAGGTCGCGAACGGCAGGTCGAGGTCCCGGTAGACCCCCTCGAGCACCGGCCGCAGCACGTCCGCGTCGTCGTGGACCAGCACGGCGCTGAACAGCCAGGCGCCGCGGACCATGCGCTGTGCGGTGCCGACCAGCTTCACGACACCGCGGGCGTTGACGCTGGCCGAGCCGGGGCAGTACTCCCCCGGGACCTCGCCGACCCGGGCGTCCACGCCGAAGCCGCGCAGCACGTCGGCCCACAGCTGCCCGTACTCGGTGAACCGTCCGTCCAGCCCCGAGGGCCACTCGGGGTCGGGACTGACGTGGTCGACCACCAGCGCCCTCGTCGTGTACGCGACGACCCGACCACCCGGCGCCCGCACGACCGGGGCGAACCCGGCGGCGCGGGCCCGGTCGACCGCCCACCCGAACCCCGGTAGCCGCACGTCGCGCCGGCCGAACGCGCAGGTGGGCTCCTGCGGCCGGTAGACCCGGAGCACCGGACCGGCGGCACCGGCGCTGACCTGACGCAGCAGGGCGTGCGCCAGCGACACCTCGAGGGCAGGGTCGCCGACAGCACCGCGCAGCAGGTCCACGCCCGCACCCTACTGAGGCCCGAGCCGTCCCAGCAGGGCGACCGCGTCGTGTGGCGCGTGCCCCTTGGCGTCGTTGTCGAAGTAGACGTAGACGTCCTGCCCTGCGTCGACCCAGCCGGCGACCTTCTCCGCCCAGGCGTCCAGCGCCCGGTCGGTGTAGCCGCTGGCGTACAGCTCGGCGTCCCCGTGCAGCCGCACGTAACGGAAGTCGCTGGTGTCCTCCTCCACCTTCGGCCAGCGGCCGGCGGTGTCGGCGAGGACGAAGGCGATGTCGTGCTCGCGCAGCAGCTCCACCGCCTCGGGCGTGACGAAGCTGGTGTGGCGCACCTCGAGCGCGTGCCGGACCGGGCGGTCCTCCTCGGTGCGGACGAGCGCGCGGTCCTCGGGCACCTTCGCGTCGTGCTGCTCGGCGAGCTCGGCCATCTGCTTGGTGGTGCGAGGCAGCCGGTCGAAGAAGTCGGCCAGCCGCGGCCCGTCGTACCCCAGGTTCGGTGGCAGCTGCCACAGCACCGGACCGAGCTTGTGGCCGAGCGCGAGGACGCCGGAGGCGAAGAAGTTCGCCAGCGCCGTCTCCACCCCGACCAGCTTCTTCAGGTGGGTGATGAACCGGCCACCCTTGACCGCGAACACGAAGTCGTCGGGGGTCTGCTCCCGCCAGGCCGCGTAGCTCGAGGGTCGCTGCAGCGAGTAGAACGACCCGTTGATCTCGATCGAGGTCAACCGCTCGGCGGCGTAGGCCAGCTCCCGCCGTTGGGCGAGGCCGGGCGGGTAGAAGTCACCACGCCAGCCGGGGTAGGTCCACCCCGAGATCCCGACGCGTGCACGGCTCACCCCTCGAGCCTAGCCACGCCGGGTCGACGGTCAGCGGCTCCGGGCGGTACGTCGACGCGCCACCGCCGCGACGAGCAGAGCCGGTGCCACGATCGCCAGCCCGGCCAGCCGGTTCCCCTGCGGGGCCGGCCTCCGCGACGCGAGGTCGACCGGCTCGAGCGGCGGCACGCTCCGGTCCAGCCCGTCGAAGCGGTAGACGTCGAAACCGCGCACCAGGTCGTTCCCGTAGCCGTAGAAGGACCCGTCGGCAGCGATCCGGTTGGTCTTGAACGACCAGGTGTCGGAGTCGGGCAGCACGTAGTGCCCGACCTCGGTCATCCCGACGCCGTCGCCGATCCCGACCTCGGCCGGGCTGCCCTCCACGTCGGCGAGACCGGAGATGTCGAGCACCCGGACGCCCTGGGAGTACCAGGCGATGGTGAGCATCTCCTGCTCCGGGTAGATCCGCAGCACGTGCGAGGTGCACGTGGCCCCGTCCTGCGGCTGGACGGCCGGGATGAACCAGGTGCCGATCTTCTCCGGGGACTGCTCCTTGGCGCCGGTGACGTCGTAGAGGTGCAGCCCGCCACCGGGGCACTCCGCGCTGGCGGCGGCACCCGCCCGCTCGTCGGTCACCACCAGCACCTCCCGCTCGCTGCCGTCCTCCCGGGTCAGCGTCACGGGGTCGGCCTGGTGCGCCACGTTGATGGCGGGGTCGAGGATCTGCGCCACCTGGGTAGGGGCCGCCGGGTCGGTCGTGTCGAGGACCAGGGTCTGGGAGAGCGCCGCGGAGTACGCCCGCGAGCCGTCGGCGTTGAACGTGATGTCGTGCGACTCCGAGCCGAGCGAGAGCGGCACGAAGGGGAGCGGGTAGTCCTGCACCTTCTTCGGCGTCTCCGGCTGGGAGATGTCGTAGATCGTGATCGTGGGGGCGGTGCTGGTGAGCAGGTCGGAGTTGGAGTTGTAGAGGTACCGGCCGCTGGGGTGGACGGTCATGTTGTGCGAGCCGCGCGGAACGTGCAGGTAGCTCACGGTCTGCGGCTGCGTGGGCGTGCTCAGGTCGAGGATCACCGTGCCGGACGCGTCGGGCCCGAGCTCGAGGTCGCGGCCGCACCGCGACGCCGCTCCCTCCTCGCCGAAGGTGCCGTCCGCGGTGTAGCTGGCGAGGATCCGGTGGCCGTGCCTCCACACCTGGATGTCCCCTTGGCTGATCGCGCAGTCGTAGACCGCCGCGAGCACCGGCCGCTGGGGGTCGGTGATGTCGATGATCTGCAACCCGCCGCGCAGCGTGCCGGCGAGCGCGTACTCCTTCTTGCCGACCTTCACGAACTCGATGTCGGAGCCGTTCTGGGCCTCCCCGGACCCGTCGTACTGCAGGTTCGCGACGAAGGACATCGCCTTGCCGGCTCCGGACTCGGCGACCTCCGCGCCGCGGGAGTTCGTGGGGACGTCACCGACCCCTTCGTCGTGCGCGAGCCCGGGTCCGGCGGGGACCACCGCCAGTGCCAGGGCCGCGGCACCGGCGATCGCTGCGTGCAGGGGGCGACGGGCCATGACTGCCTCCGGGTCCGGGACGGGATCTCTCCTGTCCAACGACCGCCGCCCCGATCGGTTACCGCTACCAGTTCGCGCAGTGCACATCTCTGCAGCCTCCGAACCCTTGCCGTCAGCTCAGGTCAGTGGTGGGCTTTCTCCGCTTTTCCACCCTAAGGAGCACACATCATGACAATCCGCCTGTTTGCCACGAGCGCCGCCACCGCGGGCCTGGCGAGCCTGGCCGCGGTCCTCGTCTTCTCCGGGCTCCCCGCCCTGGCGCACCCGGGCGACCACGACGGCGAGGGCAAGGACGAGGTCGGCGAGGTCGACCCGAACTTCCCGACCGACCCGCTGATGGGCGAGGGCGGCGGCGCCGGCGCTCCCTGCGAGGACGGCCAGGCCGGCTACTTTCCCTGCGAGAACGTCGGCCTGGCCAGCTTCCTGCCGATGTCGGCCATCGGCGGCGGCCGTGGGTCCGACGTGTGGGGCTGGACCGACCCGCTCACCGAGCGTCGCTATGCGATCGCCGGCCGGGACAACGGCACCGCGTTCGTGGACGTGACCAACGAGCGCCGGCCGGTCTACCTCGGCAACCTCCCGACCTCGGGCACCAACAACGTGATCTGGCGCGACATCAAGGTCCACGACGACCACGCCTACGTCGTCGCCGAGGCCCGCGAGCACGGCATGCAGGTCTTCGACCTCACCCAGCTGCGCGACGTCGACCCGAAGGCTGCGCCGGTCACCTTCGAGGAGACCGCCCGCTACACCGACTTCGGACGGGCGCACAACGTGGCGATCAACGAGGACACCGGCTTCGCCTACGCCGTCGGCGTCCGGGAGGACACCCGCGAGTGCGCGGGCGGCCTGCACATGATCGACCTGCGCGACCCGGCCGCTCCGGTGTTCGCCGGCTGCTTCGCCGACGACGGGTACACCCACGACACGCAGTGCGTGGAGTACGACGGCCCCGACACCCGGTTCACCGGGCGGGAGATCTGCTTCAGCTCCAACGAGGACACGCTGACCATCGTCGACGTCACCGACAAGCAGGACCCGGTGCAGCTGGCCCGGGTCGGCTACGACGGGTCCGCCTACAGCCACCAGGGCTGGCTGACCGAGGACGGCCGGCACTTCCTCATGGGTGACGAGCTCGACGAGCTCACCAGCGGCGGCGGCACCTCGACGCTGGTGTGGGACGTGGAGGACCTGACCGCCCCGGTCCAGTTCTCCCGGTTCACCAACGACACCACGGCGATCGACCACAACCTCTTCGTCAAGGGCGACCTGGTCTTCCAGTCCAACTACCGGTCCGGGCTGCGGATCCTCGACGCCTCCGAGGTGGCGGACGGGACGCTGCGCGAGGTCGGGTACCTCGACACCTGGCCCGAGGACGACGACACCGCGTTCAGCCACGGCACGTGGAGCAACTACCCGTTCCTCGACAACGGGCTGGTGCTGGTGCACGGCTACGACGGGCTGTTCCTGGCCCGGCCGACCGGCGCGGCGGCTCGCTGACCTCCCCGCCGCGGCTAACGCTCGCGTCTCCGCCCCCGTCGGCAGCAGCCGGCGGGGGCGGAGTCACGTCTCACCCCGCCCGCGGGCCTCGTCGAGTGCCTTGACTGCGCGCTTCGTCGCGGTCATCCGCCAGGCTTCCTCGAGCAGCTCGAACACCTCGTCGGGGTCGGCGAGCTCGAGCCGGACTCTCACCCACGCCGAGGAGTTCGTCGCCCAGCCGGGCTCGTACACCGCGGGAGCTGTCGCCAGCAGGGCCTCGCGCTCGTCGTGGTGGGCCTTGATCATCGCCCGGTTCTCCGGGTGGTTGACCCAGGCGAAGCCCTTGCCCTTGTAGGTGATGTTGGTCCAGCTGGCCCCCTCCTTGAGCACGACCTCAGGCAGCTGGGTCGACATCTCGACGAGCTGTGAGGAGGAGAGCGCCCCGTGTCTGCTCACGGCACCGAGCGTGCCACCGACCTCCGACATTCGCGGGCCTCGCGGCTCCGGCCCCCGACGTCGGGGCGACCTGCGAGCGGCGACACCGCACCACCGGTCAGCCCCGGTCGAAGGCCCCGGTCCCGCGCAGCAGCCTCCAGACCTCGTCCCGCCGGCTCGTCGCGTAGGCGGCGGTGAGGTGGTGGTCGTCGCGCCACACGACGTCCCCGTCGACCACCGGCTGGCACACCGGGGCGTGCGGGCAGAACGCAGGGTTCAGGTCCACCACGTCGAGCTTCGGCGAGGTCGCCGCCTCGGTGATGAAGAACGCGTCGCTGGGCGTGGTCTCCCCGGTGATCGCCACCGCACACCGGCTCGGGTCTCCGCCGCTGGCCAGGCAGTCCAGCGGCTGGAACGTCTCCGGCATCACCATGCTCTCCACGACGACGGCCCGCGCGTGCTGCTGGACCTTCTGCAGCGTGTCACGGGAGGCCGCCAGCGTGATCTGCTCCAGGGAGCCGTCCCGGCCGGAGCGACTGCCGACCAGGTCGCCCCAGGTCCGCTCGTCGTCGCGGGCGCGCGCGACGAGCACCACCACGTCCGGCTTCATGGCCGGCAGCGCCTCGTCGAACCACCCGACCCGCTCCCGCTCGCACAGCTCCTGGGAGTCGTCGGACGCCTTCGGGTTGGTCAGGTCCTCCTGCCACGGGCAGCCCGGCCGGATGTTGAGCGAGAGGGTGAGGTCGTGCTCCTCGGCGATCTTCTCGAACATCGGCGTCAGCATCTGGGCGTGGCTGTCGCCGACCACCAGAACGTGCGGCCCGTCCCCCTCGACCACCCGGCACTCCTCCACCGAGGTGGGTGCGCAGGAGGTGAAGGAGCCGACGTCGTCGCCGACCGCCTTCCAGTTCACGTTCGCGGGGACCGGCTCCGAGGCCTGCTGCGCGGCGGCGGCCACGGCGCCGACCGGACTGGCGGCCGCGGCCGTCAGCACCGGCGCCCGGTCCTTCTCCAGCGTCCACGGCACCACGGTGACCGCGACCAGCGCGCTCACGGCCACGCCCGCGACGGCGGTGTTCCACCGGAACCGGTCGAGGAGAGCGGTCCGGCGCACGGGCATCTCCAGCAGCTCGTAGGAGACCGCGGCCAGCCCGGTGGCGATCGCCATGGCCAGCACGGCGATCACCCGCGGGCTGGTGGCGAGCGCCTCCTGCAGGACCAGGATCACCGGCCAGTGCCACAGGTAGGTGCCGTAGGAGATCCGGCCGAGGTAAACCGGCACACCCTGCGATAGCACCCGTCCGAGAGCGCCGTCCTCACGCAGGCTCAGCCCGGCGAGCAGGGCCACCGACACCGCCGTCGCCCCGATGCCCCGCCACGAGGGCGCGAGGTCGAGCAGCCCCGAGCCCAGCACGAGCAGGCCGGCGAGGCCACCCAGCGCGAGCGTCTCTGCGGCCCGACGGCGCAGGTGCACCCGCCAGGTGCGCAGCACCACCGTCAGCACTGCGCCGGCCAGCAGCTGGTAGAGCCGGGCGTCGGTGCCGTAGTAGGCGTGGTTGGCGTCGACCTGCGCCCAGTAGAGCTGTGCCCCGAGCGAGGCGACGAGGAGTCCGCCGAGGACGGCCGGCATCACCCAGCCGCGCCGCCGGCCCACCCGGGCCAGGACGAGCAGCAGCACCGGGAAGACCACGTAGAACTGCTCCTCGATCGCCAGCGACCAGAAGTGCAGGAACGGGCTCTCCTCGACGTTGGTGGCGAAGTAGTCCTCGGCCTGGTGCAGGAACCGCCAGTTCGCGACGTAGAGCAGCGCGCTCTGCGCGTCGCCGACCAGTGGCATCCGCCGGGTCACCGGAGCGACCAGCACGAACACCAGGCTGGTCGCGACCACCACTAGCAGCGCGGCGGGCAGCAGCCGGCGCACCCGCCGGGCGTAGAAGTGGCCGATCCGCAGGGTCCCGGTCCGGTCGATCTCGCTCAGGATGACGTTGGAGACCAGGAAGCCGGACAGCACGAAGAACAGGTCCACCCCGATGAAGCCGCCACCGACCGCGGACATACCGGTGTGGAACAGCAGCACCAGGTAGACAGCGATCGAACGCAGCCCATCCAGGGCAGGACGGTAAGACCAGGACATATCGCCGTACTCTAGGCGGCGGCCAGGGTGCTTCGTTGCAGGTACCGGCCGACGGACCGGCCGGGTCGGGGCGACGCCTGCCCGGGATCAGCTCACCGAGACCCCGTTGATGCTGTAGACATCGGCCCCGCCGGAGTTCTTCACGACCACCATCTGGGTCTGCTTGCCGAGCAGGCCCGCGATCTCCTCGCCGTTGGTGCCGACCGTCCCGTTCCCGTCGTAGTCGCCCGCCGCCTGCTTGGCCGGGTCGCCGGCGGCGCCGAGGTCGAGGAGCAGGTCACCGAGGCAGTAGCCGCCGGTGCAGGCCGCGAACACCCCGCTCACCGAGACCGGCTCCGGCGTCGGCGACGGGCTGGGCGCCGGGCTGGGCGCCGGGCTCGGCGACGGGCTCGGCGACGGGCTCGGCTTCGGGGTCGGGCTCGGCTTCGGCGTCGGGGTCGGGTCCGACGACGGGGAGTCGCTCGGGCTCGGGTCCGGCTTCGGCCCGGGCTTCGGCGACGACGGCCCGTCCGACGTACCGGCGGACCCGCCCTTGCCGTCCCCGTCGTTCCTGTCGTCGCGCTTCCGGTCGCGCTTCCGGTCGCGCTTGCCGTCCCCGTCGCGGTCCTTGTCCCGTTGCTTCCCGTCCCGGGCCGTGTCCTCGGCGGGCGGGGCGGGCAGCGTGAAGTCGCCGGTGCGGTAGCCGCGCTCGAGCGCGATCACCAGCGCGACGTAGTAGTCGTCCTGGTTGTAGCGGTAGACCGCGGTCGACATCGCGTCACCGAGCACGCTGCCCTCACCGCTGCACAGGTAGCCCGCGGCCGCGAGCGCGGCGTCGTCGAGGTCGTGCGGGTTCATCACGCCGTCGCCGTCGCCGTCCCGGGCGGCGCCGGCCCAGGTGGAGGGGATGAACTGCATCGGGCCGACCGCGCGGTCCCAGACCGTGTCGTGGTCGAGCCGGCCCACGTCGGTGTCGCGGATCGCCGCGACCGGGCCGACGCCGTTGAGGGGGACGCCGATGATCTCGGGCCGGGACACCCCGTCGGTGCCGATCTCCGACCCGGCGTAGCGGCCGTGGTCGGACTCGACCCGGCCGATCCCGGCGAGCAGGGTCCACGGCAGCTGGCAGCCGGGGTCGCTGGTCGCCATCGACGCGGCCGCGCTGCGATAGGCCCGTGCCGCCGCCGCCGGCACGTCGTGGTCGCTCATCGCGCTCGCGGTCCACACCCGGGTGCCCTTGGGGGAGCTGACCTCGACCTCCCCGTCCCGGGCGAGCCGCTCCTCCATGGTCTCCAGCGCCATGGTGTCCGGGTCGATCTGCGCGAGCACCGTGCCACGCGGCTGGGACCGGCTGACCTCCCAGGACAGCGCCTCCGGGGCGACCAGCGCCGCGGTGCGCGCACGCGGGCCCGGCAGGAACAGCCCCTCCTGGCCGGGCACCCCGACCCCGAGCGGGATGGCCAGGGCCAGGATCGCGGCCATGACAAATGCCTTGGATCGTGGGGTGGACGGCAACCGCATCAAAGCTCCCAGGTCGGTTCTCCTCGACCCTAGGAAAGATCTGCCGAAGCCTTTACCCCTAGCGGGGACAACCACCCCTTCTCGCGGGGGTCCATGACCCACCTGGGGGATGACGCACCCGGCGGCGACCACCTGCCTGGTGGTCGCGGCCGGGTCCTTCCT
>DATIBI010000314.1:0-11451 GCA_035457605.1 Nocardioidaceae bacterium
GATCTACATCACCGAGAACGGCGCCGCCTACGACGGTGACCCCGACGCCGAGGGCCGGGTGGACGACGAGGAGCGGATCGCCTACATCGACGGCCACCTGCGGGCGCTCAAGGAGGCGATGGACGCCGGCGTGGACGTCGGCGGCTACTTCGTGTGGTCGCTGCTGGACAACTTCGAGTGGGCCTACGGGTACGCGAAGCGGTTCGGCATCGTGCACGTCGACTACGAGACGTTCGTGCGCACACCCAAGAAGAGCGCGCACTGGTTCGCCTCCGTCGCGCGGTCGGGCCGGGTGCCCCAGCGAGTAGCGTTGGAGCGGTGACCACGACCGAGAGCACACCCGCCTCCTCGTCCCCGACCCTGGACGAGGTGGCGCGCCTGGCCGGGGTCTCCCGGGCGACCGCGTCCCGCGCGATCAACGGCGGCACCCGGGTCAGCCCGAGGGCCCAGGCCGCGGTTGCCGCCGCCGTACGGACTCTCGGCTACTCGCCCAACCCGGCGGCCCGGTCGCTGGTGACCCGCCGCACCGACTCGATCGCCCTGGTCGTCCCCGAGCCGGACGACCGGGTGTTCTCGGACCCGTTCTTCGCGGGGACGCTGCGAGGCGTGTCCCGGGTGCTCACCGAGCACGACCTGCAGATGGTGCTGCTGCTCGCCCAGCCGGGACCGGCGAGCGAGCGGACGTTGCGCTACCTCCGCGGTCGCCACGTGGACGGCGCACTGATCACCTCGCACCACCGGGACGACCGGCTCGCCGGCCGCATGGCCGGCATCGGTCTGCCCTGCGTCTTCGGCGGACGTCCCTGGTCGGACAGCGAGCGGGTCACCTACGTCGACGTCGAGAACGTCGCCGGGGGCCGGCTGGCGGCGACGGCGCTGCTCGAGCGCGGCTGCCGATCGATCGCCACGATCACGGGGCCGCTGGACATGACCGCCGCGGTGGACCGGCTCGACGGATGGCGGGAGGCCCTCGCCGCGGCGGGCGTTCGGCACGACCGGGTGGTCAACGGCGACTTCACCTTCGAGGGGGGAGAGCGGGCCACCCGCGAGCTGCTCGCCGCTCACCCCGACATCGACGGCATCTTCGCGGCGTCGGACCTGATGGCGTCCGCCGCGCTCTCGGTGCTTGCCGAGACCGGACGCCGCGTGCCCGATGACGTGGCGGTCGTCGGGTTCGACGACATCGGGGGCGCGGAGCGCACCTCGCCGCCCCTCACCACGCTCCGGAACCCGGTCACAGAGATGGCCGAGCAGATGACTCGGATGCTGCTGCAGCAGATCCACGGTCAGGCCGCGGCGACCCCGGTCCGGCTGGTCATGCCGACCCGGCTGGTACGCCGCCAGAGCTGCTGAACGCGGCCGGGAGAGGCAGCGGCAGCGCCCTCCGCAGCATCCGGAGGTACGTCGGACGGGCGACCTCGACCACGCCCAGCGAGGCCAGGTGCGGGGTCGACCACTGCACGTCGAGCACCCGGCGGTCGGCGAACTCGTCGCGCAGCAGGTCGACCAGCCCCACCAGCGCCACCTTCGAGGCGTCCCGGGCCCGGTGGAACATCGACTCCCCGGCGAAGAGCCCGCCGGTGGCGATGCCGTAGAGCCCGCCGACCAGCTCGCCGTCCTGCCAGGCCTCCACCGAGTGTGCCCAGCCGAGCTCGTGCAGCCGCGTGTAGGCCTCGATGACGTCCTTGTCGATCCAGCCGGAGTCGCGTCGCGGGTCGGCGCAGGCGGCGATCACGTCGTCGAAGGCCGTGTCGACGCGCACCTCCATCCGACGTACCGACTGTCGCAACGACCGGGAGACCTTCAGCCCGTCGAGCGGCAGCACACCGCGGCGCTGCGGGGACCACCACAGCATCGGCGCGCCCCGCTCACCCGAGGGCATCGGGAACAGCCCGCTGCGGTAGGCGGCCAGCAGCGTCCCCGGCTCGAGGTCGGCGCCCACCCCGACCACGTCGTCGTCGACGTTCGTCGGGTCCGGGAAGAACCAGGGTGTGGCGGGCGGCTCGATGGGCACGTCCTATGAATAGCACCTGGGTCCCCGACGTAGTGTTCACAGCAGCACTCGGCCGAGAGCCCTGTGACAGGTGGAAGACAAGCGTGGAGGCGCAATGGGAATCGGTGGTTCCTTCGGCAAGGCGGTGGCGCCGCACGTGTACAAGCTGGCCCCCGACCTGACCGCCGGCTTCATGCACGAGGCGGTGCAGCGCGCCATCCTGGGCGTCGGGCCGCTGCCCGGTGCCGCCGACGCCGCGGAGAAGCAGCTCGAGGAGCAGCGCGGTGACGTGCAGCGGGCGATCCACGAGGTGATCGAGAACCACGTGCGTTACGCGGGCCTCCAGGGCTTCGCCACCAACCTCGGCGGCGTGGTGACCGCCGCCCTGACCATCCCCGCGAACATCACCGGGGTCGCGATCATCCAGTGCCGGATGGTCGCCGGGATCGCGCACCTGCGCGGCTACGACCTGACCGACGCCCGGGTGCGCAACGCGATCATGGCGTGCATGCTCGGCGAGGAGCGGGTCACGTCCCTGGTGAAGCAGCGCAAGTTCCCGGCGCCGCCGATGGCGATCGCCACCGCACCGGCGCACGACCCCGACCTGGAGAACCTGGTCGCGGCCGAGGTGACCTACGAGCTGATGACCAAGGTCACCGGCAAGCGGCTCGCGGTGACCGTCGGCCGCCGGGTCCCCGTGGTCGGTGGCCTGGTCGGCGCGGGCACGGACGGGATCTCCACCTGGAAGATCGGCCGGTACGCCGAGCGGGAGCTGCTCTCGCGCACCCTGCCGCTGCGCTGACGCACGACCGGTCGCGGGAGACTTGGGGGCCGCAGGTTTCCCATGGGATGTCGTGAAACCTCCACTCCCCACGACGTATGACGCACGGGAAGTGGAGTTTTCACGACATACCTTGAGAAAACTCCCCCAGCGGCTCAGCTGCTGCGGAAACGCCTAGCGGCGCGCGACATCTTCGCGGTGAGCTGCTCGTTCGGGTCGGGCCGGTTCGCGGCCTCCTCGGTCATCGCCACCAGCGCGTCGAGCGCGGCGGCGACCACGTCCTTCTGGGCGGGGTGATCGGGGTCCACCCACGGCTCGTCCGCGGCCGGCGGCACGGGGCGCAGGTCGTCGACGTCCCCGATGATGTCGATGCCGGATCCCTCGGCCCACTCGATCCAGCCCTCGGAGATCTCGGCCGCCCACGGGTACAGGTGCGGCGGGAGGGTCGCCTTGGCGCTGGCCTTGCGGAAGGCCAGGTTCTGGTGCACCAGCAGCTCGCGGACCAGCGTGCGGTGGTGGTGCGCGCTCAGCCCGTTGCGGGTCAGCCGGCGGTTCAGCTGCCGGATCAGGGCGGTCTCGGCGATGCCCATCGACGGGTTCGCCCGGTCGCTCTCGCGCGGCGCCCAGGACGGGTCGATACCGAAGGCGGCGCAGAACCGCTCCCACAGCAGGTCCTTCGGCGCACCCGGCTGGGGCACGGTCACCAGGTGCACCTGGGCCGGGGGCAGCCCGGCGCTCCACCGGCCGAGCACCTTGGCGAGGTTCTGCGCCCGCCAGAACGGCAGGTCGGGGTTGGCCTGCACGTTGCGCAGGAACTTGGCGAAGCTGAACCTCCGGCCCTGCTTGACCGCCTCCTGCCACACCGCGGGCAGCTGCCGGGCCAGGTCACGGGCGCTGTAGACGACGTGCACCTCGCTGTCCTCGAGGTCGGCCATCAGCCGGGCGATCCGGTCCGGGGACGCCGCGGCGAGGATCTCGTGGCTGATCACCACGGTGCCCGAGGTCCGGCGTACCTTCCGCACCAGGGTGTCCCAGTGCCCCTCGGCGTGCCCGGGCGGGCCGCCCCAGTCCGCGCCGAGCAGGTCGAGCGCGGCCTTGAAGTGGGCGTGGCCGGGGTCGAGGTTCAGCGGCCCGTGCGGGAAGTGCACGCCGTGCGCGGCCAGCGACGAGGTGTTCCGGCCCAGCCGGTCCTGCAGGTACGTCGTCCCCGTCTTCGGCGCACCGATGTGGACGTAGACAACCCTGCTCATGCGGGAATTGTGCCCTACGGCCTCACGACCCCGACAAGGCGGCGACCACCCGCGACGGGCTCGGCCGGCCGAGCTCGCCGGCCATCCACACGCTCGTGCGGACCAGCGCGTCCAGGTCGACACCGGTCTCGATGCCCAGCCCGTGCAGCATCCAGACCAGGTCCTCGGTGGCCAGGTTGCCGGTGGCGCTCTCGGCATATGGGCAGCCGCCGAGGCCGCCGGCGCTCGCGTCGAACGTGGTTACCCCGCACCGCAGCGCCGCCTGGGTGTTCGACAGCGCCTGCCCGTAGGTGTCGTGGAAGTGCAGCGCCAGCCGGTCGTTGGGCAGCCCGGCGTCGTTGAACGCCTCCAGCAGGGCGGTCACGTGGCCCGGCGTACCGACCCCGATCGTGTCCCCCAGCGAGAGCTGCGAGGCGCCGAGGTCGAACAGCCGCTTGCCGACCTCGACCACCTGCGCGACCGAGACGTCGCCCTCCCACGGGTCGCCGAAGCACATCGACACGTAGGCGCGGACGTCCATCCCGGCCTCGCGGGCCCGGGCCACCGTCGGCTCGAACATCGCGAACTGCTCGTCCAGGCCACGGTTGAGGTTGCGCCGGGCGAAGGCCTCGGTGGCGCTGCCGAAGATCGCGATGTGTCGCACACCCTTCTCCAGCGCCCGGTCCAGGCCGCGCTCGTTGGGCACCAGCACGGGCAGGTCCCGTCCGGCGTCGCCGAGCAGGTCGAGCAGGTCCGCGGCGTCGGCCAGCTGCGGCACCCACTTCGGGTGCACGAAGCTGGTGGCCTCGACGACCGGGAGCCCGGCGGCCACGAGCCGGCGGATGAACTCGGCCTTGGTCGAGGTGGGTACGACGGTCGCCTCGTTCTGCAGACCGTCACGCGGACCGACCTCGTAGATCGTCACCCGCTCCGGCAGGGACGGGTCCCGGACCACCTGGGGCGTGCGCATCTGCCTCACTCCTCCTCGACGACGAACAACGTGGCGCCGAGCGCGACCTGGTCCCCGGCCGCGGCGCCGACCGTGCTCACCACACCGGACACCGGCGCCTTGAGCGACAGCTCCATCTTCATCGCCTCCATCACGCCGAGGACGTCGCCGGCCTCGACCTGCTGACCCTTCTCCGCGGTCACCGAGAGCACCGTGCCCGGCATCGGCGCGAGCACAGACCCGTCGGAAGCGGCGTGGCTGCTGCCCGGACCGAACGCGTCCGGCCGGTCGAAGGTGAACGTGTTGCCCCGGTGCGCGACGTCGACCCGGTGCGGGCCGACCCGGACCGCGGCCTCGTGCACGAGGTCGTCGACCTCCAGCCGGACCACGCCGGCGTCGGAGGCGATCGGGTGCACCTTCCAGGTCCGCGTCTCGGTGGACACGGTCCCGGCCGGATCGACCCGGAACAGGGTCCGCTCGCCCTCGACGATCAGGTCCACCGGGGTCGGTGCGGCGGGCCCGGCGACCCGCCAGCCGTCCCCGGCCCCGAACGGGTGGCTCGGGTCCGAACCCTGCGAGTCCGCGAGCGCCCATGCGCCGAGCACGGCCGCGGCCTCGAGCCCCTCCGGCCGGATCGCGTCGGGGTGGCTGTCCAGCCAGGCGGTGTCCACCGCGGCGTCGCGGAACTCGGGTGCGGAGGCGAGGCCGCGCAGGAACCCGAGGTTGGTGGTGAGGCCGAGGATCGCGGTGTCGTCGAGCGCGGTCACCAGGGCGCGACGGGCGGCCTCCCGGGTCGGCCCGTGCACGATGATCTTCCCGAGCATCGGGTCGTACGACGTACCGACCGACTGTCCCGACTCCAGGGCGGCGTCGACCCGGGCCCGCGGGGACCAGCGCACCGACTCGGCGACGCCGGCCTGCGGCAGGAACCCGTTGAACGCGTCCTCGGCGTAGACCCGGGCCTCGAACGCGTGCCCGGACAGGGTCACCTCGTCCTGGCTGAACGGCAGCGGCTCGCCGGCCGCGACCCGCAGCTGCAGCTGCACCAGGTCCAGCCCGGTCACCAGCTCGGTCACCGGGTGCTCGACCTGGAGCCGGGTGTTCATCTCCAGGAAGAACACCTCCTCGCCGGAGACGAGGAACTCGACCGTGCCGGCGTTGGTGTAGCCGACCTGGCGGGCGAGCGCGACGCTGGAGGAGGTGAGCACGTGCCGCACCTCGGGGGAGATCGTCGGCGCGGGGGCCTCTTCGATCACCTTCTGGTGCCGGCGCTGCGCGGAGCAGTCGCGCTCGAACAGGTGCACCACGTTGCCGTGGTGGTCGGCGAGCACCTGCACCTCGACGTGCCGGCCGTGCTCGACGTACCGCTCGACCAGGATCGTGTCGTCCCCGAACGCGCTCGCCGCCTCGCGGCGTGCGGCGGCGAGGGCGGCGGCGAAGTCGGCCGGTTCGCGGACGATCCGCATGCCCTTGCCCCCGCCTCCGGCGGCGGCCTTGACCAGTAGCGGGAACCCGACGTCGCCGGCATCGACCACGTCGCCGGTCAGCTCCGCGGCGGGTACGACGGGCACGCCGGCCGCCATCGCGACCTCGCGGGCGACGTCCTTGCGGCCCATCTGGTCCATCACGTCGCCGCTGGGCCCGACGAAGGTCAGCCCGGCCTCGGCGACCGCGCGGGCGAACGGGGCGCGCTCGGAGAGGAACCCGTAGCCGGGGTGCACCGCGTCCGCGCCGGTCTTGCGGGCGGCCTCGAGGATCGCGTCGATGTTCAGGTAGGACTGCGCGGCTGGGGTCGGACCGATCCGGACCGCGGTGTCCGCGGCGCGCACGTGCGGCGCCTCCCGGTCGGCGTCGGAGTAGACCGCGACCGTGCGCAGGCCGAGCTCGTGCGCGGCCTTGATGATGCGTAGCGCGATCTCGCCGCGGTTGGCGACGAGCAGGGTGGAGATGGTCATGTCGTTGCTCTCTCGACTGTGCCGGGCGTCTGCGGGGCTCGCAAGCTCACTCCTCGACCCGGCGGCTTTCACATCCGGAAGATGCCGTAGGACGGCTCGGGGATCGGGGCGTTCGCGGCCGCGGCCAGGCCCATGCCCAGCACCCGGCGGGTGTCGACCGGGTCGATCACGCCGTCGTCCCACAGCCGCGCGGTGGAGTAGTACGGCGAGCCCTGGTGCTCGTACTGCTCACGGATCGGCGCCTTGAACCGCTCCTCCTCCTCGGCCGACCACTCCCCGCCCTTGGCCTCGATCCCGTCGCGGCGGACGGTGGCGAGCACCGACGCGGCCTGCTCGCCCCCCATCACCGAGATCCGGGCGTTCGGCCACATCCACAGGAACCGCGGGTCGTAGGCGCGGCCGCACATGCCGTAGTTGCCGGCGCCGAAGGACCCGCCGATCACCACGGTGAACTTCGGGACGACGGAGCAGGCGACCGCGGTGACCAGCTTGGCGCCGTCCCGGGCGATGCCACCGTTCTCGTACTCCCGACCGACCATGAACCCGGTGATGTTCTGCAGGAACACCAGCGGGATGCCGCGCTGGTTGCACAGCTCGATGAAGTGCGCGCCCTTGAGGCTGGACTCGCTGAACAGGATGCCGTTGTTGGCGACGATCCCGACCGGGTACCCCCAGATCCGCGCGAAGCCGCAGACCAGGGTCTCGCCGTACAGCGCCTTGAACTCGTGGAAGCGGGACCCGTCGACGACCCGGCTGATCACCTCGCGCACGTCGTAGGGGGTGCGCGAGTCGGTGGGAACCACGTCGTAGAGCCCGGACGGGTCCTCGACCGGCTCCTCGGGCACCTCCTGCACCAGGGCCGGGGTGGGCTGCCGCTCGAAGGTGGCCACGATCGAGCGGACGATCGCCAGCGCCTCGGCGTCGTCGGCGGCGAGGTGGTCGACGACCCCGGACCTGCGGGCGTGCACGTCGCCGCCGCCGAGGTCCTCGGCGGTGACCACCTCACCGGTCGCGGCCTTCACCAGCGGCGGACCGCCCAGGAAGATCGTGCCCTGCTCCTTGACGATCACGGTCTCGTCCGACATGGCGGGCACGTAGGCCCCGCCGGCGGTGCACGATCCCATCACGGCAGCGACCTGGGGGATCCCCTGCGCGGAGAGGTTGGCCTGGTTGAAGAAGATCCGTCCGAAGTGCTCCTTGTCGGGGAACACCTCGTCCTGCATCGGCAGGAACGCGCCGCCGGAGTCGACGAGGTAGATGCACGGCAGCCGGTTCGCCCGGGCCACCTCCTGCGCACGCAGGTGCTTCTTGACGGTGATCGGGTAGTAGGTGCCGCCCTTGACGGTGGCGTCGTTGGCGACGACCACGCACTCGCGGCCGCTGACCCGGCCGATCCCGGTGACGATCCCGCCCGAGGGCACGGTGTCCACCCCGTCGGCCGCGCCGTACATTCCGGTGGCGGCCAGCGGGCTCAGCTCGAGGAACGGGCTGCCGGGGTCGAGCAGCTGGTCGACCCGCTCCCGGGCGAGCAGCTTGCCGCGGGACAGGTGCTTCTGGCGGGCCGACTCCGAGCCGCCTCGCCGGGCCTCCTCGAGCCGGGCGCGCAGGTCCTCGACCAGCGCCTTCATCTCCTCGGCCACGAGCCCTCCTTCTCCGGGACCTCGGGCGTCACACGCTCCGGCGGCCGGCCGCGGCCACCACCCGTGACGCTGCGGGGTTAATGATCGTTAACGCATGCTAACCGCGGATCCACCGTGATGCCAGCCGGAGGACCGGATGTGAACGAGCGTTAACCGCCGTGCTCTAGGGTGTCGGCGTGAGCACCCGTCGCGACCAGATCCTGGCCACCGCGGCCGAGCTGTTCGCCGAGCGCGGCTTCCACGGCGTCTCGGTGGGGGACCTGGGCGCGGCGTGCGGCATCTCCGGTCCCGCGCTCTACCGGCACTTCGCCTCCAAGGACGCGATGCTCGCCGAGATGCTGGTCTCGATCAGCGAGGAGCTGCTCGAGGTCGGCCGGCAGCGGGTCGCCGAGGCCGAGGGGCCGCTCGAGGCGCTGCGCGCCCTGATCGGCTGGCACATCGACTTCGCCCTGCACAACAAGGCGTTGATCGTCGTGCAGGACCGGGACTGGGCCTCTCTGCCCGACGACGCCCGGGAGCAGGTGCGGACCCTGCAACGTCGCTACGTGGAGCTGTGGGTGGACCAGCTGCGGCAGGTCCGGCGCGACCTCGCGCCGCGCAGCGCCCGTGCGATGGCGCACGCGATCTTCGGCCTGCTCAACTCCACCCCGCACAGCGCGATGCTGCCCGAGCCGGAGATGCGCGCGCTGCTGGCGCAGATGGCGCTGGCGGCGCTCACCGCGGAGGAGAGCTGACCGGCTCCTCCCGCTTCACGGCCACGTGGTTCACCAGGTAGAGCGCGAGGCCGATCGCGAGCATGATCCCGCAGGTCACCAGCGCACCGGGGTCGGTGAGCACCGTGTTCACGAGCAGGCCCAGGTTGGCGACCAGTCCGGCGTAGAGGACCGCCGTCGGGGCCCGGTAGTGCTCGTGGTCGACCCGCTCCTTGCGGAGCTTGAGGGCGCACACGCACACGAGGGCGTAGACCGCGATCAGGAACAGGACGGTGACGCTGGCCAGGCGCTCGACGTCGGCGGTGACCAGGAGGGCGACGACGAGCACGGTGGTGAACACGATCGCGACCCACGGGGTCTTGCGCGTGGGCAGCGTGCGCGCGAAGACCCGCGGCACGGCTCCCTCGCGGGCCATTCCGTACATGATCCGGGACTGCGCGACCAGCGCCACGAGGGCGGTGTTGGTGACCGCCACCAGCGCGATCGCCGCGAACACCGCAGACGGGATCGGGATGGGACCGGCCTTGACCACCTCGAGCAGCGCCCCGTCGGAACCGGCCAGGGTGTCGGTGGGGACGACCATCGAGGCGACGAACGCGATGACGAGGTAGAGCGCGCCGGCGATCGCCATGCCGCCCAGCAGCGCCTTGGGGAAGACCTTGGACGGGGTGTGCGTCTCCTCCGCCACGTTGGCGGCGTTCTCGAACCCGGTCATCGAGAAGAAGGCGAGGGCCGCCCCGGCGAGGACCAGGAGCATCTCGTTGCCGCCGGACTTGAACTCGAACGGCCGGGACAGGTCGGCCTCGCCCTGGAACAGCACCGCCGCGCCGACCACCAGCACGATCACCAGGCCGGTGATCTCGATCAGGCTCATCACCAGGTTGGCCCGCACGGACTCGGAGATGCCGCGCACGTTCAGGGCGGAGAGGGCGAGGATGAACCCCACTGCGACCAAGGTCGTCGGCAGGTCGAGGAACTCCTTGAAGTAGCCGCCGCCGAACACGAGCGCGAGCGCACCGGCCGCCGCGATGCTGGCGCTGATCATGCAGAAGGTCACCACGAAGGTGAGGAACCGGTTGCCGAAGGCGCGCGAGACGTACAACGCAGCACCCGCAGCCTTGGGGTACTTCGTGATCAGCTCGGCATAGGCGAAGCCGGTCAGCATGGCCACGGTGACGCCGATCAGGAACGAGGTCCAGAAGGCCCCGCCGACCTCGAGGGCCATCACCCCGATCAGCGCATAGATGCCGGAGCCGAGGACGTCGCCGAGGACGTAGAAGAAGAGCAGCCGGCCGGTGATGGACCGGTTCAGCTCCTCGGCGTGGTGGCGACGCTGCGGACGCGTGCGGGTCTCGGACATCGGGTGGGCTCCCTGACGGTCATCGGTTGACGATCAAGGCCCTTGTGTCCACCTCCGGTGTGTTCCAAACCTCACCCTTGTGAGGGTTGGAGCGGCTCAGGTGCTGCGGAGCGCGTCCTCGAGCGCGGCGAGCGCGAGGAGCGCGGCGTCCGGGCGGGCGTTGTGGCCCATCAGCCCGATCCGCCAGACGGTGTTGGCGTACTGCCCGGCACCGGCGCCGATCTCGAGGTTGTGCCGTTCGAGCAGGCAGCGCCGGACCGCGGCCGAGTCCACGCCCTCAGGGACCTTCACCGTGGTCAGCTCCGGAAGCCGGTGCCCCTCCGCGGCGAACAGCTCGAGGCCCATCTTCTCCAGCCCGTCCTGCAGGATCCGGCCCGCCTCGGCGTGCCGGGCCCACACGTTCTCCAGGCCCTCGTCGAGGATCCGGCGCAGCCCGGCATGCAGGCTGGCCACCATCGCCACCGGAGCGGTGTGGTGGTAGGTGCGACCGCCGGAGCCGTGCGACTGGCCGCCGCCGACGTACCCGCCGAGCAGGCCGAGGTCGAGGTACCACGACGAGGGCTTCTCCACCCGGCGCTCGAAGGCGCGGTCGTTGATCGTGAACGGCGCGAGGCCGGGCGCCACGCCCAGGCACTTCTGGGTGCCGGCGTAGCCGACGTCGATGCCCCAGTCGTCGGCACGCAGCTCGATCCCGCCGATGGAGGTGACCGCGTCGGTGATCAGCAGCGCGTCACCTTTGACCTCGCCGAGCGCGGCGATGTCGGAGCGGACGCCGGTGGAGGTCTCGGCGTGGACGGCCGCGACGACCGCGGGGCTCGGGTGTGCGTCGGC
>DATIBI010000315.1:0-32694 GCA_035457605.1 Nocardioidaceae bacterium
GACATGACTGAGCCGGTGACCGCGCACACGCAGAGGTTCGTCCGCTCGGTCTGGACGCTCGACCGCGACCTTGCCTACGCGCGGCACTACCCGGCGGTGGCGTGGTCCGGTTCCTTCTCCCGCGATGCGGAGCCACTCGCCCTGTGGCACGCTCACGGGGGTGACCCGGGGTGGGCCCAGCGCCGTGCCCGAGCCATCGCGCTGCTGTCCGACGCGGACAGGTTGAGCGCGCTGGCCGACCTCGTCGGTGTGGGGGCCATGCCGGCCTCGGAACGGGTGACGATGCTGGCCGGGCGGCTGCTGCGCGAGGGAGTGCTGCAGCAGAGTGCGCTGAGCCCCACTGACGCCTTCTGCTCACAGGCGAAGGGCGCTGCGCTGCTCGATGCGGTCCTGACTGTCGTCGACCGCTGCGACACCCTCGTCGGGTCCGGGCTCCCCGCCGCCGACCTCGAGGAGACCGACTTCGGACCTCTGCTGCGGGCAGCGCAGGAGACCGGCTCGGAGGATGTCACCGGCGTGCACGAGCACCTCGACGTCATGCTGGGCAGGCTTGAGGCACAGCGATGAGCACGGCACCGAGAGGCTTCTCTCCGGCCTTCGGAGCCGTCGAGTACTCGGACGTGGCCGAGCTCCGGGGCCCGTTGCTCGTCGTGCGCGGCGTCACCGGCGTCGGCTGGGACGAGTCCGCGCACATCCGACTCGACTCCGGCGACGTGCGCCACGGTGTCGTCCTGGACGCGGACCGCGACCTGGCGGTGGTCCAGGTGCTGGAGGGCACCGACGGGATGAGGCCCGGTGGGACGCGCACCCGGTTCGCGGGCGAGCCGCTGCACGTACCCGTCGGACCGGACTGGCTGGGTCGGGTCTGCAACGGACGAGGGGAACCGCTCGACGACGGGCCACCGGTCTTCGCCAGGCGCCGCGCCGCTGTCTCCGGCTTCCCGCTCAACCCGACGCATCGGGAGCCACCGTCGGAGCCGATCCTGACGGGCGTGTCGGCCATCGACGCACTGACGACCCTGGTCCGAGGCCAGAAGCTTCCCGTGTTCTCGGTGGCCGGGCTGCCGCACCTCGAGCTGGCGATGCAGGTCGCCGCGCAGTCGACGGCGGGTGGCGCCCCGTTCTGCGTGGTGTTCGCCGGCATGGGGCTCACCCATCTCGACGCCGACGCCGTCCGGGACGCCCTCGAGGAGCGGTCGGCGTCAGGTGAGCTGGTGCTGTTCCTCAACACCGCCGACGACCCGGTCGTCGAGCGGCTCCTGACCCCGCGACTCGCGCTCACGGTCGCCGAGCACCTCGCGTTCGAGCTCGACCGGCATGTGCTGGTCGTCATGGCCGACATGACCACGTACGCGGAGGCGCTGCGCGAGGTGTCGGCCGCGCGCGGCGAGATTCCCGGACGGCGCGCTTACCCGGGCTACCTCTACAGCGACCTCGCGTCACTGTACGAGCGGTGCGGACGCGTCCGCGGGCACGCCGGCTCGGTCACCGTCATGCCCGTCCTCACCATGCCCGGAGGAGACATCACCCATCCGGTGCCCGACCTCACCGGCTACATCACGGAGGGCCAGATCGTGCTCTCCCCCGACCTGCAGGCGGACGGGATCTACCCGCCGATGGACGCACTGGGCTCGTTGTCGCGGTTGATGCGCAAGGGCGCCGGGTCGGGACGTACCCGCGACGACCACCTCGACGTGGCTGCCCAGACCCTGGCCTCGCTGGCGCGAGCCCGCCAGGTGCGGGAGCTGGCGGACCTGGTAGGTGAGGAGACGCTGAGCGAGACGGACCGGACCTACCTGACCTTCGGGCGGACGGTGGATCGCCGTCTCCTCGACCAGCACCACAGCGAGTCCCGTTCCATCGACGAGACCCTGGACCGCGCCTGGTCCGCGCTGCGCGTCCTCCCCCGCCGTGAGCTGACGATGCTGCCCAGCTCGCTCCTGGACCGGCGGTACGTCGACGGCGCGAGGGAGCGCTGAGCCCCGTGGCAGGCGTCATGCACACCCCCGCGGGGAGGGCCGGCCGCCTCTGGCTGCAACGTCGACTCGCCACGGCCCGGCGCGCCGCCGACCTGCTCGACCACAAGCTCCGTGTGCTTCGGGCGGAGCGCCAACGGCTGTCTCTGCAGGAGGAGAGAACGGCTGCGACGTGGCAGGCGGCCCATCGCGAGGCCGACACCTGGGTGGTGAGGGGCGTCCTCCTCGGTGGGCAACGGGCGATCCGGCTCACCGCCGACCGTGCGGACGCGCACGTCGAGATCGCCTGGGAGCAGTCGATGGGTCTGACCTATCCGGCCGGGGCGACCGTCACAGGGCCCGCATCCGCGCCCGGGGCCCCACCGGCCGGGAACGCCGCGCTGGTGGAGGCGCGCGAGCGTTGTCGCCTCGCTCTCGACGCCGCCGTCCAGCACGCGGTCGTCGAGGCGGCCGCGCGCCTGGTCGAGGCGCAGGAGCGAGCCACCCGCCGCCGGCTCCGGGCGGTGGAGCACCGCTGGATCCCCCGGCTGGAGGAGAGCCTTGCCCGGCTGCTGTTCAAGCTGGAGGAGGACGAGCACGCCGATGGCGTCAGGCTGCGGTGGGCGGCGAGTCTCGGGGCGGACGAAGAAGCAGAAGGCCCGGGAGGCGGTCGGTCATGACGTCGCAGGCGTTCACCCGGATCCTCGTGGGCGTGGACGACTCCCCCGCCGCCATGGCTGCCGCGCGCCTCGCCATCCGCGTCGCAGCCTCGTCGGGTGGCTGCATCCGTTTCGTCAACGTCCTCAGCGACGGCGAGCTCACACAAGCCCTGACCCTGATGCAGCACGACGGCGGGCTCCAGGAGAGGCGCAGCGCCGCGGCCGCAGGGTTGCTGCGCCATGTGGCTGGAGAGGCCGACCGGGCCGGGGTACCTGCCGACACGGTGAGCCTGAACGGTCAGCCTGCCGCCATCCTGCTCGCCCAGGCGCGGGACTGGGCCGCGGACCTCGTGGTCCTCGGCCGGGCCGACGTCCGCGGTCCCGGTCATCCGTTTGTCGGCACGGTCACCCGGCACGTGCTCGAGTTCTCCGAGCGCCCGGTGCTGGTGGTCCCGAGGCCGCTGTGAGGTGAGGGAACACGGATCTCGCCCGAGGCCACCGGCTGCACCGCCCCGCCGACCCGGCACTCGACGGCCCGGCCGCCCTCCGCGCGGACGTGGCCGCGCAGCCGTGAGGGCCGGCCCATCTCCACGCCCTGGGCGATCGTGTAGACGCCCCCGTCGGGGAGCCGGCCGGACGCCACCAGGGCCATGCCCAGGCCTGCCGCCGCGGACCCCGTCGCCGGGTCCTCCAGCGCGGCCAGCGTCGGGTCGAGCATCCGGGCCCGCACCGCGAGCTCACCTGCGCCCTCGGCGAGGTGGTGCACGTAGATGCCTTCCAGCGGGTCGCGCAGGTCGGCGAGCCCGGACACACCTGCGACGTGCTGGGCGATCGGCCGGCTCGTCGGCACGGCGCGTGCGACCGCGTCGGCGCGGACCGGCAGGTGCACGAAGGTGAGCCCGGAACCGGCCACCCACACCGGACCGTCGAGGTCGGCTCCGTCGAGCCCGATGCCACGCAGCAGCGACACCGCGGCCTCCTCGGGCAGTGGCCCGAGCAGGTCACGCGGGGTCGCGGCGAGCTCGACCAGGTCGTCGCCGAGGCACAGCCCGATCCGGCCCGCCCCACACACCTGGGTCGCCTCCGTGGCGGTGAGCAGCCCCTGCTCGCGCAGCACCCACGCCGTCCCCAGAGTCGGGTGGCCTGCGAACGGGATCTCGGCCGCCGGTGTGAAGATGCGGGTGGCGTACTCGTTGCCGTTCACCGGCGCGGCGGGGAACGTCGTCTCGGAGAAGTTGAACTCGCGGGCGATGGCCAGGCACTGCGCGGTGCTGAGGTCCTCGGCCCCGTGCACCACGGCGAGCTGGTTGCCGGCGAAGGGTCGGTCGGTGAACACGTCGACGATGTCGTAACGCAGGCGCATGGCCGCAATCCTTACAGACCTGGGCCAGGCCGCTAACGTATCTGGACGTGAGCACTTCCCCGACCCGCGTCTTCGCAGCCCGGCTCGCCGGACTGCCGGTCTTCGACCCCGCGGGCGACCAGGTCGGCAAGGTGCGCGACCTGGTCGTGGCACTGCGCGCCGCCGGCCAGCAGCCGCGTGTGCTCGGTCTGGTCGTGGAGGTCTTCGGCCGGCGCTCGATCTTCGTCCCGATGACCCGCGTCACCCACGTCGACAGCGGCCAGGTGATCACCACCGGCCTCGTGAACATGCGCCGGTTCGAGCAACGCTCGACCGAGACGCTGGTGTTCGGGCAGATGCTCGACCGCAAGGTCACGATCCGCGAGAGCGGGGTCTCCGGAAGCGTCTACGACGTCGCGATGGAGCAGAACCGGAGCCGGGACTGGGTGCTCAGCAAGGTCGCGCTGCAGGAAGGCTCCAAGCGCTTCGGCCGCAAGGGGCAGACCCACGTCGTGGACTGGGACGAGGTGGACGGTCTCGCCCTCCCCGAGGAGCAGCAGGGCGCCACGCACCTGCTGGCCGCGCTCGAGGAGATGCGGCCCGCCGACCTGGCGAACGTCATCCACGACCTGCCCGCGAAGCGGCGCCGGGAGATCGCAGCCGCCCTCGACGACGAGCGGCTCGCCGACGTGCTCGAGGAGCTGCCGGAGGAGGACCAGGTCGAGATCCTGGGCAACCTCGACCAGGAGCGGGCCGCCGACGTGCTCGAGGAGATGTCGCCCGACGACGCGGCCGATCTGATCGCCGAGCTCCCCAAGGACATCGCCGAGCGGCTGCTTCGGCTGATGGAGCCCGAGGAGGCCGAGGACGTCCGCCGGCTGCTGTCCTACGAGGAGAAGACAGCCGGCGGCATGATGACCACCGAGCCGGTGATCCTGCCGCCGGACGCGACCGTCGCCGACGCGCTGGCCCGGGTCCGCAACGCCGAGCTCACCCCGTCGCTGGCGGCGCTGGTCTACGTCTGCCGGGCGCCGCTGGAGCCGCCCACCGGACGGCTGCTCGGCGTCGCGCACATCCAGCGGCTGCTGCGCGAGCCTCCCTCGACCATGGTCGGCGGCGTGCTCGACACCGACATGGACCCGCTGCGCCCGACCGCCACCCTGGAGGACGTGGCCCGGCACCTCGCGACCTACAACCTGGTCGCCGCTCCGGTGACGGACGAGAACGGCCGCCTGCTCGGCGCGATCACCGTCGACGATCTGCTGGACCACCTGCTGCCGGAGAACTGGCGGGACCGGCCCGCCCGGGGAGGTGTGCTGCGTGCCTGACCGCGAGAGGCGTCGGGAGACCCGGTCGCGCCTCGACACCCCTGCCGAGCGCCGCCGCCAGCTCGTCCGCAGGCCCAGCTACGACCCCGACGCGTTCGGCAGCTTCGCGGAGAACTTCGCGCGCTTCATGGGCACCGCGAAGTTCCTGCTGTACATGACGCTGTTCGTCACCGTGTGGCTGGTGTGGAACTGGGTCGTCCCGTCGGACCTGCAGTGGGACGCCTACCCGTTCATCTTCCTGACCCTGATGCTCAGCCTGCAGGCCTCCTACGCAGCACCGTTGATCCTGCTCGCCCAGAACCGGCAGGAGGACCGGGACCGGGTGGTCTCGGAGCAGGACCGGCAGGCCAACGCACGGGCGCACGCCGACATGGAGTTCCTGGCCCGGGAGATGGCCTCGCTGCGGATGGCGCTCGGCGAGGTCGCCACCCGC
Source organism: Nocardioidaceae bacterium (assembly GCA_035457605.1). Taxonomy (GTDB): domain Bacteria; phylum Actinomycetota; class Actinomycetes; order Propionibacteriales; family Nocardioidaceae; genus Nocardioides_C. The sequence continues at coordinate 5,718 of DATIBI010000315.1, forward strand.
GACTACGTCCGCTCCGAGCTGCGCACGCTGCTCAACGAGCTCGACGAACGGGCCCGCAAGGAGGAGGACGAGGACGAGTGTGAGGGGTGACATGCTGACCGGCCCGCACCCGGTCGCCCTGCCCGACGTACCCTGAGACACATGACCTCCCCCGTCCTCGAGCAGATCCAGGCTGCGCTCGCCACCGTCAACGACCCCGAGATCCGGCGACCCATCACCGAGCTCGGCATGGTCGAGTCGGTCGACGTCGACGACGCCGGCAAGGTCTCCGTGACCGTGCTGCTCACGGTCGCAGGCTGTCCGCTCAAGGACACCATCACCCGCGACGTGAACGCCGCGGTCGGCAAGGTCCCCGGCGTCACCGCGGTGGACCTCACCCTCGGCGTGATGTCTCCCGAGCAGCGCTCGGGCCTGCAGCAGACGCTGCGCGGCGGGCAGGCGCAGAAGGAGATCCCGTTCGCCCAGCCGGGTTCGCTGACCAAGGTCTACGCGATCGCCAGCGGCAAGGGCGGTGTGGGCAAGTCCTCGGTCACGGTGAACCTCGCGGTGTCGATGGCCCGGCAGGGTCTCAAGGTCGGCATCGTGGACGCCGACATCTACGGCCACTCGGTGCCGGCGATGCTCGGGGTCGGCGACGTCCGCCCGACCCAGGTCGAGGACATGATCATGCCGGTGCCCACCGCCGGTGGCATCTCCGTGATCTCGATCGGCATGCTCAAGCCGCGCCGCGACCAGGTGGTCGCCTGGCGCGGGCCGATGCTGGACCGTGCGCTGGTGCAGATGCTCAGCGACGTCTACTGGGGCGACCTGGACGCGCTGTTCCTCGACCTCCCGCCGGGCACCGGCGACCTCGCCATCTCGCTGGGCCAGCACCTGCCGAACGCGGAGGTGGTCGTGGTGACCACGCCGCAGGAGGCGGCCGCCGAGGTCGCCGAGCGCGCCGGCACGATGGCCTCGATGATGCACCAGCGCGTGGTGGGCGTGGTGGAGAACATGTCCTTCCTGCCCTGCCCGCACTGCGGCCCCGAGCACCGGCTCGAGGTGTTCGGCGCCGGCGGCGGCGCCCGGGTCGCGGCCACGCTGTCAGGGCGGTTCGGTTACGACGTGCCCGTGCTCGGCGAGGTGCCGCTCGACCTGGAGCTCCGCTCCGGCGGCGACACCGGCACCCCCATCGTCGAGGCGGCCCCCGACTCCCCCGCCGCCCGCGAGCTGGACAAGGTGGCGGCCACCTTGTCCGGACGCGGCCGGGGTCTGGCGGGGATGCAGCTCGGCCTCACCCCAGCCGGTAGATTCTGACCCGTGTTCGACGTCGGGCTCGCAGAGTTCCTGGTCCTCATCGTGGTCGGGGTCGTGGTCTTCGGGCCCGACCGGCTGCCGGAGTTCGCGCGCCAGGCAGGCCGGTTCCTTCGGCAGGTGCGGCAGTTCACCCAGGCGGCGCGTGACGACCTGCGCAACGAGCTCGGGCCCGAGTTCGCCGACCTCGAGCTCTCCGACCTCGACCCGCGCAAGGCGGTGCGCAAGCACATCCTCGAGGCGATGAACGACGACGAGGACGAGGACCCGGTCCCGGCGCGCCCCGGCCTGCGTCCGCTGCGGGCGGGGGAACGCCCGCCGTACGACAGCGAGGCGACCTAGCGGTCAGCCGACCTTCGCGTCGAGGGTGATCTCGACCTGCTGCTCGCGCCCGTCCCGGCGCACGGTCAGGCTCACCGTCTCGCCCGGCTGGTGGCTGCGGATCGCCACGATCAGCTCGATGCCGTCGGTGACCCGCACGTCGTCGACGGCCACGACGATGTCGCCCTCCTCCAGGCCTGCCTGGTCCGCAGGCGTGCCCGAGGGGACCTCGACGATCTCGGCGCCGTCGCGCCGGGACCGGGTGTCGACGTTCGCCCCGATCACGGGGTACTTGGCCTCGCCGGTGCGCAGGATCTGCGCGGCGGTCACGCGGACCTGCTCCATCGGGATCGCGAAACCGACCCCGATGTTCCCGGCCTCGCCGCCGAACCCGCCCATGGTGGCGATCGCGGAGTTCACCCCGACGACCTGACCGCGCAGGTTCACCAGCGGACCACCCGAATTGCCCGGGTTGATCGCGGCGTCGGTCTGCACCGCGTTGATGTAGGAGGACTCGTCCGCGTCACCGGTGGTCACCGGACGGTCCAGGGCGCTGACGATCCCCGAGGTGACCGTGCTGCTCAGGCCCAGCGGCGAGCCGATCGCCACCACGGTCTCCCCGACGTTCATCGACCGGGAGGAGCCGATCGCGGCGGGCTTGAGAGCGCCCGGGGCGTCGATCTCGAGGACCGCGATGTCGTAGACCGGGCTCGCGCCGACCACGGTCGCCTCGTGCGTGCGGCCCCGGTGGTCGACGACGCGCAACGCGTCGTCGTCGGCCCCGGAGACCACGTGGTTGTTGGTGATCACGTGCCCCTCGCGGTCCACCACGAAGCCGGAGCCGCTGGCGCCGCTGCCGTCGCCCCCACCGCCGCGGACCAGGATCTGCACGGTGCTCGGCAGCAGCTGCTCGGCGACCGCCGCGACACTGCCGTTCTCCGGGTCCAGCGGCGCCGGCACGCCCTCCTCGGACTCGAACACGCTGGGACCGTTGTTCATCGACGAGGACACCAGGACGCCGCCGATCGTGCCGCCGAACAGGCCCACGAGCAGCGCGGTGACCGCGACGACCGGCCACACCCACCCCGGCAGCGACGGCCGCTTCGGCGTGGGCTGGTGCTGGTAGTAACCGGCCGTCGGGTAGGCGGTGGTCGGGTACCCGTAGCCGTGCTGGTGGGAGTAGTCCTGCTGCCAGCCCTGCTGGATCGGCTGGGTCTCCTCCGCCGGCGCGACGGGCTCGGTGCGGTCGTCGGTGGGCTGATCCCTGGGCTGATCCGCGGGGTCGTCCGACCGGCCGGGTCCGTCGTACTCAGTCACGCACCCCATTTTGGCCTACGGCGGCAAACGGCCGCCGCCCGGTCACCGTCGGGAGGGCGGTACGTCGGACCGCGGACCGCCGAGCGCCCGGAGCGGGAGCCGGCCGTGCACGGTGACCCCGGGCGCGACGACCGCGGTGGTGGGGGCCGCCGCGGGACGGGTGACCGAGGTGACCGGGGTGCCCGCGGGCGCCCCGCCGATACCGAGCCCGGCACCGCTGAGCGAGGCGAAGCCCAGGACGGCCGCGGACACGCCGCCCGCGCCCGCCAGCGCCAGGCCGGCGCGGCGCCTGCCGCGTCCGCGACGCTCGATCTCGTCCACCGCCATCCAGGCGTCGAGACTCTCCCAGGCCGGGCGGGGCGGGGCGGCCTGTCCGTCGAGCTGGTACAGCGACCTGCGCAGCCGGTCCGAGGGCCCGACCTCGTCGGGTGCGTGCGTGCTCGCCAGCCGGGTCTTCACCCAGCCCTCGCGCTGGACCAGTCGGCGGCAGGCTGCGCAGCCGAGAACATGGGCCCAGGCGCGCTCGGTGGTCTCCGGGTCGAGCTGACCGTCGACGAGCGCGCTCACCGACGAGCCGAGGTGTCCGCCGAGCGGGAGCATCACGTCTGCGGGACCAGGCCGTGGCCGCGCGAGTCAGCCGGACCGGAGTAGCGCACCCGCCCGGTGCTCGGCGCCCGGTGCGCCAAGGACTTGCGGAGCATGCTGCGGCCCCGGTGGATCCGGGACCGCACGGTGCCCATCTTCAGACCGAGCACGTCGGCGATCTCCTCGTAGGAGAGGCCCTCGATGTCACAGAGCACGACCGCGGCCCGGAAGTCCGGCGGCAGGTCGGCCAGCGCGGCCTCCACGTCGTCGTCGAAGAGCCGGTCGGTGACCTGCGCGTCCGGGCTCGGCGCCCGGCCGGGCAGCTTGGTGTCGGCGTCGTCCGCGAGCGCGTCGAACCGGATCCGCTGCTTGCGGCGGGCCTGGTCCAGGAACAGGTTCGTGGTGATCCGGTGCAGCCAGCCCTCGAAGGTGCCGGGCGTGTAGGAGGACAGCGAGCGGAACACCCGGACGAACACCTCCTGGGTGAGGTCCTCGGCGTCGTGCGGGTTGCCGGTCAGCCGGTAGGCGAGGCGGTACACGCGCGCGGAGTGCTGGTCCACGACCTCCTCCCACGACGGCGCCTCCCATGCGGAGACGTCTCCGGTGGGTCGGTCGAGGTGGTCGGACTCGTTCATCCGGCGCTCCTTGCCCCAGGGGGCTCGCGCGGCCAAGCCGCTCAACGTGGTCGCCATCGTGCTGGCGCTGACCTCCATCACGCTAGGAGCCGCTCCTGAGAGCGGCCTGAGGAAACCTGCTCATCTTCCTGGGTTTTGCGGTTCAACGTGCAGCCTGCCCGAAGTGTTCCCGTGCCACACCTGCTCCGGCCTGGACCGGTAGAGTCACGCCCAGGAGCGCCAGAAATCGACCGTTTCGACCGAGGAGGCCACCATCGCTACGGGAATCAAGCCCGCGTCCTGGGCGTACGCCGAGGAGTTCGTGAGCGAGGACGAGGTCCTCGCGGCTGCGCGGTCCCGGGCCACCGAGGTCGGCGTGGTGCCGATCGGCTCCGGGTGTGGGGCGACACTGCGCTTCCTGACCGCGGTCACCGAGGCCCGCGCCGTGGTGGAGATCGGCACCGGCACCGGCGTCTCCGGACTGTGGATGCTGCGCGGCATGCGTCCCGACGGCGTGCTCACCTCGGTCGACCTCGAGGCCGAGCACCAGCGGCTGGCCAAGCAGACGTTCACCGAGGCCGGCATCCAGCCGCAGCGGGTCCGGCTGATCCCCGGCGCCGCGCTCGACGTGCTCCCCCGGCTCACCGACGGGCACTACGACCTGGTCTTCTGCGACGGGGACAAGCTGGAGTACTCCGAGTACCTCACCGAGGCGCTGCGGCTGCTCAAGCCCGGCGGCATCGTGGCCTTCGACAACGCGCTGTGGCACGACCGGGTCGCCGACCCCGCCCAGCGCGACGCCGAGACGGTCGCGATCCGCGAGCTGGGCAAGACGGTCCGTGACCACGACCTGCTGCTGCCGGTGCTGCTGCCGGTCGGCGACGGGCTGCTGGTGGCCAAGAAGGTCTGGACGCCCGACCCCGAGTAAACCGGTGGAGGCCCGGCCCGGCCGTCCCTACCCTGGTCGCATGTTCGAGCTCGCCACGCCCCACCCGCGGTTCCACCGGTCGTTCCTGGCCGCCGTGGACGAGTTCCTCGCCGCGGGCGAGGAGCACTACGCGGGCCTGCTGTCCTGGCCGGCCGACGGGGCCTTCCCCGGGGTGGCCTTCACCCGGGAGGACCTCGAGCGGCCCCGGGTGTTCGCCGAGCTCACCGACCTGCTCGCCGCGCAGCCCCGCGCGGACGCACCGCGTCCGGCGAGCTTCGTGCCGGCGACGATCCTGTGGATGGCCGACGGCGACGAGTACCTCGGGCAGATCTCGCTGCGCCACGAGCTGACCGACCTGCTGCTCACCTGGGGAGGCCACATCGGCTACTCGGTGCGGCCCTCGGCCCGCCGCCGTGGCCACGCCACCCGGGCGCTGCAGCTGATGCTGCCGCTGTGCGCCGAGCGCGGCATCGACCCGGTGCTGGTCACCTGCGACGTCGACAACGTCGGCTCGCGCCGCACCATCGAGAAGAACGGCGGCGTCTACGAGGACACCCGCGAGGGCAAGCTGCGGTTCTGGGTGCCCACCCTGGACCGCGCGAGGACCGCCTGAGTCAGCGGTAGCTCGGCGCGGCGAGGAACCCGGCCGCGCCCTCGGCGACCGCGACGATCTCGCACGGCTCGATCAGCTCCGGCGCGGACCCGATGATCTGGGACCCGGGAGACTCCGCGGCGGTCTTGCGGAACCCTTCCTCGAAGGCGTCCCGCGCCTGCGGGGTCTCGAAGACGTAGCACCCCTCGAACCACTCACCGGGCCGGGTGCGCCAGGTCTTGAACCGCAGGCCCTCCTTGCCGGAGAACTTCGGGTGCGAGGTGGCCTCGACATAGGCGGCGAGCGCCTCGTCGACGCCCTCGGGGGCGTCCGCGAGTGACCAGCGGACGGTCAGGCCGTGCATGCTCGCTCCTCTCGTCCTCAGCTCGTGACGCCGGCGAGCGGGTCGCGCAGCTCCAGCCAGTGCAGCAGCGCGCGGGCGCCGAAGCCGGTCGCCCCCATTGTCCACTCGTAGGCGTCCACCGGGGAGTCCCCGACCGAGGCGATGTCCAGGTGCGCCCAGGGCAGTCCACCGGTGAAGTGCCGGAGGAACAGGGCAGCGGTGATCGCGCCCCCGCCGCCCTTCGCCGCGTTGTCGGCGTCGGCGACCTTGGACTCCAGCTTCGCCTCGTAGTCCTCGACCAGCGGCATCCGCCACAGCGGCTCGCCGGCCGCAGCGGCGGCCGTGCGCAGCAGGTCGGCCAGGGCGTCGTCGGTGGCGAAGAAGCCGCCGGTGCGCTGACCGAGGGCGAGCTTCATCGCACCGGTGAGGGTGGCGACGTCGACCAGCACGTCGGGCTTGATCTCCTCGACGGCGTACGCGAGGGCGTCGGCCATCACCAGGCGGCCCTCGGCGTCGGTGTTGGTGACCTCGCTGGTCCGGCCGCCGTAGTGCCGGAGCACGTCACCGGGGCGCATCGCGTTGCCGCCGATCGCGTTCTCCGCACAGGGGACGAGCCCGGTGACCTTGACCTGGCAGTCGACGTCGGCGAGCGCGGCCATGACGGCCAGCACCACGCCGCCCCCGGTCATGTCCCGCTTCATGGTCATCATCGCCTCGCCGGGCTTGATGGACAGTCCGCCGGTGTCGAAGGTGATCCCCTTGCCGACCAGCACGACGTGCCGGGTCTGCCGGGTCACCTTGTCGGGGGTGAAGTCGAGCCGGATGAGCCGCGGCGGCTGGTCCGATCCCTGCCCGACCCCGACGATGCCGCCGAAGCCCTCCTTGGCCAGGGCTTTCTCGTCCCACACGCGGATGTCGAGACCCGCCTGCTTGGCGAGCTCACCCGCCCGCTCGGCCATCCACTCGGGGTTCTTCTCGTTGGAGGGGACCAGCGCCATCGTCCGCGCCGTCCAGCCGGCACCACCGACCGCGAGCCCGCGCGCCAGCGCCGTGCGCCGCTGCTCGGTGGGCTGCACCGCGGCGAGCACCACCCGGCTGACCGGGACCGACTCGGGTCCCTCGGAGCGGCGGTGGAACCCGAACGAGCCGAGCACCAGACCCTCGACGAGGCCGCGCAGACCGGCGTCGTCGCTCAGGGCACCCACCGAGGTGGCCAGCGTGCCGAAGCCCTTGGTACGACGGGCGAGGGCGGCGCCGCAGCGACGCAGGTCAGCCGGCGTGCCCTGCCCCACCCCGGCGAGCACCACCAGGCGCAGGCCGGGGTTGCTCAGGCCGGCGCCGGAGAGCACGACGTGGTCGACGATCTCGCCGGCCTTGCCGGTCGCCTTGGCCTGCTCGAGCAGGGCGAACACGTCGAGGTCGAGCTCGTCGAGGAGCTCGGCGGATCCGGGGCCGAGCGCGGGTCCGTCCTCCTCCGCCAGGACGGGGACCGCGACGACGTCCGCTCCGACCACTCCACTGGGCGGGACCTCGCTGAGCGCGATGTCGGGCGGCGAGACCTGACTTGGGTGGGCCACGGCTGGTTCTCTCTAGACGGACGACGGGAGGGGCGTGCGGGTCCGACCCTACTCACCCGAGGGCCGGTGGCAACACGAAGGCCCCGGACTCGCGGGTCCGGGGCCTTCGACGTCGTTGCTCGTCGGTCCGACGGACGTCAGCCGACGACCTCCTTGAGCGCCTCGCCGAGCGCCCCCGCTTCCTCAGCATTCAGCTCGACGACGAGCCGGCCGCCACCCTCGAGCGGCACGCGCATCACGATGCCGCGCCCTTCCTTCGTGACCTCGAGCGGGCCATCGCCCGTCCGCGGCTTCATCGCCGCCATGCGCATACCTCTTCCTGTCGCTGTGGTGCACCGGATCCGTCGTGCCGGCGCTCCGCGTTGCACGCCTATTATCGCGCACTTTCCGGACGAGGCTGACCACAATGTCCGCAGAGGGCACGATCGTGGCGTCCCGCGCGCCACCACAGCCGTGCGGCACACTCCCCCTATGCATGCACGTTCGGCGCTGTTCGACCTCTACGGGGACCATCTGCGCACCCGCGGTGGCAGGGCGCCCGTCGCCGCGCTCGTCCGGATCCTGGCACCGCTCGACGTGACCGCCCCCGCGGTGCGCACCGCGATCAGCCGCATGGTCCGCCAGGGCTGGCTGGTCCCGGTGCGGCTCGACGACGGCCGCGGCTACGAGCTGACCCGGCGGGCGCGGCACCGGCTCGCGGACGCCGCGGCCCGCATCTACGGCACCCGTCCGACCACGTGGCACGGCGCCTGGGACCTGATCGTGCTGGAGCCGGTCACCAACCGCTCGGCACGCGAGCGGATCCGCTCCGGTCTCGCGTTCCTGGGCTACGCGGCGTTGAGCGACAGCACCTGGATCAGCCCGTTCCGCTCCTCCGAGGTCGACCAGCTGCTCGCCGCCGAACAGGCGGACGCGGCCCGGTTCGAGGCGCGCGACCCCGACCCGCGCGCCCGGGCGGAGCGGGCCTGGGACCTGGTGGCGCTCGGTGAGGCGTACCGGTCCTGGCACGAGGCGGCGCGCACCCTCGTCGAGGACCCGCAGTCGGTCCTCGAGCGCGTCGACCTCGACGACGCGGACCAGCGGGCGTTCGTGGTCCGCTCCCACCTGGTGCACGAGTGGCGCAAGTTCTTGTTCACCGACCCCGGGCTGCCCGCCGAGCTGCTGCCGCCCGACTGGCCCGGGCACGAGGCCGCTAGGTTCTTCGCCGAGGAGGCCGACCGGCTGCTGCCGGCGGCGTCCCGGTTCGTCGACCGATGCCTTGCCCCGATCCCGAACGAGAGTGGAGCCACCGCATGACCGACCAGCCCGTGTCCTACGACGTGACCGACGGCGTCGCGACCATCGCGTTCACCCGACCCGACGCCATGAACAGCCTCAACGTGGCGACCAAGGAGGCGCTGCACGAGGCCGTGACCCGCGCGGCCGAGGACACCGCGGTCCGCTGCGTGGTGCTCACCGGGACCGGCCGCGCCTTCTGCGTGGGGCAGGACCTCAAGGAGCACATCACCCTGCTCGACAGCGACGACGACGACGTGCTCTTCCGCACCGTGCCGGAGCACTACAACCCGATCGTCAAGGCGATCGCGACGATGCCCAAGCCCGTGGTCGCCGCGGTGAACGGCGTCGCTGCCGGAGCCGGGGCCTCGCTGGCGTTCGCCTGCGACTTCCGGATCCTCGCCGAGAACGCCGGCTTCAACCTCGCGTTCGCGGGGATCGCGCTGTCCTGCGACACCGGCTCGTCGTGGACGCTGCCGCGTCTGGTCGGCCGGGCGAAGGCCCTGGAGCTGCTCTACTTCCCGCGGACCATCCCCGCCACCGAGGCCGCCGAGCTGGGCCTGGCCACGAAGGTCGTCGCTGCGGAGGACCTGGCCGACGCGGTTGCCGAGCTGGCGGGCCGTCTCGCCGCCGGCCCCACCGTCGCCTTCGGCGCGATCCGCCGGTCGGTGCAGCACTCGGCCGGGCACGACTTCGACTCGTCGCTGGACTTCGAGGCGAAGATGATGGCGCTCACCGGAGGAACCGGGGACCACCGCCGCGCTGTGGCATCCTTTGTCGCCAAGGAGAAACCCACCTTCGAGGGGCGGTAGACCTGATGCGAGGACGACTCGGCGTCCTTCTCACCACGATCGTGATGCTCGGGTCGGGCCTCGTCGCCGGTGCCGCGGGCAGCCCCGCGGGCGCCGCGGGACGCACCCTGGCCGCGGACGTCTCCGTCGGTCCGCGGGTCAAGCAGCTGGTCACGGTGACCAGCTCCCGCTGGTCGAGCACGTCCGCGACGATGCGCGTGTGGCGCAAGCGCGGCGACACCTGGCGGCTGGTCCGCGGCCCTGTCGCGGTCTCCCTCGGCTGGAACGGGTTCGTCCGCGCGGCGAGGCGGCAGCAGAGCACCGGCACCACGCCCGCGGGACGGTTCGGGATGCGCTACGCCTTCGGCACCCGCTCCGACCCGGGCGGGCCGATCCGCTACCGGCGCGTGGACGGGAACGACTTCTGGCCCTACGAGCCGCGGGATCCGGCGACGTACAACATCTACCAGCCGTCGAAGGCGGCCACCACCCGGTGGCGCCCGGACTACGTGGAGCGGCTGGCCGACTACGGCTACGAGTACGCCTACAGCATCGTCCTCGGCTTCAACCTGCCCAGCGGCGTGCACTGGTCGGACCAGCGCAGGCAGTACGTCGCGCGCGACCCCGCCGACACCGAGCGTGGTGGCGGGATCTTCCTGCACGTGAAGAAGAACCGGTACACCGCCGGCTGCGTCTCCGCGCCCATCGCCGACGTGCGCTGGCTGGTGCGGTGGCTCGACCCCGGGCTGGCGCCGCGGACCGTGATGGGGCCAGAGCGCTGGGTCCGACGTACCTTCTGACGAGCCCCGGTCAGCGGTCGCCGCGCAGCGCCCGCAGCAGCTGACGCGGCGCCCGTTCGGTCATCCGCAGCGCTGACGGCCGCCGGCCGTACTCGACGGTGACGGCAACCCCGTCGAAGCGGTGGTTGAACCACTGGGTGAGCGTGCCGTGGCACTGCCCGCCGCAGCTGAAGTCCTTCTTCGGCAGCCGCAGCTCGCGGGCCAGCCGGTGCGCGAACCACGGGTGCTTGGGGTTGTAGGTGTCCACGCCGTACAGCGGCTGGTGGAAGCTCACCACGAAGCGCGGGTCGACACGCTCGAGGAACCGCATCAGCGCGCGAGTCTCCGGCTCGGAGGCGGGGCCGCGTCCTGACTCCACCACCCCGTCCAGGGGCACCCAGCTGCGGGGGAAGTTGCGGTTGAGGTCGACTCCGCGCGCGTTCTTGCGGGTGCGAGCGGCCAGCCCGTCGGGGTTCGCCGACGGCACCAGCCAGAGGTCCACGCCCCGCACCGGGCTTCCCGTCCGCAGCGCGGTCAGGATCCGCCGCGGGGCGGCCTCGTCGCCGTGCATGGCCGCGATCGCCACCGCCCGGACCTTGGCCCCGGGCTCACCGACGCGGTAGGCACGGATCGGCCGGTCCCGGACCGAGTGGCCGATCACCCGGCGCTCGACGACCGTGCGCTGCCCCTCGGCGGTCTCCGCCAGCGCGGGAGGTCCCTCGACCACCGACCCGGCCGCGAGCAGGCACCCGGCGAGCGCGCTGGCGGCGAGGACCGCGAGCCGGCGTGGGGTCAGGACAGCTCCCCCATCAGCAGCAGCACGGTGAAGATCAGGACGCCCACCAGAAGGCCCACGTGCGCGAGCACGGACAGGCCCGGGCCCTCGCCCCAGGTGTCGGCCACGGGTGCCGAGGAGTGCCGGCCCTTCGCGGGCATCCACCGGGCCAGGATCAGCAGTCCTGCCACCACGGTGATCCACCACAGCAGGAGCCCGATCCAGCCGATGAACACGTTCCCGGCGTACAGGAAGTACGACCACGCGGCGAGGGCGAGCAGGCCGCTGATCGTGTGCGTGTTGAGCAAGGTGTGCGGGATCGAGAGCCGTCCGGCACCGCCCTGCTTGCTGGCGAGTCGGACCCGGGTCAGCACCACCACGACGGCCGCGAGAACCGTCAGCACGATGGTGATCAGTTGCGGAGTCACGGTCGAAGCATGCCCCATGCGGCCCGGGAGTGGCACATTTCCCGCCGTTCACCCGCGCGGCGTGGCGCGTTCACACGCGTGCGCGCACCCAGCAGTCCGCCACGTGGTCGTTGACCATCCCGGTGGCCTGCATCAGGGCGTAGGCCGTCGTCGGCCCCACGAAACGGAAGCCCCGGCGCTTGAGCTCCTTGGCCATCGCCTTCGACTCCGCCGAGGTCGCCGGCACGTCCGCGAGGGTGGCCGGGGCGGGCCCGTCGCCGTCGGGCGCGAACGACCAGAGCAGGTCGGTGAAGGAGCCGTCGAGGTCGAGGATCGCGCGGGCGTTGGACACGGTCGCCTCGATCTTGGCGCGGTTGCGGACGATGCCGGCGTCGTCCAGCAGGCGTTGTACGTCGGGCTCGCCGAAGTCGGCCACGGTAGGGATGTCGAAGCCGTGGAACGCCGCGCGGAACCCCTCCCGCTTCCGGAGGATCGTGATCCACGACAGCCCGGACTGGAACGCCTCGAGGCTGACCCGCTCGAACAGCTCACGGTCCCCACGCAGGGGCCTGCCCCACTCGGTGTCGTGATAGGCGACGTACTCGGGCGCGGACCCTGCCCACGCGCAGCGCAGCGGCTCCTCAGCCTGCGACATGGTCCCGCTCCACCCGGTCGGCGAGGCGGCGCAGCGCGAGGTCGACCCCGCGGCCGAACGCGCCACCGGCGACCCGCCAGCCCAGCGCACCCAGGGCGCCGCCGGGGACCTCGAGCCGCTCCCACCACACGAACGTGCACGCCTCCGGCCCGTCGGCGACCACGGCGAACTCGCCGTCGCCGCGGACGACACCACCCGTGTGCAGGACCTCGCAGCGTGCAGACCCGTTCGCCTGCACCTCCCACGCGGTGATCGTCATCGGGTCCCAGAACCCGACCGGCCCGACGCCGGTCCAGGCTCGGATCCGTCCGCCGACCCGGTCGGCGTCGTCGACCGCCTCGACGCGGGTCATCGGGATCCACTCGCCCTGGCGTGGCCAGTCCACCACGTAGTCCCAGACCGTCCGCGCCGGCGCGGTCACGTGCACCTCCGAGCGCACCAAGGCCCGCATCAGGCCTCCTCCCCTTCGGCGGGTGGACGCGTCCGGCGTACCGGCTCCATCTCCGCGATCAGCCGGTCGAGCAGCGCGTCGACCTCGGACATCCGGTAACCGCGGAACGCGGTGCTGAACCGGACCGTGCGCAGGTCCTGCGCCGTCAGGGGGCCGTCGGCCTGGACGCGGGCGTCGGGACGGTCGTCGTAGGCCTCGGACATGGTGCCGCCGCGTCCGGCGGCGACCACGGCGACCGCGCCCATCACCAGCACGATGAGGACGGCGAAGAACCAGGTCATGGAACGAATCGTGCCAGGTCCCGGCAAGCGCCGCGGGCTCAGTCCGGTCGGGAGGTGAAGGTGTACTTCTCCCCGCCGCCGGGTGCCGCCGAGGCCCGCCGCTGCTGCGCGTCGACCATGACCTGCACGGCCTCCTCGACGTCGTCGGTGAGGCTGAACATGTCGAAGTCGGAGTCGGAGATCTTCCCGTCGGCGTGCACGGTCTGCCGCAGCCAGTCCACGAGGCCAGCCCAGTACGACGTGCCGAGCAGCACGATCGGGAAGGAGGTCACCTTCTGGGTCTGCACCAGGGTCAGCGCCTCGAAGAGCTCGTCGAAGGTGCCGAAGCCACCGGGGAGCACCACGAAGCCCTGGGCGTACTTGACGAACATCATCTTCCGCGCGAAGAAGTAGCGGAAGTTCACGCCCACGTCGACGTAGGGGTTCAGCCCGGCCTCGAAGGGCAGCTCGATCCCGAGCCCCACCGAGACGCCACCGGCCTCCAGGGCACCGCGGTTGGCCGCCTCCATGGCGCCCGGCCCGCCGCCGGTGACGACCGCGAAGCCGGCCTCGGCCAGGGCACCGCCGAGCTCGATGCCGAGCTCGTACATCGGGTCGTCCACCGGCGTTCGCGCGGAGCCGAACACCGAGATCGCCGGGCCGAGCTCGGCGAGCGCCCCGAAGCCCTCGATGAACTCGGACTGGATCCGCAGCACGCGCCACGGGTCCGTGTGCACCCAGTCGGTCGGCCCGCGCGAGTCCAGCAGGCGTTGGTCGGTGGTGCTGGTCTGGAACTGGCTGCGCCGCATGAACATCCGGCCGCGGAACTTCTCCGGACCCTCGGGCACGCCGTCGGGGTCCGCTGCGTCCCGCGGGTCGCCCACACCGTCCGGGTCCGTCGCGCTCATGCGCCCTCCCCCAGCCAGGTCCGCATCTGCGCCTCGACAGTGCGGATGTGCGCGATCGGCACGAACTCCTCCTGCTTGTGCGCCAGGTGCGGGTCGCCCGGTCCGAAGTTCACCGCGGGGATGCCGAGGGCGGAGAAGCGGGCCACGTCGGTCCAGCCGAACTTCGGGTTGGCCACGCCGCCGACCGCCTCGATGAACGCGGCGGCGGCCGGCACCGACAGGCCCGGCAGCGCCCCCGGGGAGGTGTCGGCGACCTCGATGTCGAAGCCGTCGAAGACCTCCTTCATGTGCGCCAGCGCCTCCACCTCCGAGCGGTCCGGCGCGAACCGGAAGTTCACCGAGACCACGCACTCGTCGGGCAGCACGTTCCCGGCGACACCGCCGCTGATGTACACCGCGTTCAGCCCCTCGCGGTACTCCAGTCCGTCGATGACCGGCCGGCGCGGCTCGTACTCGTTGAGCCGGCGGAGCACCTCACCGGCGGCGTGGATCGCGTTGGCGCCCTTCCAGGACCGCGCCGAGTGCGCCCGCTCTCCGCGGGTGCGAACGTCGACGCGCATGGTTCCCTGGCAGCCGGCCTCGACGACCGCGTCCGAGGGCTCCATCAGGATCGCGAAGTCGGCCTCGAGGAGCTCGGGGTGCGCGGCACCCAGCAGCTGCAGCCCGTTGCGCTCGGCCTCGACCTCCTCGCACTCGTAGAACAAGAAGGTGATGTCGCGGTTGGTCACCGGCATGGTGGCCGCCAGCCGCAGCGCGACCGCGCACCCGCTCTTCATGTCGCAGGTGCCGAGGCCGTGCAGGTGCTCCTCGTCCCGGCGGGCGGGGAGGTTGTCGTTGAGCGGCACGGTGTCGAGGTGCCCGGCAATCACCACCCGCTCCGCATGCCCGTGGTGGGTGCGCGCGATGACGGTGTTGCCGAACCGGATCACCTCCAGGTGGGGCAGCTCGGCCAGGGCGGTCTCCACGGCGTCGGCGATCTTCTGCTCGTTGCCGCTGACCGACTCGATGTTGACGAGGTCCTCGGTCAGCTGCACGGCGTCCACGGTGAGGTCGAGGTTGCTCATGAGGAGATCCTGTCGAACACGCAGAACTCGTTGCCCTCCGGGTCGGCCATCACGTCCCAGGAGATCTCCTCGTCACGGGCGCGGAGCAGCCGGGCGCCCTTCGCGGTCATCTCCTCGACGGTCGAGTAGACGTCCCAGTGGATGCGGTTCTTCACCGTCTTCGGCTCGGGCACCGGCACGAAGTCCATGGTCGTGATCGGCATCCCCGGGACCCCGGTCAGCGTCCAGAACCCTCGGCCGTCATTGTCGTCGACCGCCACGCCGAGCACGTCGCCCCACCACGTCGCGAGCTCCTCCGGGTCCGCGGAGTCGACCACCACACCGTGCAACCGGTAGTCGGGCAGGTCCTCAGCCGGCCGCAGGAAGGCGCAGAACTCGCCGCCCTCGGGGTCGCGCATCACCGTCCACCGGAGGCCGGACTCCTCGGCCGGCAGCACGACGGAGGCGCCGCGGGCGACCAGGTCGTCGAGGGAGGCCGCGTAGATGTCGAGGTGGACCCGGTGCTTGACCGTCTTCGCCTCCGGCACGGTGCACATGGCGATGTCCCCGCCCGGCAGCGACGAGACCACGTCACCGGCCGCGTCGTCGGGACGGAACTGTGCGCCGATCGCCTCAGCCCAGAACCGGCCGAGCGTCTCGCCCCCTGTGGTGTCCATGCACAGCTCGTACCAGGAGGCGGTCGGATGCCCCGTGCTCATGCGCGATCCCCTTCGCTCGGTCGAACGCGGGCGAACCGGTACGAGCCGGTCCATCCCACCTTGGCGGGTTTCGATAGCGTTGCACACGTGACCGAGAGCAACCAGCAGACGCACGAGACCACCCCGACCGCGGCCTGGGGCTACGGCCTGGCCACCCTCGCCGGCACCGGGGACGCCGACCAGGACACCGTCCTGGACACGTGGTACCCGACCCCGCAGCTCGGCTCGCCGTCCTCCGACGCGACGGCCCCGGTCGAGCTGAGCAAGCTCGAGGGCGTGGACGAGGCGCGAGGCGTGCGTCGCGTGGTCGTGCGCACGGTCGTCGAGGACCTGCAGCGTCCGCCGGCCGACTCGCACGACGCGTGGCTGCGCCTGCACCTGCTCAGCGGGCGGGCCGTCGTACCGCACTCGGTCAACCTCGACGGGATCTTCGGCCTGCTCGCCAACGTGGTGTGGACCAGCGAGGGCCCCTGCGCGGTCGAGGGCTTCGAGCAGACCCGGCTGCGGCTCAAGGCGGACGGCCGGCACGTGAGCGTCTACGGCCTGGACAAGTTCCCGCGGATGACCGACTACGTGATCCCCACCGGGGTCCGGATCGCCGACGCCGACCGGGTCCGGCTCGGCGCGCACCTGGCCTCGGGCACCACGGTGATGCACGAGGGGTTCGTGAACTTCAACGCGGGCACGCTCGGCTCCTCCATGGTCGAGGGCCGGATCAGCGCCGGTGTCGTGGTCGGCGAGGGCTCCGACGTGGGTGGCGGCGCCTCGATCATGGGCACCCTCTCCGGGGGCGGCAAGGAGGTCATCTCCGTGGGTCGGCGCTGCCTGATCGGCGCCAACGCCGGGATCGGCATCTCCCTGGGGGACGACTGCGTGGTGGAGGCGGGCTGCTACGTCACCGCCGGCACCAAGGTCACCGTCAAGGACATGGACGGCAAGCCCAAGGTCATCAAGGCCGCCGACCTCTCGGGCGCCAGCAACGTGCTGTTCCGCCGGAACTCTGTCAGTGGTGCGATCGAGGCCGTGCCCTGGCAGGGGGACGGCATCGAGCTGAACACCGCCCTCCATGCCAACGACTGACTCGCCCCATCGACGATCCCGGACCGAGCAGGGTGGCGCAGCGCGCGCTGTCCTGGTCGGTCTGGCCGTCCTCGCCGTGGTGGCGGCCGCGGGGCTGTTCATCTACCGCGGCACCGGCCCGCTGCCCGACCCCGAGGGCTGCGAGGTCGAGGTCAACGGTCACGTCTTCGAGCTCAGCACCGAGCAGGCGGAGAACGCGAGCCTGATCGCGGCGATCGGGGTACGCCGGGGGCTGCCCGCCCGCGCCGTGTCGATCGCGCTCGCGACGGCCTACCAGGAGAGCAAGATCGTCAACATCGAGCACGGCGACCGGGACTCGCTCGGGCTGTTCCAGCAGCGCCCCTCGATGGGGTGGGGCTCCGAGGAGGAGATCCTCGACCCCTACTACGCGACCAACGCCTTCTACGACGCGCTGGAGAAGGTCGACGGCTACGAGGCGATGCGGATCACCGAGGCCGCGCAGGAGGTGCAGCGCTCAGGCTTCCCCGAGGCCTACGAGGACCACGCCGACGACGCCCGGGCACTGGCCTCCGCGCTCACCGGCTACAGCCCCGACGGGCAGTTCAGCTGCGTGGTCCGCGACTTCCTGGAGGACCCGAAGCAGGAGGAGCCGCGCCGCAACGGCCTGACCCCGCGGGCGAACGCCGTCCGCAAGGACGTGCAGCGGGCCTTCGGCGACCTGCCCCTGGGCGGCTACGAGCCCCGGGGCGTCCGGGACGGGCACATGGAGGGTTCCGCGCACTACGACGGCCGAGCGATCGACATCTTCGTGCGCCCGGTGAACGAGGCCAACAACCGCAGGGGCTGGGCGATCGCGCAGTACCTCGTCGCCCACGCCGACCGGTTGGAGATCGACCACGTCATCTTCGACGCCAAGATCTGGTCGTCGGGAGCCCGCAGCGAGGCGGGCTGGCGTGACTACGACCCGGGCGACCGGCCCGGTGACCGGCAGGTCCTCGAGCACCGCGACCACGTCCACGTCGACGTCGTCGAGGGCGACTGAGACGCTCCGCCGAACCGGCAGACTCCCCTAGTGCGCACGTGTCATTGCGGGCCCTCGTGCCGTTTTGTGACCATGAAAGGTACGAAAAGAGACCCGGGGGGGTTGCTATGTGCTTGACTGCACCACGGTTTGAGGGGGACGGATGAGTGGCGATTCCACGCTGTACACCATCGGTACGGCATTGAACCGGGCCCGGGACAACGGGATTCCGGTGGAGATCCTTGTCGGGGGGCAGTGGATCTCCGGACAGGTCGTGGCGGTGGACGGCTTCGGCGTCGTCATGAACTCCCACGAACGTGAGCACTCGGTGATCCGGGTGGAGGCGATCTCGGCGGTGCGCATCATGACCGCGGCACCGATGCGTGCGCCGATCGAGGCCGGAGCGTTCGCGATGCCGAGCGGGCAGAGGACGCCCTACGGCTGAGCCAGTCGTGCCACCGCGGCGTCGACACGTTCGTCGGTCGCGGTGATCGCGATCCGGACGTGACGC
This sequence comes from Nocardioidaceae bacterium, assembly GCA_035457605.1. Classification (GTDB taxonomy): domain Bacteria; phylum Actinomycetota; class Actinomycetes; order Propionibacteriales; family Nocardioidaceae; genus Nocardioides_C. Next base: position 23,924 of record DATIBI010000315.1, read on the forward strand.
CGTCCGGCGTGCCCGTAGAAGTCACCGGGCGCCACGAGGATGCCCTGCCCGGCGAGCCAGGACACCGTGTCCCAGCACGACTCGTCCCGGGTCGCCCACAGGTAGAGCGAGCCCTCGGAGTGGTCGACCCGGAGGCCGGCCGCCTTCACAGCTGCCCGGAGCGCCGAGCGGCGCCGGGCGTAGCGGGCGTGCTGCTCGTCCACGTGGGCGTCGTCGTCGAGCGCAGCCTTCATCGCGACCTGCTGCGGCCCGGGCAGCTGCAGGCCGAGGTTCTTGCGCACGGCGAGCAGCTCGCCGATCACGTCAGGATCCCCGGCGGCGAACGCGCAACGGTAGCCGGCGAGGTTCGAGCGCTTGGACAGCGAGTGCACCGCGACGATGCCGGTGTGGTCGCCGCCGCAGATGTCGGGGTGCAGCACCGACATCGGCCGTTCCCCCTCCCAGCCGAGCTCGATGTAGCACTCGTCGGAGACGAGCAGCGCACCCCGTTCGCGGGCCCAGGCGACCACCTTGCGCAGGTGGTCCGCGCCGAGCACCCGGCCCGTGGGGTTCGACGGGGAGTTGATCCACACCAGGGCCGCCCGCTCGGGTCCGAGCGCGGTCAGCGAGTCGGTGGCCACGGACCGGGCGCCGGCCAGGGTCGCGCCGACCTCGTAGGTGGGGTAGGCCAGCTCGGGGTAGACGACCAGGTCGCCCGGACCGAGGCCGAGGTGGCCGGGCATCGAGGCGATCAGCTCCTTGGAGCCGATCACCGGCAGCACCCCGTCGAGCCCGAGACCGGTCACGCCGAAGCGGCGGGAGAGCCAGTCCACGCACGCCTGCCGCAGGTCCGCGCGACCGATGGTCGTGGGGTAGCCCGGGGAGTCGGCGGCGCCACGAAGGGCCTGCTGCACGACGTCGGGCGTGGGGTCGACCGGCGTACCGATCGAGAGGTCCACGAGGCCGTCCGGGTGCGCCGCGGCCCGCTCCTTGTACCCGGCCAGCTTGTCCCAGGGGAAGTCGGGCAGGCGCGTGGAAACAGCACGCCCCGTCCACCAGGAGCTGGCGGACGGGGCGGCGTGGTTCAGGGTCACTCCTGGTTCTGCGGCGGGAGGCCGGCGATCATCGGGTGGTCCTTCTCGATCACACCCATCTTCGCGGCACCACCGGGCGAACCGAGGTCGTTGAAGAAGTCGACGTTCGCGGTGTAGTAGTCCTTCCACTGCTCCGGGGTGTCGTCCTCGTAGAAGATCGCCTCCACCGGGCAGACCGGCTCGCACGCACCGCAGTCGACGCACTCGTCGGGGTGGATGTAGAGCATCCGCGAGCCTTCGTAGATGCAGTCCACCGGGCACTCGTCGACGCAGGCCCTGTCCTTGACGTCCACACACGGCTGCGCGATGACGTACGTCACCTTGGTTCCTCCTCGGCTCTGATGCTGTGGGTACAGCCTAGTATCACGCTGCGGAACCGCCATGCCCCACCCGTCCCAGGGCGCGGAAGAATGGGCGCCGTGAGCACCCCACCCGGCCTCGGACCACACCTCATCGGCACCCGGGTCGTGGTGCGCCGCGTGCTGCCCGGGCAGAGCGGCCCCACCGGCGGACCGGCGTTCACCGACCTGCTCGGGGTCATGGAGAGCTGGGACGAGGGGGTGACCACGGTCCGCAACGCCGCGGGCGAGGTCACCGCCATCCGGATCGCCGACATCGTCTCCGGCAAGCCGGTCCCGCCGCGGCCCTCGGTCCGGCTCCGGGTCTCCGCGGACGAGGCCGAGCGCCGCGCCAACGCGTCCTGGCCGGCCGTCGAGACCGCGGCGCTCGGCGACTGGCTGCTCCGCGCCTCGGGCGGGTTCAGCAGCCGGGCGAACTCGGTGATGGCGGTCGGCTCGCCTGGTGTTCCCCTGGCGGAGGCGGTCTCGTCGGTCGCGGACTTCTACCGCTCGCGCGGCCTGCCCCCGTGGGCGCAGGTCGTGGTGGGCTCCGACGTGCACCTCGGCCTGGAGCGGCTCGGCTGGGTGCACGCCCGCCCGGACGAGGCGGACACGTGCTTCCAGGTGGCCGCGGTGTCCGGGGCTCTTCGGGCGGTACGTCGGACGCTGCCGCCCGTCGTACCACCCGTCACCGTCACCGACCGCGCGACACCGGAGTGGCTGGCCAACGACGAGCGGGCAGTGGCTCACGGCGCGGACGCGCTCGCGGTGCTGGAGGGCCCCGCGGAGGTCGGGTTCGCGGCCGTCGTCGTCGACGGGTCCGTCGTCGCCAAGGGCAGGGTGGCCGGCGACCTCGGGAGCGCGGACGACTGGATCGGGATCACCGACGTGTGGGTCTCCCCCGAACGCCGTCGGCAGGGTCTCGGCGCCGTGGTGATGGCCGCCCTGCTGGAGTGGGGCGCCGAGCGCGGCGCGACGACGGTGTACCTCCAGACGCGCGGGGACAACCCGAAGGCGCTGGCGCTCTACGACAAGCTGGGATTCCTCACCCACCACGAGTACCGGTACCTGACGCCGGGCTGAGTCGGTGGGGCGGGCGGCCGGCCGCGTTTCGTGGCGATCGTCAGGTGCGGAGGGGTTCCAGGCATGACGATCGCACCAAAGCGAAGGCTGTGGAGGAGCCGCGCCGCCCGGTGTCGATCTCCGCGATCCTCGGGGGATGCCACGTCACCGCTGGGATCCCATGTGCCCGCCACCTCGTCGCCTGGTGCGGCCGGTGCGCCGCGACCCGGCCGGGGAGCAGGGACCGACTCGTGGAGAGTCCGTCGGCCCGCGCTGGCGCAGGACGTCCCAGGGCTTCTACGTGCCGTCCGACGTCGACGGCGCGCTGCCCGAGCAGCGGATCATGGAGCAGTCCGTGCGCCTGCCGGAAGGAGGCGCGGTCACCGGCTGGGGGTCGCTGAGGCTGTGGGGAGGCGGCTTTTTCGACGGCTTCTCCCGGGACGGCATCAGCCTGCTGCCTGTCCCGCTGGCTGTGGGGGCAGACCACAGCCCGCGGCAGGACGGCCAGGTGTGCTTGTCCCGGGAGAGGCTGGACCCTGACGAAGTGGTGGTCCGTCACGGGGTCCCGTGCACGCGGGAGCCTCGGGCTCTCTTCGACGAGATGAGACGCATGAACGACCTGCGCGAGGCCGTGGTCGCGATGGACATGGCAGCCGCCGCGAGGATCGCCTCGGTCGCGCAGATGCGCTCGTACCTCCAGGAGCGCACCACGTGGCGTCGTTCCCGCCTCGTCGCCAAGGCACTCACGCTCGCGAGCGAGCAGAGCCGCTCCCCCAACGAGACGAGGATGCGCCTTCTCTGGCAGCTCGACGCCGGCCTGCCTCCGCCCCTGGTCAACCAACCGGTCTGGGACCCGAGCGGCAGGCTCCTGGGCATCGCCGACCTGCTCGACCCGGTTGCGGGAGTGGTCGGCGAGTTCGACGGTGCCGACCACCGGTGGGCCCGACGGCACAGCCGCGACGTGGCTCGCGAGGACGGCTTCCGCCGACACGGCCTCGAGTACTTCAAGGTGACCGGCATCGACCTCGCGGACCCGGCTCTCGTCGTCGACCGGATGAGGTCTACCCGGGCCAGGGCGTCCTGGGATCCGGAGTCGCGACGACGCTGGACCATCGACCCTCCGGCGGGGTGGCCCCGGGAGCAGACCCTCGACGAGTACCTCGAGCACCGAGCCTGGACGATCGCCTGCTACCGGGCCGCAGGGCTCGCCGGTTCGTAGCAATCGTCACGCCCACGAAGCCATCAGGCGTGACGACCGCAACAAACCGCGTGCGGGCCGCGCGAGCGCCCCGGCCCAGCGGACGGGCCAGTCCGGCTGGTTCTCAGTCCGGCTGGTTCTCAGTCCTGCTGGTTCTTGGGGGGCTTGCCGCACACCACAGTGTCCGAGGGCGTGTACGTCGTGGTCATGGTCTCCTTGCGCACGACCTCGGAGCTGCCCGGCTTGCGGAAGTAGCGGTACACGTCGATGTCGAAGCCGCCGTAGCCGCTGTTCTCGACGCAGTCGGGACCCTGGATGTAGCGGGTCTCCTCCTTGGTCAGGTTGTAGCGCTCGGACTGGCCGGCGGTGATGTCCCAGTACTTCGTGGACCACATCCGCACGTTCATCGAGCCCTGCGAGGAGGGGGTGGACGGGTTCACCCAGGACTGGATGAGGATGCCGTGCGGGGTGTCGTTCTTGAACTTCAGGTCCAGCGCGCCCCACACGACGGTCGCCTCCCGTCCGATCGGGTAGCGGTCGATGTAGAACGAGTGGGGCTTGTGCTCGACGTCCTCGAGGCCGGCGAAGAACGCGGCGTTGAACAAGGTGGTGGCGACCTGCGAGACGCCGCCGCCGAAGTCCTCCTTGAACACGCCGTCGGCGATGATGAATCCCTTGGTGAAGCCGTTCTCCGCGGTGCGCTCACCGACGGTGTCGTTGAGGCTGAACGTCTCCCCCGGCTTGAGCACGGTGCCGTTGACCAGCTCGGCGGCCCGGCCGAGGTTCACGTTGCGGTAGTCCGCGTGCGGGAAGTACGTCGTGAACGACGAGACCGTCTCCTCGATGTTCAGCGCCTCGGCCTCGGCGGTGGTGAAGTCGGCCTTGTCCACGACGCCCTTCACGGTCAGGCTCCGCTTACTCCCGGACTCGGTGAGGGTGTCGAGGAAGTCGTCGCCGACCTTGTCCGGGTCGATCGTCACGCCGTTGCGGGACGGGACGACCTGCGGGGAGCCGTCGACGAGCTGGACGGTCGCGTCACGCGGGGCCAGCTCGACCTTGCGGATGGCCGGCGCGATCGCGGCCATGAACTTCTTCTCCTCCAGGGTCGGCACGAGCCTGCCGTCCTTGGCCTCAAACCCGAGCGCTGCGGCGTAGGCGTCGGGGCGCAGCACCAGCTGCTCGCTCCTGAGCTCGATGATCACCGGCGCCGACATGGCGGGGTTCGCGAACTCGTTCATCGCGGCGCGGACCTCGTCCTCGCTGACCTCGGGCTCCACCTCGGCCACGGCCAGGTCGACCACCTCGCCGTCGCCGAGGAACGCCCCGAGGATCGCGTCCGCGGCCGCGTCGCTCTCGAGCGCCTGACCGGACTTGGGGTACGTCGGGAGCGCCTGGCCGTCCTCGAAGACGATCCGGCCCTCCTTGGCGCGGGTGTCCACCTCCTTGGCGACCCGGCCCACGGCCTTGTCGAGCGCGACCTCGTCGACCGTGACGACGGCCTCGAAGTCGTCGCCGCCGGTGAAGTAGTCCCACATCCGTCCGGGCGCCCAGCTGCGACCGGCCCCGGTCTGCTCGACCGAGGCGGCGGTGTCGACGGCGAGACCTGCCCGCTCGGGCTTGATCTCGAACCGGCGGCCGTCCGCGGCGACGACGATGGGCTCCTTGGCGCGCGGCTCGAGCTCGTCAGCGAGCACGGTCTCGGCCGCGACGGGGGTGAGCCCCCCGATCTCGACCCCGGAGACCGTCGTACCTTCCGGGATCTTGTCGCTGGTGAAGAGGTAGCCGGCGACGTAGAGGCCACCGAACAGCACGACAAGACCGAGCAGGAGCAGCACTCCTACTCGGCGGTCGTTGGTTCGTTCCCGGGTCGACGCGTCTCTCACAACGCGCCATCCTAGGTGCGAGGGGCGCCGGACCCGGAATCGTGCGGGCCCAGGGAGGCCGCTCCGAGCACGAGCACGACGAGCGCTGTGACGAGCAACGCATATCCGTAGCCGTCGGTCGCCACCGCGTAGTCGCCCTCTCCCCGGCCGAAGGTGGCCGACCCGACCGTCACCAGCCAGCCGAGCGCGTAGGTGGCGGTGAGTGGTCTACGCCACTGCCGGAGGGCGACAGCGACGACCAGGGTCGTGCCGATGCCCAGGACGATGCCGGGCAGGCTCCGGTGCACCAGCGCGGCGGCCGTGCCGACAGCCGCGCCGAGGAGCAGGACGGCCAGGTGGGAGAGCAGCCTCATCAGAGGCCGGCGAACAGGTCCGTCTCCAGCCCGTTCTCGTCGACCGGCCCCTTGTCGCCCTTGACCAGGCGGAAGAACTCCAGCCCCCACACCTCGTTCCCGACGTTGTTCGAGAGCGCGAAGAACGGCCCGTCCACGGTGATCTGGGTCCTGTGCGCCTGCATGGCGGCGATCTTCGCGTCGACGAAGTCGTTGCCGTCGACCACGGCGTCGAGGTACTCGTCCTTGACGACCCACCGGCCGAGGTCGCCCTCGGGGTCCATGCCCTCGAAGGTGGTGGTGTCGCCGGCCTCCCGGAGCTTGCGCAGACTTTCGCGCATCCGGGACTCCGCCATCGCGCCCCAGTAGATCTTGAGGATGTCCCACGCGGGACCGAGGTCAGGCCGGAAGGACCGTGCGGCGGCCAGGGACGCGGCGTACATCGCGACGCGGTTGGCCTGGATGTGGTCGGGGTGGCCGTAGTTGCCGAACTCGTCGTAGGTCACCATCACCTGCGGGCGCACCTCGCGGATCACGGACACCAGGTCGGTGGCGGCCTCGAGAAGGTCGGCCCGCCAGAAGGTGTCGTCGCGGACGTCCTCACCCGCGGTGGCGTGGCCGGACTCGTGCCAGACCATGCCGGAGTCGCGGTACTTGCCGGGGCCGCCGAGGAACCGGTGGTCGGTGACGCCGAGCTCCTTCATGGCGTTCGCCAGCTCGGTGATGCGGTGCTGGCCGAGGGTGTCGTCGCGGTCCGAGGCCAGGTGCTCCAGCCCGGGCTCGAGGATCTCACCCTCCTCACCGAGGGTGCAGGTCACCAGGGTGACGTGGGTGCCGCGGGCGACGTACTTCGCCATCGTGGCGCCCTGGTTGATGCTCTCGTCGTCCGGGTGCGCGTGCACCAACAACATCCGCTGATCCATGTGCCTCAGCCTAGTCGCGGGAGAAGTGGCCCTTGATCCGGCGGGGCGCCTCGGGGAGGTCGAGTGGTGGCGGGGTGGGTACGTCGACGGGCTCGGTGTCGTGGCCGTGGTCGAGCCACCCGTCGTGCGCCTCGACGAGCACGTCGAGCACGAACTCCGGCGCATCGGTGAGCACCGCCCAGGGATGGTCCTCGTCGTCGTCCTCGCCGGCGAGGTGCTCGCGCACCACCTCGGCGTCGAACCCGTCCTGGGTCAGGCGGGCGGCGACGGCTCGGGCGGCATCCTCGTCGTCGAACACCGCGCGCAAGGTCATCAGGCTCACCCCAGCTCCTTCTCGATCGAGGGGATCCGTTCCCTCAAGTCTGCCAAGCGCTGCTCGGTGTGGCCGGGCTCGCCCGTGCTCATGAGACGGCGCATCCCCTCGTCTCCGCCGCCCGCGGCGATCCGGATGCCGTCGACGGCCAGCTGCACCCGGGGCGGCACGGCGTCGAGGATCTCGCGGGCGGTGAACCGGCCGTAGGTGTCGGCGATGACGGTCAGCCGGTGCGCCGCCGAGGAGGGGCCGATGTCGCGGAACAGCGGCACGCAGTTCCAGGCAAGGTGCGCCAGCTCCATCAGCGCGGTGGAGGGACCGGCGAGGTCCCAGTCGAAGACGCCGACGAGGTGGTCGCCCTCGAAGCAGACGTTGTAGGGCGCGAGGTCGTTGTGGGCCACGATCTGTGGGTCGGCCACGCCGAAGAACCGCCACGGGCCGGGGTGGGTGAAGCCGGCGACCGCGTCGTGGAACCGGCGGGTCCACGACACCAGGGACTCCAGCTGCGGCTTGGACAGCAGCTCGAGGTCGACGTCGACGATGTGGCCGGGCAGGAAGGTGAGCACCTCGCGGCCCCGGGCGTCGGCCTCGAGCGCCCGCGGGACGTGCGGCAGTCCACGCTCGGCGAGGTGGTCCAGGAGGCTGTGCACGGCAGTGGTCCACGGCCCCGGGGTCCGACGTACCGTCCGCCCGATCTTCACCGCGCCCGCCACGTTGCCACCGTCGAGTCGCCGGCCATCGAGGAGCAGCTCGCGCAGCTCGGCCAGGAACGGCAGGTCAGGAGCCAGCCACGTCACGTCGTCGAGGTCCTCCGGACCGAGCCAGCGGACGGCGTCGTGCTCGTGCGGGACCGGCTCGCCGCTGTCGAGGGTGGCGAGTGCGACGCGCAGGACGTACCCGTCCCTGATCGTGACCTCACCGTCGAGGTGACCGGTGACGGTGACCTCGCAGCCGAGCTCCTCGTGGATCTCGCGCACGACGGCCGCCTCGACGTCCTCGCCCGGCTCGACCTTGCCCCCCGGGAACTCCCAACCGCCGGCGAGCTCGGCCGGTGTGGTGCGGCGGGCCACGAGCACCCGGCCGTCGCGGATGATCGCGGCGCCCATGACGAGCACGCTCATCGCGCGTCCCCCTTTCTCGGCTCGTCGGTTCGCGACAGACTCGGGGCAGCCTAGTGGGAGGGACTCGTGGACCGAGCAGCTGTCGGCGTGCACCTGACGCGCACGAGCGAGCGCGTCGACGAGGTGCGCGAGTTCGTCGCCGCGCACGGCGGTGCGGTCGGGATCTCCGGCGTGCTGGCGGACCTGAACCGCCGTGCCCACGCCGTGCACGTCCCCGCCCGCGCTGCCACGTGGGGGTTCCGCTGGAACGAGCAGGACGGGAACAGCAGACGCTGGTGGCCGCAAGGGATCACCAGCTCCGCGGACATCGGACCCGGCTCGGACTGCGTCGACGGTCGCGCGGTGCTGTGCACGTCGTGGTACTCCAAGGACGTCGACGGGCTGAACAAGGGCTCGCGGGTCACGTTCGTCGACATCACCTCGGCGCGCTCGATCGGGTACCGCCACGTGCTGCTCGTGGAGCCCGTGGTGCGCGACGACGGGCGCATCGACGTACGCCCGGTGAAGGTGCACGCGGGCGGCATCGTC
>DATIBI010000316.1:0-32616 GCA_035457605.1 Nocardioidaceae bacterium
GATCACCCCGGGCCGTGGGTTCAGCGAGGGGCCGTTCGCCTCCGAGGCCGAGCTGCGCGAGATGGTCGACCTCGCCGAGGCGAGCAGCGTCATCGAGTCCGGCGAGCGCGAGATGATCCACTCCGTCTTCGAGCTCGGCGACACCATCGTCCGCGAGGTGATGGTGCCCCGCACCGACGTGGTGTTCATCGAGCGGCACAAGACGCTGCGGCAGGCGATGTCCCTCGGGCTGCGCAGCGGCTACTCCCGGATCCCGGTGATCGGCGAGAACCTCGACGACATCGTCGGGTTCGCCTACCTCAAGGACATCACCCGGCGGGTGTTCGACCGGCACGAGGCCGAGCAGACCGAGCGGGTCGAGTCGGTGATGCGCCCGGTCCTCTACGTGCCCGACTCCAAGCCGGTCGACGAGCTGCTCCGGGAGATGCAGGCCAAGCGCAAGCACGTCGCGGTCGTCGTCGACGAGTACGGCGGCACCGCCGGCCTGGTCACGATCGAGGACGTCCTGGAGGAGATCGTCGGGGAGATCACCGACGAGTACGACGAGGCCAAGGTCGACGTGGAGCACCTGTCCAACGGCTCCACCCGGGTCAGCAGCCGCTACCCGGTGGACGACCTGGAGCAGGTGTGCGGCGTCGCGGTCGAGGACGACGACGTCGACACGGTCGGCGGGTTGATGGCCAAGCACCTCGGCCGGGTCCCGATCCCGGGGTCGGTGATCGAGGTGAACGGGCTGCGCTTCGAGGCAGAGGCCCCCACGGGTCGCCGGAACCGGATCGGCACGGTGCTGATCAGCCGGGCCGAGCCGACCGCGGAGCAGCAGGTGGCCGAGGCATACCCTGACTCGCATGCCGGTTGAGCCCACCATGATCGAACTCAGTGACCCCGAGGACAAGAAGATCGTCACCCTCGCCCGTTCCACCCGTGCCCGCACGGGTGCCGCCGAGGGGGCCTGTGTGCGCGACACCGACGGGCGCACCTACGCCGCAGCGAGCGTCGACCTGCCCTCGCTGCAGCTGTCGGCGGTTCAGGTCGCGGTGGCGATGGCTGTCTCCAGCGGCGCGCCCGGGCTGGAGGCCGTGGCGGTGCTCGGCGAGCACGACGCCCCCCGCGCGGGGGACCTCGCGGTGATCCGCGACTTCGCGGGCCACGGCGTGGCGGTGCACCTGGCCGCCCCGGACGGCCACGTGGTGGCGTCGACCACCTCCTAGGCGGAGGGTCACAACTGCGACGAGTCGGCCCACCTTTCGTGCGTCGAGCGGCCGGCTCGCGCAGATCCTCCTGCCAGGCGGCGGCGAGGCCGCTATTTTGGGGCGTGTGACAGGCGGACTGGTCGGTCTCGATGCGCACACGGAGGCGGTGCGCCTGCTGCGCGAGTCCTACGCCCGGATCCCGGCGGGAAGCCCGGTCCGGCTCGCCAAGCGGACCTCCAACCTGTTCCGGTTCCGCGACGGCACCGACGTGCCCGGCCTCGACGTCAGCGGCCTGACCGGCGTGGTCTCGGTGGACCGCGAGCAGCGCACCGCCGACGTGCAGGGGATGTGCACCTACGAGAACCTCGTGGACGTGACCCTGGCGCACGGCCTGATGCCGCTGGTCGTACCGCAGCTGCGGACGATCACCCTGGGCGGCGCGGTCACCGGCCTGGGCATCGAGTCCACCTCGTTCCGCAGCGGCCTGCCGCACGAGTCGGTGGTGGAGATGGACGTGCTCACCGGCTCCGGCGACCTGGTCACCACCAGGCCGGGGGAGGACCTGTTCGACGCCTTCCCGAACTCCTACGGCAGCCTCGGCTACGCGGTGCGGCTCCGGATCGAGCTCGAGCCCGCCCCGGCGTACGTCGACCTCCGGCACGTCCGTTTCGACGACCTCGACGCCCTCGCCAAGACCGTGCAGGACGTGGTCGCGGACCGTTCCTACGAGGGTGCTCGCGTGGACGCGGTGGACGGCGTCGTGTTCGCGCCCGGGGAGGCCTACCTGAGCCTGGCCCGGTGGACCGACCACCCGGCGCACACGCCGAGCGACTACGCCGGGCAGCAGGTGTACTACCGGTCCCTGCAGCAGCGGCGGACCGACGTGCTGACCGGCTACGACTACCTGTGGCGCTGGGACACCGACTGGTTCTGGTGCTCCCGGGCGTTCGGGGCGCAGCACCCGCTCGTGCGCCGGGTGTGGCCGCGCCGGTGGCGACGCAGCGACGTCTACCACCGCCTGGTGGGGCTGGAGAACCGGTTCGGAGTGATGGCCCGGATCGACGCGCGCCGGGGCAGGCCCGCCCGGGAGCGGGTGGTCCAGGACGTCGAGGTCCCGGTGGACGCGTTGACCGAGTTCCTGCGCTGGTTCGACGACGCGGTCGGCATGCGGCCGGTGTGGCTGTGCCCGCTGCGGCTGCGGGAGCCGTCGGGTCCGGCGAGCGCGCGGGAGTGGCCGTCGTACCCGCTCGTCCCCGGCATCACCTACGTCAACGTCGGCTTCTGGGGGACCGTGCCGATCGCCCCCGGCGCCCGGGACGGGGACGTGAACCGGGCCATCGAGCGCCGGGTCACCGAGCTCGGCGGGCACAAGTCCCTCTACTCCGACTCCTACTACGACCGGGAGACGTTCGACCGGCTCTACGACGGTGCGAACCTGGCCCGGGTCAAGCGCAGGTACGACCCCGATGCCCGGCTGACCGGGCTGTACGAAAAGGCGGTGAGTCGTCGATGACGGCGATTGCGAGCGAGGTCCGGATCAGCATCGGCGAGGCGCTGACACGGTTGATGCCGAGCGGGGTGCCGTTCCGGTTCGAGGCGTACGACGGGAGCGCCGCCGGTCCCGCGGACTCGCCGGTCACGCTGCGGCTGCGCACCGAGCGCGGGCTGTCCTACCTGCTGACGGCGCCGGGCGACCTGGGCATGGCCCGCGCCTACGTGTCCGGGGACCTCGAGCTCGAGGGCGTGCACCCCGGCGACCCCTACCCGGCGATGACGCTGCTGATGAACCAGCTGCGGTTCCGGCCACCGTCGCCGGCGGAGGCGCTGCGGATCGTGCGCGGGCTGGGGCTGAACTACCTCAAGCCACCCCCGCCCCCGCCGCAGGAGCACCTGCCCAAGTGGCGACGGATGGTCGAGGGAGTCCGGCACTCCCGGGAGCGCGACGCGGCCGCGATCCACCACCACTACGACGTGTCGAACCGGTTCTACGAGCTGGTGCTCGGCCCGTCGATGACCTACACCTGCGCGGTGTTCCCGCACGAGGATGCCACCTTGGAGCAGGCGCAGGCGGAGAAGTACGACCTGGTCTGCCGCAAGCTCGGCCTGCGCCCGGGGCAGCGGCTGCTCGACATCGGCAGCGGCTGGGGCGGGATGGTCCGGCACGCCGCCCGCGAGTACGGCGTCACCGCGGTGGGCGTGACACTGTCCCGGAACCAGGCCGGCTGGGCGCAGGCCGCGATCGAGCGTGACGGGCTCGCCGACCGTGCCGAGGTCAGGTTCGGCGACTTCCGCGACGTCACCGAGACCGGCTTCGACGCGGTGAGCTCGATCGGCCTCACCGAGCACGTCGGGATCCGCAACTACCCGTCGTACTTCGCCTTCATCCGCGACCGGTTGCGTCCCGGCGGGCGGATGCTCAACCACTGCATCACCCGGCCCGACAACAACAGCCGCGACACCGGCGCGTTCATCGACCGGTACGTCTTCCCCGACGGCGAGCTGACCGGCTCCGGGCGGATCATCACCGAGGCGCAGAACGCCGGGCTCGAGGTGCGGCACGAGGAGAACCTCCGCGAGCACTACGCGCTCACGCTCAAGGGCTGGTGCGCGAACCTCGTGGAGAACTGGGACGCCTGCGTCGCCGAGGTCGGGACCGGCACCGCGAAGGTGTGGGGGCTGTACATGGCCGGCTCGCGGGTGGGCTTCGAGCGCAACCAGATCCAGCTGCACCAGGTGCTCGCCTCGCGCACCGACGAGCAGGGCCGGTCCGGCTTCGCGCTGCGGCCGACCTGGCTGAGCTGACGGGGATTGAGCTGACCGGGATTGAGCTGACGGCCTGAGCTGACGGGGCTGACAGCGTGGATTGGGCCGGGTCCGGGCCGGTAGGGGAGAATGCGCTGCGTGCCTGACTCCCTCCCGTCCTTCCGCAGCGGCTTCGCCTCGTTCGTGGGCCGGCCCAACGCCGGCAAGTCGACGCTGACCAACGCGCTGGTCGGCACCAAGGTGGCGATCACCTCCTCGCGGCCACAGACCACCCGCACCGTCGTCCGCGGCATCGTGCACCGCCCCGACGCGCAGCTGGTGCTGGTGGACACCCCCGGCCTGCACCGGCCGCGGACGCTGCTGGGGGAGCGGCTCAACGACCTGGTGAAGACCACCTGGGCGGAGGTTGACGTGGTCGCGGTGTGCTTCCCGGCCAACGAGAAGATCGGACCCGGCGACCGGTTCATCGTCAACGAGCTGGCGAAGGTACGTCGGACGACGAAGGTGGCCGTGGCCACGAAGACCGACCTGGCCACCCCCGAGCAGCTCACCGAGCACCTGCTCTCGATCGCCCGGCTCGGGGAGGAGACCCGCACCGAGTGGGCGGAGATCGTGCCCGTCTCGGCGAAGTCGGGTGACCAGGTCGACCTGCTGGCGGACCTGCTGGTCGCCCAGATGCCCGAGGGCCCCCCGCTCTACCCCGACGGCGAGCTCACCGACGCCCCGGAGGAGGCGATCGTCGCGGAGCTGATCCGCGAGGCCGCCCTCGAGGGTGTCCGCGACGAGCTGCCGCACTCGATCGCGGTGGTCGTGGAGGAGATGGGCCTGCGCGAGGGCCGCCCCGAGGACAAGCCGCTGCTGGACGTGCACGCGAACGTGTTCGTCGAGCGCGCCTCGCAGAAGGGCATCGTCATCGGGCACAAGGGCAGCCGGCTCCGTGAGGTCGGTACGGCGGCACGCAAGCAGATCGAGGCCATGCTCGGCACGCCGGTGTACCTCGACCTGCACGTGAAGATCGCCAAGGACTGGCAGCGCGACCCCAAGCAGCTACGCCGCCTCGGCTTCTAGCCGGGTGGTCGTCTCGACGGGCGAAGGTCAGTCCGGCGCCCAGCAGTAGCCGTACCGCTGGCCACCGTCCCACTGCTCCCGGGTCGGCCACTCCCAGCCGTACTGGAACCGGTCGGCCGGCCCGAGCCGGTCGGCAACCTCGTCACGGCAGCTGTCGTCACCTGCCCGGCGGACCACCGCTGTGCCGGGGTAGCGCGTCCCGCTGAGCGGGATCGTCGCCACCGCGCGCCAGGAGTGGCGGCGCGAGCAGATCACCCGGGTGAAGCCGGTCGAGCCGGGGGCGGCGGTGCCGCACAGGCCGTACTCCTCCAGCGCCCCGGGACGGTCCAGGGCGCCGGAGAGGGCACCAGGACCGGGCAGCCGCGCCAGGCGCCCCTGCCCGGCCAGGGCGACGAGGTCGCAGCGGAACCAGTTGGCGCCCTGGTCGGACTCCTCGACGGTGGGGCTGAACCACACCACGGTGAACCGGCTCAGGTCGCGCAGCTGGTCGGAGCCGCCCACGTACGACCGCAGCTGCCGTGGACAGGTCGTGGCGAGCTGCTGCTCCACCCGGCGGGAGTCCACCGCGACCAAGTGACCGTCGACGACCGCGTCGAGCCGGCCGACGTGGATCGTCTGGGTGTTGTGCGGCTCCTTGCACGAGACCGGGCGGCTGTCGTTGCTCGGCGCGGTCAGCTCGTCGAAGGTCAGCCGGTAGCAGGCACGGGGCTTCGGAGCCGCGGGAACCGGTGTCGCCTCGGTCGACGGCGTGGCAGGGCGAGCCGACCCGCCCGGTGCGGTCGTGGCCTCGCCGCTCGGGACAGAGGGGCCGGGCGGCGCGGACCCGTCGGGCTCGTCCGCCGTACACGACGTCAGCGCCAGTAGGGCACCGGCTGCCACAGCGAAGCCGCGGGCCCTGCTCACTGGTCGGTCTTGGCCCAGCAGATCGAGCGGCGGTTCCCGGCCTCCCACTCCGCCTCGTGGAAGTAGGTGTAGCCGAAGTCGAAGTCGACCGGGTAGTTCAGCCAGGCGCCCACCGAGTCCGAGCAGAAGTCACGGGTCTGCGCCTCGACGACGTCGTCACCGGGGTACTCCGCGTCCTCGTCGCCGAGCTTGATCGTGGTGACCGCTCTCCACGAGTGCGACTCGGAGCAGGGGATCTTCTCGGAGCCGGCCACGGTCTCCGCGTCGATGCAGGTCATCCAGGTATCGTCGGGCCGCCCGAGCAGCAGCCCCTTCGCGGTCCGGGGCAGCGTGCGCAGCTCGTCGGAGTCCTCGCTGCCGCCGATGGCGTCGCAGCGGTACCAGCGGGCGCCGCGGTCCCACTGCTCCTCGGTCGGCCGGAACCAGGCCCAGCTCAGCAGCGATCGCATGACCAGGCTCTCGTCCCCACCGAGGAAGCTCTGGAACTGCTTGGTGCAGGTGCGGTAGACGTACTTGCCCAGCGCGGGGTCGTCGAGCTCGGCGTTGAGGGTGAGCCCCGTGGGGAAGCTGCCGACGGCGAACGTCTCCGCGGTGTGCTCCTCGCGGCAGTCCACCACCGGCGAGCTGTTGGAGGACTGGGAGATGTCGTCGGTGGTGAGCACCCGGCACGAGCCCAGCTTCGGTGCCGCGATCGAGGTCTCTCCGCCGCCCCCGCTGTCGGCGTTGCTCAGGGAGCAGCCAGTCAGGGCAGCGAGCAGGAGGGCCACGGAGGTCGCGGCCAGGCGGCGGAGCACGGGGGGTACCTCACGAATCGGGGGCGATCAACGCCGAAATGGTACCCCCGAGCTCGTACGCCGCCGCGTGCTGCTCCTCGCCCACCTCGCCCAGCACCTCCAGCACCTCGGCGGCCTGCCGCCAGCGCAACGCGCCGACGATGGAGAGCACCGACCGGACCGCACCGGCGGTGTCGTAGCGGCCGTGCACGTACAGCCCGAACGGCCGCCCGGCGGTGCGACCAGCGGAGTCGTCGGCCGAGCCCGTGCTCGACAGCGCCCCGCCGATCTCGAGGAAGGTGGTGTCGAAGAAGTGCTTGAGGGCGCCGGACATGTAGCCGAAGTTCGCGGTGGTGCCGAGCAGGTAGCCGTCCGCGGCGAGGACGTCGTCGGCGGTGGCCTCGAGGGCGGGTCGGACCACGACCTCGACGCCCTCGATCGCGTCGTCCCCGGCGCCGGCCAGCACGGAGTCGGTGAGCGCCTGCAGCGCCGGGGTGGGGGAGTGGTGCACCACCAGCAGGGTCGACACGTCAGTCCTTCAGCCGGAAGCCCTGGTGCATCCCGATCACGGTCGCGCCGAGCCGCTCGTTGACGGCGATCATGTGGTGGTTCGTGGTGGCGTTCCAGGTGTCGGTGGCGCCCACCTCGGGCCGCTCCTGGCTGATCCAGCGCAGCATGTCCGCCTTCATCAGCAGCCCGAGCCGGTGGCCGCGGTGGGAGCGTACGACGGACGTGTCCTCCTGGAACGCGATCGTGGGCAGGAACTCGTCGACGCACAGCATCGAGATCCCGGCCCACTCCCCGGTGTGACGGTGCCGGGCGAGCACCCGGTAGACGGTCTGCCGGCGGCCGGCCATCGCCCGGTCGTAGGAGCGCACCCGGTCGGTGTCCCAGGTGTCCGCCTCGCTGTCCGCGTCGTCCATCGGCGCGTCGTTGATCGCCGCGTGCAGGGTCACCATGTCCTCGAGCAGGTCCTCCGGCGTGGGGCCGACCAGGTGCACCAGCTCGTAGTCCGCGGCCGGGACGGCGGCCTCGTCGTACACCCGGTCCCAGGTGGCTGTCGGGGTGCCGTGCACGTCGATGCGGCGCACCGCGTTGGTGCCGATGCCCTCGCTGGAGAAGCCGAGCGCCGGCAGCGCTGCCTCCCCGTCGGAGCCCCTCCAGGCGCCGGTGCGCACCTGGGTCCGCCCGGCCGCGTGCGCGAGCTCGCAGGCACGCTCCATGAGGTCGCGCCCGAGGCCCCGGCGGCGGACCTCGGGGTGCACCGTGCCGCGGATCGAGGCAGAGCTCGTGTTGTCCCGCCACGGCAGCTCCACGGCCGCGTGCCCGACCAGGTCGCCGCCCTCGTAGGCCAGCCACAGCGCGTCGACCGGCCGGCAGTCGCTGCCGAGCTGCAGCGTGGTCAGCCTGGTCGGGCCGATCGGTGCGGGGATGGCCAGGTTCGCCGCCTTGATCGAGGCCCGGTCGACGGCCGCCAGCGCGTCGGCAGTGTCCAGGTCGAGGTCCAACGGGTCGACGCGTTCGATGTGCATGGGGACATTAGACACGTTCCGCCTCTCCCGTTCACCGCGGTTTCGCCCGCGCCGTGAGGGCGTCTGCCGACGGGCCGGTCAGGACACCGGCCGTGGGCCGTACTTCCGGGTGTAACGCTCGGCGTCGGTCCGGAACACGTACTGCTCGTTGACGATCTCGCCGGCCGCGTCCTGGGTGACGACGATGACCACGTCGAGCGGGTCCAGGTCGCTGCGCCAGGCCGCCTCCACGATGCCCTCGTGCACCGTCCCTGCCTCGGCGTCGGTGACCCGGGCCTGCACGGTCAGCGTCGGGCTCCGCTCGAGGGTGTCCTCCGAGCCGTACTCGACCATCTCGAGCTCGGAGAGCCCGGGCAGCTGGTCGAGCTCGGCCCGCAGCGCCTCGGTCTCCGCCGCGCAGTCACCGCAGCCGCTGTCGTTGTCCGCGGCCGGTTCCCCCGGCCCGAGCACGGTGCAGCCGGACAGGGCGAGCGCCGCCAGCAGGGTGAGCGCGGCGCAGCGAAGCATCGTGGGCACGCCCCCCATCCTTCCCCAACCTGGGGCGGTCACGGTGACCGGGTGATGTCGTAGGTGGTGACCGTGGCCGTGGTGCCCGCCGGGTGGTCCAGGAATCCCTGGTCGCGCATCTGCTGCACGCTCGGACCGAGGCTGGAGCCGGACACGGTGGCGGCCTGGTCCACGGCGGCCCCGCCCTGCACGTAGTGCGACATGTCGTGGTTGAAGGCGATGTCCCCCGAGCTGCTGTCGAAGCGCACCGTCGTGCGGTTGACGTGCTCGGGGTTGTCCTCGCCGTCGAGCAGGGGCACGACGTCGCCGGAGTTCTCCAGCGACAGCACCCCGGTACTCTCGGGAATGCGCGGGACCTGCGCCGTCGGCGCGCCGGCGGTGACCACCTGGTCGATGGTGAAGTTGTGCGTGGCCGGGTCCTGGGCGGCCAGCTCGGCGGCGGTCATCCCGCCCTGGGAGTGGCCGACGAGCATGACCCGGGCGTCCGGGTCACCGGCGGTGACCTCGTTGAGCGCCTCGACGATGCCGCGTGCGTAGGCGGTGTCGTCCCCACCCACCAGGCGCAGGTTGGCGCCCATGTCCCGGATGGTGCCGTCCGACTGCCCAGGCAGGGTGCCCATGTCGTCGGTGCCGGGCAGGTAGGCGATGTACCGGCGGGTGCCGTCGGGCAGCTGCAGGGTCTGGATCTCGATGTGCCCGTCGGGGTGCCGCTGGTCGTTGGCGTCCTGCAGGTGCCGCATCAGGTCGGTGACGCTGCCGGGTGCGGCCGCTCCGTAGAGCGAGTCGCCGGGCTTCGGCTCACCGATGTCGGGCTCGCCGTCGTCGTAGAGGCCCGCGATGTCCCGCGCGGCGGAGTTGAGGTCGGGGTGGAACGGGTCGATGCCCAGCTCGCGCAGCCCCGCCTGGGCCAGGAGGCCGCCGATCGGACCGCCGAGCACGGTCGCGCCACCCACCGCGAGGTCCTGGAGCCCGTCGACCAGGCCGCCGCCGCCGTTGATCAGGTGCTGCACCAGCTCGGGGTTGTCCTCGGCGAACGCCTGGAGCCCGTCGACCAGCCCGGCGTCGATCGCCGCGCGCTGCTCGGGGGTCAGGAACGGGTTGGCGCCGACCAGGGTGAGGTAGGCCGCCCCGCCGCCGAGCACCAGCCCGGGTGCGGCGTAGGCGAGCATCCTGCCCGTGGTGTAGTCGAGCACGTCGTACGCCTGCTGCTGCAGCTCGTCGATGCTCCGGTAGGTCATCACCGTCGCCCGCAGCAGGAGCGCGTCGGCCTCCAGCTCCAGGGACCGGACCAGCAGCCCACCCAGCCCGGTGGTCGCCCCCAGCACGTCGGCCTCGGCCTCGGCGAACGAGAGCGGGGAGAGCACCGCCGACTCGAGCAGATCGCCGTCGGCCATCACCCGGGCGCCCAGTCCCGCCTGCTCGCGCAGGTCGCCGCCCATCGCGTCGTACTCGTTGGCCAGCTCCAGCATCCGTTCGTAGTGCGCCTCGGTGCCGTAGGCGCCGCCGCGGACCGAGGTGATCGGCGGGAGGGTTCCCTCACTCACGGCCTCTCACCTCGCTCACCAGCCGGGCGACGGCCGGGCCCAGGTCGGAGGGGTCCGCGGGGCTCACGAGCACCCGGTGGTCCCCGTGCGGCTCGAGCCGTCGCCAGCCGTCGGGGGTGAGCAGCCACGAGAGGACCCCGGCGCGAGCCGCCGTGGTGGGCGGGGCGGTGACCAGCCCGCGCATCCGCCCCCGCACCGAGCCGGTCAGCGCGCGCAGCACGCCGTCGACCGTGGCGTCGTCGAGCGGGTCCCCGGCGGCGTCGCGGACCTGGCCGCTGTGGAACCCGACCAGGACGGCCAGCAGGTCCTCGCGCCCGGACCGGATCGCCTCGCCGCCGGCGTCGAGCAGCTCGTAGGGCAGGTCCACGTGGCGGGGGACGTCGACGGGCAAGCCCACGGGCAGGTTCACGGGCGCGGGCCTGGCGGCCGCCGATCCGGAGGCCGTGCCGGACGCGGCGGCGGGGACGGTGGCGACCCGGGTCAGCTCGTCGGCCCAGCGGGTGGCCGGGAGCCAGGCGAGCTCGAAGCGGAGGCCGTCGAGCGTGGAGAGGCAGGCGACGTTCCCGCCGGCGAGCCGGTGCCAGGCCTTCGCGTGGACCGGCCGGGCCAGGCTCAGTGCCAGGTCGACGTCGAGCGCGACCTCCGGCGCGCCCAGCAGCCCGACCGCGCCCAGCAGCTCCGCGTGCGGGGTCCCATCGGTGTGCAGCAGGCCCCGTCCCGCCAGGGACTCCCGGGGCGGCGGCAGGGAGGCGACCAGCTCGCGGAGCCGTGCCGCGGCCGCCTCCTCGGGGGTGCGACCGAGCCGCGAGGACAGGGCACCGTCGCCGCCGGTGCGCTCAGGCTCGTCGGCGCGAAAGGGGAGCGGCACGTCGCCGGCCTTCGCGCCGAGCCAGCGCAGCTCCGGCAGGGACAGGGACACGCGCCGCGGCAGGGCGGGCAGCTCGGTCGTGGTCAGGTCGACGGTCGTCATCGGTGCAGCCCCGGCAGGTCCACGTCGAGCCAGTCCTTGTGGCCCGGCGGCGGAGGCACGAAGCGGTCGAGCATCTCGTCGACCGGATCGGGCGCAAGGTCCTTGACCCCGTCCATGATCTTGTCCGCCAGGCTCGCCAGCCGCTCCTTGGCCCCGGCGACCAGGCTGTGCACCCGGCGCTCGATGGCGGCGATGAGGCTCTTGAGTCGATCCACCTCGGCGGCATGCTGCTCGAGGGACCGGGCGGCCTCGTCGTGCGAGCTCGCCGTGCCCCGGAGGTGGTGCGCCCGCTCGCGCATCCGTCGCCGCATGGCCTCCGCCGCGGTGCCCTGCCAGTCGACCCCGTCGGCGCGCCGGACCAGGGCGTCGGCCTGGCGGCGCAGCCCGGCCGCCTGGTCGCGCATGTCCCGCGCGAGACGGCGGATGTTCGCCGTGTCCCCGTACATCACTACCCCCGTCGACGCCGTGCTCGCTCCGGTCATTGTGCCCGAAATGCCCCTGTCCGGGCAGAGGGGCGTCGTCCAGGGGAGTCTTGCGTGGTGGAAGAACATTCGCTGCCGCGCCGTACCCCGTCTATGCTGGAGCGCATCATGACGCGCCAGCTCCTCCTTCGCTGCCGCAGCGAGGTTCGCTAACGCCGGACCCCCTCGCTGCGGAGTTCGTCGTCGCCTCCGGCCCACGACCACCACGGAAGAGCAGCGAGAACCATGACCATCGAGAACCAGCAGAAGCCCAGCGGGATGCCCATCCAGCGCTACCGCGCCTTCCCGCCCGTAGACCTCCCCGACCGCACCTGGCCCAGCCGCACCGTCGACCGCGCCCCGCGGTGGCTGTCGACCGACCTGCGCGACGGCAACCAGGCGCTGATCGACCCGATGACGCCGGCCCGCAAGCTGAAGATGTTCGAGCTGCTGGTGCGCATGGGCTACAAGGAGATCGAGATCGGGTTCCCGTCGGCGAGCCAGACCGACTTCGACTTCGTCCGGCAGCTCATCGAGGGCGACCGGATCCCCGACGACGTGACGGTCTCGGTGCTCACCCAGGCCCGCGAGGACCTGATCGAGCGCACCGTGCAGTCCCTCGTCGGCGCCGACCGGGCCAACATCCACCTCTACAACGCCACCGCCCCGCTGTTCCGTCGGGTCGTGTTCGGCGTGGAGAAGGACGAGTGCCGGTCGATCGCGGTCCGCGGCACCGAGATGGTGATGAAGTACGCCGACGAGCTGCTCTCGGGCACCGACTTCGGCTACCAGTACTCCCCGGAGATCTTCACCGGCACCGAGCTCGACTTCGCGGTGGACGTGTGCGAGGCGGTCTCCGACGTCTGGCAGCCCGGTCCCGGCCGCGAGATCATCCTGAACCTGCCGGCCACGGTGGAGATGTCCACGCCCAACGTCTACGCCGACCAGATCGAGTGGTTCTCCCGCGCGCTGACCCGCCGTGAGCACTCCACGATCTCGCTGCACCCGCACAACGACCGGGGCACGGCGGTGGCGGCGACCGAGCTCGCGATGATGGCCGGCGCGGACCGCGTCGAGGGGTGCCTGTTCGGGCACGGCGAGCGCACCGGGAACGTCTGTCTGGTGACGCTGGGCATGAACCTGTTCAGCCAGGGCGTCGACCCGCAGATCGACTTCTCCGACATCGACGAGATCCGGCGCACGGTGGAGTACTGCACCCAGCTGCCGGTGCACCCGCGGCACCCTTACGCCGGTGACCTGGTCTACACGGCGTTCTCCGGGTCGCACCAGGACGCGATCAAGAAGGGGCTCGAGGCGCTCGAGCGGGACGCCGCGGCTGCCGGTGTGCCGGTGTCGGAGTACCCCTGGGAGGCGCCGTACCTGCCGATCGACCCCAAGGACGTCGGCCGCAGCTACGAGGCCGTGATCCGGGTGAACAGCCAGTCCGGCAAGGGCGGCGTCGCCTACATCATGAAGGCCGAGCACAAGCTCGACCTGCCGCGTCGGCTGCAGATCGAGTTCAGCCGGGTGGTGCAGGCGCACACCGACGGCGAGGGCGGCGAGATGTCCCCGGACGCGATCTGGGCGGACTTCCAGGCCGAGTACCTCGCCCGCGAGACCCCGCTGCGGCTGAACTCCGTGCACACCTCCTCCGCGGCCGGCGAGCGGGACGCGCTCACCGTGAACGTGTACGTCGACGGCGAGCAGCGCACGCTCGAGGGCACCGGCAACGGACCCATCGCAGCGTTCGTGAACGCGCTCAACGACCTCGGCGACGACCGGTTCGACGTGCGGGTGCTCGACTACGCCGAGCACGCGCTGTCCTCCGGCGGGGACGCGATCGCGGCGGCCTACGTCGAGTGCGCGATCGGCGACCAGGTGCTGTGGGGCGTCGGGCTCGACGCGAACATCGTCACCGCCTCGCTCAAGGCCGTGGTCTCGGCGGTGAACCGGGCCGCCTGAGGCGGTCGGCGGGTCGATCGACGGGTGGCGGGTCGGTCCGCTGGTCGTCGCTCGACGGGTGGGAGTTTTCCCAAGGTATGTCGTGAAACCTCCACTTCCCACGTGTCACGTCGCGCGGGAAGTGGAGGTTCTCCGAGGGAAGTGCCGCCGCCGAGCGGGTACGTCGGACGGGCTCAGCGTTCGGCGGGTACGGCGGCCGGCAGCTCCAGCCGCGACATGGTCAGCCGCGACCCCTCGCGGAGCGGAGACACCTCACCGGTGCCGACGAAGCCGAACCGCTCGTAGACCGCCCGCGCCGCGGGGTTGCCGTCGGCCACCCACAGGTCCGGGGTGAGGTCGCGCCCCCGGGCCCAGGCCACCACGTGCTCCAGGATCCGCGTGCCCAGGCCGTGGCCTCGGTGTGCCGGGTCGGTCCACATCGCAACGACCATCAGCCGGCCGGGCTCGTAGGCCCAGCCAGCGCCCATCGCGACCGGGGTGCCGTCGACGCGCGCGAGGAACGCCGGACCGCCGGTGGCGTCGAGCCGGGCCCGCCAGTCCGCCTCCCGGAACCCGGTTTCGCGCTCGAGGGTGCTGCCGAAGGCGGCGGGGTCCTCGGCCAGCGCGCGCAGCCGGATCTCCCGCCAGGCCCACCACTCCTCCGGCCCGACCGGCTCGACGGGCTCGACGGGCCCGACCGGCTCGACCGGCTCGACGGGCTCGACGGGCTCGACGGGCTCGACCGGCCCGACGCGACCGACCTCGGGCTCAGTCATCGGCCGGCTCGGCGATGCACGCGGTGCCGACCCGTTCGAACCCCGCCTTGGCGTAGATCCGGGCCACCGCGTCGTCCTGCGCGGACAGGAACACCGTGTCCAGGCCGAGGCCGCGGGCGTCGGCCACCAGGGCTTGGGTGATCGCCTCGCCGATGCCACGTCGCCTGGCTCGGGGCAGCACGGCGATGCCGGCCAGCTCGGTCGTGGTGCCGCGGGGGGAGTGGCTGCCCCCGCCGACGACGGCACCCTGCCCGTCGTACCCGCCGACCATCCGGACCAGACCCGCACGGATCAGCGCGGCCTGGCCGGCGGCGTCCCTGGGCTCGACCTCGTCACGACCGGCGAAGCCGGCGCCGACCGCCGCGACGACCTCGCCGAGATCGGGCGAGTCCGCCTCGAGCACTCTCGCGGAGCCGTCGGTGCTCGCGGCGGCGGGCGACGAGCCGGGGGCGAGGACCATCAGCGGGCACTCGTGCACCGTGAGCCCGGCCTGCGTGGCTGCGGCCAGCAGCGACGGGGTGGTCTCGTGCACCCACTCGAGGCTCTCCGGCACGCCGAGCTCGCGCTGCCGGGACCGCAGCTCGTCGACGTCGGCGGCGGTGAAGTCGTGGGCGACGCCGAGCCGGGGTCGGGCGTAGTAGGGCCACCGGGTCTGGCCGGTGCTCACGAACAGCGTGAACGGCCCCACCTCCTCGGTGGTCGCGGTCGGGCGAGGAGCGGCGTCGTAGTAGACCTCGAGGGTCTGCAGGAGGGTCACGAGCGGGGAGCATGTCACCTGCGCCCCGCCCGTGCACGGGATTTACCCGACCGTGCCGTCCGCGCCCCGGGCCAGCGGGAGCCGGACCGTGAACGCGGTACCGGCCAGGTGCGCGGAGTCCACCGACACGTCCCCGCCGTGGTTGCGCACGATCGACTGCACGATCGACAGCCCGAGACCGGTGCCCTGGATCGCGCGCTCCTGTGCGGAGGAGGACCGGAAGAACTTGGTGAACAGGTCGGGCTGCTCCTCGACGGGGATGCCGATGCCGGTGTCGCGCACGACGAGCATCGCGTCGCAGGCCGAGCGGCGCAGCGACAACGAGACGCGGCCGCCGTCCTCGGTGAACTTCACCGCGTTGCTCAGCAGGTTCAGTGCCACCCGCTCCAGCTGGCCGGCGTCTCCGTGCACGACGACGGGGTCCTCCGGTACGTCGAGGGTGACCGCGAGGTCCCGCTGGGACAGCAGCGGGCGCACCGCGTCATAGGCCTGGCAGGCCACGTCGCGCAGGTCGACCTCGGCGAGGTCGGTGGCGAACGTGCCGGACTCGAGGCTGGACAGGGTGAGCAGGTCCTCGACCAGCGTCACCAGCCGCTCCCCGTTGCGCCTGACCACGTCGAGGAGCCGGGCCTGCTCCGGGCGCAGCTCGCCGGCCACCCCGTCCTGGAGCATCTCGGTGTACCCGACGATGCTGGTGATCGGGGTGCGCAGCTCGTGGCTGACGGTGGAGACGAACTCGTTCTTGGCCTGGTCGAGCTGGCGCAGCCGGTCCACGGCCTCGCGCTCCTTGGCCAGGGTGGCGACGAGCACGCGCTGGGAGCGACGCTGCTCGGTGACGTCGCGACCCACGCCGAAGTAGCCGACCCGTTGGCCGAAGGTGTCCTGCACGGCGCTGACGGTGAGGTTCACCAGGACCCGGGTGCCGTCCTGCCGGACGAAGGTCCAGTCCCGGGTCTCCGGCTCGCCGGTGCGCGCCACCGCGGCGGAGAGCACGCCCACCCCTGGCTCCACGCCTAGCTCGGCGGCGCGTGCGCGGGCCTCCTCCGGCAGCAGCAGCTCGTCGGGCAGCGCCGCTCCGAGCAGCTCCTCGGCGGTGTACTGCAGCATCTCCTCCGCGCCCCTGTTGAACACGGTGACCGTGCCGTCGAGGTCGGTGCCGATCATCGGCGTCGCGGTGGCGGACTCGACCACGTCGCTGAGCAGCCGTTGCGCGGTCCGCTCGCGGGTGACGTCGATGCCGGTCATCACCACGTGGGTCCTGGTGCCGGTCTCGTCGGTGAGGTAGGCGCTGGTCCAGATCACCCGCCGGCGGCTGCCGGCGCTGGTCATCAGCGTGCCCTCGTGCGGCTGGACGAGCGCGCGGCGGTCGGCGAAGCGCTGCCGGGTGGCCGTGCGTTCCTCCGGCGCGACGAGCACGTCCCACAGCGGCTTGCCGATCACCTCGGAGTCGCTGCGTCGGGCAGCCCGCTCGGCGGCCGGGTTCATCCCCACCACCGTGCCGTCGAGGCCGACGACGATGATCAGGCAGTCGGTGGTGTCGAGGACCGCCGAGGTGAAGTCCATCTCGGTGCGCAGCCGGGAGTTCGCGTCGTACGTCGCGGTCACGTCACTCATCTGCGCCGTGAACAGGGCACCCTCGGCCTCGGGCGAGACGTCGGTGCCGGGCGAGAGCGGGGACAGGCTGACCTGCACGCGGCGACGGTCGGGCGTGCTCAGCCACAGCTCCTCGCGCCAGCCCGACGAGGCGCCTGCGAGCATCGAGCGCGCCACCTCGTCGACGGAGGAGGAGGTGTCGAGCAGGGCAGTCCACGAGCGGCCGACCAGCTCCTCGGCGTCACCGCCGAGGATCTCCGCTGCGGTGCCGTTCAGCTGCTCGATCCGGAGGTCCGAGCCCGTGAGCCGGAGCACGAGCATGCCGACGAGGGACTCGCTGAAGCTCCTGCGGAACAGCTCCTCGCTGGCCGACACCCGGTCCAGCGCCGTGCGTCGCTGGTCCACCGCCAGGGCCAGCGGCATCGTGATGATCGCCGCGGCGAGCAGGAACAGCTGGACCAGGGCGCCGGTGGTCTCCGGGTCCGGCACCTGGCTCTCGGGCACCGCGGCGAACGGGCCGTTGCCGTGCACGGTCATCACCGAGCCGATCACGCCGACGGACAGGAGCTGCCAGCAGACATTGCGCGGGCCGAGCCGGAGCGCACCCCAGACCAGGAACGGCATGGGGGCGAACGTGACCGGTAGTACCTGGCCCGGGCTGAACAGCAGGACCACGACGCCCATCGTGATCAGCCACTGGCCGACCGCCTCGCCCCGCCGTCGCGCGAACGCCGCGCCGTTCGTGGCCATGCCGAGCGGCGCCATCACCACGATGGCGGCCCCGTGCGTGGCCATCAGTGAGCGCGCGGTCTGCCAGAAGTCGCCGTCGAGGAAGAGGTGCACGGTGAGCCCGCCGCCGACGGCGATGACCGAGCACCCGAGGACGACACCGCTGAACAGCCGCCACAGGTCCTCGAGGCTGCGCAGCACCGGCCTCCCGGTCACGCCCCGGCACACCCACCAGGCCACGAGCCAGGCCTCGGCGGCGTTGGACAGGCCAAAGCCGACCGCCGCGGCGGGTGGCCGGCCCGCGGTGTAGTTCGCGAGCGCGCTGGCGAGCACGACCCCAGGCACGATCACCGCCCACCAGCGTCGGGGGGCCCGGAGCAGCGCGGCCACCGCGACGCCCGCGGCCGGCCACCAGACCGCGATCGTCGAGCCCTCGGGCGCGAGCGCGACGGCTGCGAGGCTGAGGACGAACACCGCGGCGACGGTCGCGCTCCCGAACAGCCACCCGGGGAACGCGGGAGCCCGGAGACCGCTCGCGTCCGGAGGGGAGGCAGCAGTCGGCGTACCGGCCGTCGCGTCGCCCGGACTCGGCGCGGGGGCGGCGCGGGTCTGGGCAAGGGCACGGTGGCTCACCTGCGTACACCCCTCCCGAGAGCCCTGCCACGACTCGACGTCATGCCTCCATAGTGGGACATTCCCGACCGTCCCGGGCAGTGTTCCTGGGAGGGTTCGTCAGAATTGCGCGTTCTGACGGGTGTGACCGATGGCCTCGACCGCCTCGTTCACGACCGTGTCCACCGGCAGGGAGACGTCCACGCGGACCCCGCGCTCGTCGGCCTCGAGCGGTTCCAGCGTCTCGATCTGGGAACGCAGCAGCGACGGCGGCATGAAGTGCTCGCGCGCCTTCATCCGCTCCTCGAGGACCTCGAAGGGAGCGTCGAGGTGGACGAAGAACAGGTCGCCGTCCGGAGCGCCCGAGCGCAGGATGTCGCGGTAGCGGCGACGCAACGCGGAGCAGGTGAGCACCGTCGAGCGGCCCTGCTCGTGCCGCTCCCTGACGAGGCGGGCCAGGGTCTCCAGCCACGGCCGGCGGTCCTCGTCGGTGAGCGGGACGCCGGAGGACATCTTGTCGATGTTCGCCTGGGGGTGGTGGCTGTCGCCCTCGATGTAGTCCAGCCCGAGGCGCTCGGCGAGCCGCGCGGCGACCGTGGACTTCCCGGTGCCCGACACTCCCATCGCCACCACGTGCAGGGGGGCCTGTCCGTTCATCCTCGTGCTCCTCGGTGCGGAACGGGTCGGTCGCTAGGCTGCGTGCCATGTCGACCCTGTACAGCGGTGTGATCGCCGAGCTCGGCTCGCGGATCGTCGAGGGCGCGCTGCCCGAGGGATCGACGCTCACCCTGGAGGGCGTCTGCGAGGAGTACGGCGTCTCGCGGACCGTGGCCCGCGAGGTGATCCAGGTGCTGGTGTCGATGCGGCTGGTGGAGAGCCGGCGCCGGACCGGGATCCGGGTGCTGCCCCGACGCGAGTGGGACGCGTTCGACCCGGCCGTGATCCGCTGGCGCCTGGCCGGGGCCGCCCGCGCCGAGCACCTGCACCAGCTGTCCCAGCTGCGCGCGGCGGTCGAGCCGATGTCGGCGGCTCTCGCCGCGACCCACGCCGACGAGGCGCAGCGGCGCGAGGTGGTGCGGCTGGCCGAGCTGCTCGAGACGACCGGGTCCGCGGGCGACCTGCGCACCTTCCTCGACCACGACATCGCCTTCCACCGGCTGCTGCTCGAGGCGTCGGGCAACGACATGTTCGCCGCCCTCGGCGACGTGGTGGAAGAGGTGCTGCGCGGGCGCACCGACCACGACCTGATGCCCCCGCAGCCCAAGCCCGAGGCCCGCCGGCTGCACCTGATGGTCGCCCAGGCGGTCGCCGCAGGGGAGGCCGACGTCGCACGGGCCGCGATGACCACGATCTGCCTGGAGGTGGTCACCGAGATCGCGGACGTGGCCGGCGGCGGAGCCGGACCGGGAACGACCGGCCGGGCCGGGCCGGCGAAGCCCGCCGTCGGGGGCTGAGCCGACCCGGCCTCGGGTCACGTGACGACCCACAGGACGGAGGCGATCACGAAGGCGGTGCCGCCGAGCGTGGTCTCCATGACCGTCCAGGTCTTGAGCGTGGTCCTCTCGTCCATCCCGAAGAACCGGCTGACCAGCCAGAAGCCGGAGTCGTTGACGTGCGACAGGACCGTGGCGCCGGCCGCGATCGCCATCACCAGCAGGGCCAGCTTGAGGTCGGTCAGACCCGCCTGGCCGGCCTGCGTGGCGATCAGCCCCGCGGTCGTGGTCAGCGCCACGGTCGCCGAGCCCTGCGCGACGCGCAGCGCGGTGGCGATCAGGAACGCCTGGAGGATCAGCGGCAGGCCGAGGTCGGAGAGCGAGGAGGTCAGCGCCTCCCCGATGCCGCTGGCCCGCAGCACGCCGCCGAACATGCCGCCGGCGCCGGTGATCAGGATGATCGAGCAGATCGGCCCGAGCGCGGCGTCGAGCACAGCCGACGTCTCCGACAGCGAGCCCAGCCGCCGGCCGAGGACGGCGATGGCCGCGAGCAGGGTGATCAGCAGGGCGATCGGGGTGTTGCCCACCAGCTGCAGGAACTCCACCCACGCCGTGCCCTCCTCGAGCGTGCCGGCAGTGACCAGGGTGGTGAGCACGGTGTTGCACGAGATCAGCACCAGCGGGATCGCGAGCAGGCCGACGACCGTGCCGAAGCCGGGCGCGGTCCGGACCCGGGTGTCGACCGAGCCGGACCCGCCGCCCTCGGGCGCGTCGTCCGGACGGGTGCCGCCGTTCATCTCGCCGAACAGCAGGGTGGGGACGGGTACGTCGAACCGGGCGCCGAGGACCTTCGAGACCAGGTACACGCCGAGGTACCAGGACGCGATGGCGACCGGCACGCCGACCAGCAGGATGACGCCGATGTCGGCGTTGAGGGCCTCGCCGGCGGCGACCGGGCCGGGGTGCGGCGGGACCAGCGCGTGCATGGCCGCGAACGCTCCGGCCGCGGGCAGCGCGTAGTAGAGCACCGAGCCGCCGAACCGGCGCGCGACGGTGAGGATGATCGGCAGGAACACCACGAGCCCGGCGTCGAAGAAGATCGGGAAGCCGAAGAGCAGGGCGGCGACACCGAGCGCGAGCGGCGCCCGCTTCTCGCCGAACCGTCCGATCAGGGTGTCGGCCAGGACCTGGGCCCCGCCGGTGACCTCGAGCAGGCGGCCGAGCATCACGCCGAAGCCGACGAGCAGCGCGACGGACGCCAATGTCCCGCCGAAGCCCTCGAGGAGCGCGGCCGGTACGTCGGCCAGGGGGATCCCGGCCGCGACGGCGGTGACCGCGCTGACCAGGACGAGAGAGACGAAGGCGTGCAGGCGCACCTTCATGATCAAGAAGAGCAGCAGGGCGACGGCGCCTGCGGCGATGAGCAGCAGCACGCCGGTGCTGTAGGCGGGCTCGATTGCAGTGTCCACGAGTGCTTCTCCGTTGTGAGGGTGTGACGGTCGTCATGGCGACCCGTCACACTGTCGCCCAAAGGTATTACCTTTGGCAAGGGGCAGCCAGGAGGTTACCCGCACGTAACTTCCTGGACTACCCTCGGCCCATGTCGACGTTGGTCTCGGAGCGGATCGGCCAGTTCTTCCACGAGGACGCCCGGCTCGAGTTCACCGAGTACGGTTCCGGCGACCGCTGGGTTGTCCTCGTCCCCGGCCAGCTCCAGCCGCGGCGGATGCACCAGCCGCTGGCCCGCGCCGTCGCCGCCGAGGGCTTCCACGTCGTCACCGTCGACCTGCTCGGGCAGGGCCGGTCGGACCGGCCGAGCGACCCGATGCAGTACTCCATGGCCGCGTTCGCCGAGCAGGTCGTCGCCCTGCTGGACCACCTCGGTGCCGAGCAGGCGGTCGTGGGCGGCACCTCACTGGGGGCGAACATCGCGCTCGAGGTGGCCGACCTCGCACCCCGCCGGGTGCGCGGCCTGCTGCTGGAGATGCCGCTCCTCGACAACGCGGTGGAGGCCGCCATCATCGCGTTCGCCCCGCTGATGTTCGCCGCCCGCTTCCTGCCCGTCTCCGTGGTGGCGGTGCGGACGCTCACCGCCTGGGTCCCGCGCGGCCTGGTGCCGTTCTGGCCGGGGGTGGTGCTGGACACTCTCAACCAGCGCCCCGCGCCGATGGCGGCGACCATCCACGGCCTGTTCTTCGGCAGGCTCGCGCCGCCCACCCGGCTCCGCCGCCGGATCCAGGCGCCCGCTCTGGTGGTGGGACACCCGCGGGACCCGGTCCACCCGTGGGCCGACGCGGCCATGCTCGCCGAGGAGCTGCCGCACGCCCGCTTCGTCCGCGCCCGCGGGATCCTCGAGTGGCGGCTGCGGCCCGAGCGGCTCGACCACGAGGCGATCGCGTTCGTCGCCGAGTGCTGGCGTGCCAAGGGCAACCGCCGCCGCGCCCGCCCGGCGGTCCGTGCGACCTGAGCAACCGGTCGCGGGGGATAATGGGGGGCGTGGGTCTCTACCGTGACGAAGCCGTGGTGCTGCGCACCCAGAAGCTGGGTGAGGCGGACCGGATCATCACGATGCTGACCCGCGGCACCGGCCGGGTCCGTGCGGTCGCCCGCGGCGTCCGCCGTACCTCCTCGCGCTTCGGCTCCCGGCTCGAGCCGTTCTCGTACGTCGACCTGCAGATCGCCGAGGGCCGCACCCTCGACGTGATCACCCAGGCCGAGACGCTCGCGCCCTACGGCGCCCGGCTGGGCTCGGACTACGAGCGCTACACCGCCGGAACGGTGATGCTCGAGACCGCCGAGCGGCTCGTGGTCGAGGACAAGGAGCCGGCGCTCCAGCAGTTCCTGCTGCTCGTGGGCGCACTGCGCACCCTGGCAGCGGGGGAGCGCTCGCCGAGCCAGGTGCTCGACTCCTTCCTGCTCCGCTCGCTCTCCGTCGCCGGCTACGCGCCGTCGTTCGACGGCTGCGCGCGGTGCGGACTGGAGGGGCCGCACCGCTCCTTCAACCCCGCGGCCGGCGGCATGCTGTGCAGCACCTGTCGCCTGCCCGGGTCGGCGAGCCCGGCGGTCGAGACGGTCACCCTGCTCGGGGCGCTGCTCGCCGGCGAGTGGGACGTGGTGGAGGCCAGCGAGCCGCGGCACCGCAAGGAGGCCAACGGTCTGGTCGCCGCCTACCTGGCCTGGCACCTGGAGCGCGGCCTCAGGTCACTGGCGCACGTCGAGCGCTGACCGCTCCGTCAGGAGCGCTCGACCAGCGCGTCGATGGAGGCGTTGAACCGGGCCAGCAGCCGGCCGAACTCACGCCGGTCCTGCTCCGGCCAGCTGTGGAGGAGCTCCTCCAGGCGTTGGCGACGGTGCTCCCGCGTGCGGACGAGGACCTGGCGGCCCTCCTCGGTCAGGTCGAGGATCGAGGCCCGGCGGTCCGCGGTGTCGGTCGACCGGGCGGCCAGTCCCGCCTTCTCCAGCGCCTGCACCTGTCGGGTGATCGTGGAGGGGTCGAGCCCGAACGCGGCGGCGAACGAGCCGAGCCGCTGCGGCCCCTCGTCGGCGAGGCGGCACATGATCCCGTAGGCGGAGCGGTCGAGGTCCATCTCGCCCGAGGAGGTGGTGATGTGGATCCGCTGCACCCGGCGCAGCAGCGTGGTCATCTGCTGCTCGATCTGCTTGTTCGCGTCGTCCATGACTCCTGCTTCGGGGGTCTCCGCGTCCACGGGCCGCGGGGAACGCTTAGGTTTGTCGCGCATCATATGTGAGGCGGCGGAAGGAACGGACGTGGCGCGAGGCAGGACGAGCATCCCCCGGACGGCGGTCCGCGCCCCCGACCCGCACCCGTCGGGTGCCCGGCCGCCGGCGATCCCGGAGGCGCTCGTCCCGCGGCACGTGGCGATCGTGATGGACGGCAACGGGCGCTGGGCCAAGGAGCGCGGCCTGCCGCGCACCGCCGGCCACGAGCAGGGCGAGCACACGCTGTTCGACGTCGTGGAGGGCGCGATCGAGATCGGCGTGAAGGCGATCTCCGCCTACGCCTTCTCCACCGAGAACTGGAAGCGTTCCCCGGACGAGGTCCGGTTCCTGATGGGCTTCAACCGCGACGTGATCCGTCGCCGTCGCGACGAGATGCACGAGCTCGGGGTCCGGGTCCGCTGGGCCGGGCGCGAGCCGCGGCTGTGGCGGTCGGTGGTCAACGAGCTGCGGGCGGCCGAGGAGCTCACCCGCGACAACGACGTGCTCACGCTGACGATGTGCGTGAACTACGGCGGGCGCGCCGAGCTCGCCGACGCCGCCCGTGCCATCGCCCGGGAGGTGGCGGCCGGCCGGCTGGACCCGGAGAAGGTCGACGAGAAGACCTTCGCCCGGCACCTCTACGTGCCCGAGCTGTCGGAGGCGGACCTGGTGTGGCGGACCTCGGGGGAGGAGCGGCTGTCGAACTTCATGCTGTGGCAGGCGGCCTACTCCGAGTTCGTGTTCTCCGACGTGCTGTGGCCCGACGTGGACCGGCGGAACCTGTGGCAGGCGATCGACACCTATGCCCGGCGGGACCGTCGGTACGGCGGCGCGATCCCCAACGCCTGACTAGCCGCGCGGGTCGTAGCCGGGCAGGTTTTCCGGGACGAAGTTGCGTGCCCCCCCGGCGCCCGGCTCGGAGCCCGCTGCCCGGTGCACGGTCAGCGCTTCGACCTGGTCGAACGGCGCGAGCAGGACGTACACCGTGCCGGGCCATGACTCCTTCCCGAGCTTGTCCGCCCAGATGATCCGCCCGTCGCGCAGGTCGAGGGAGAGGTCGCTGATCATGCCCTCCGTGTCGTAGAGGACCCACAAGCCGTCATCCTGGGGGCGGCCAACCGTCTCGTCGGGCGGCCAGAACAACCCGCTCATGTCACGGGGCCGGCCGGCGTCACCGGCTCGGGTCTGGGTCGCCACCAGCGAGGTCGGGTCCTGGATCGCCCACACGCACACCTGAAGCCCGCACGGCTCGGCGTAGATCGACCGGTGCCGGACCAGTCCGACGCCGTCGTAGTAGCTGCGGTCGTCGACCAGCACCGCGGCGTTCGACCTGTCGCCCCCGAGCGTGCTGGGCGGGTAGGGCTCGCCGTCGTGCCGGCCGAGCCGGTCCTCGTCCGGGGTGGGCACCGCGACCGACCCGTCCCGGCCGGTGCACACGTCGGTGCGGAACCGGACCCACTCGTCGCCGTTGCGGCGGAACTCGCTCACGGTGGCCAGCGTGCCGTCGGCG
The DNA here is from genome assembly GCA_035457605.1 of Nocardioidaceae bacterium. Lineage (GTDB taxonomy): Bacteria > Actinomycetota > Actinomycetes > Propionibacteriales > Nocardioidaceae > Nocardioides_C. Next base: position 24,786 of record DATIBI010000316.1, read on the forward strand.
TTGCCGAAGCGCAGGTACGCCCGGTCTCCGCGCTCCTCGTACTCGTACCGCGCCGCGTCATGGTTGCGGGCCTGCGCGCGAGGGCCGCCGTCCAGGCTGGCCACGAAGTAGTCGTCGGTGATCGTCTCGGGACGGGTCCAGTCGTGGGTGACCTGCTCGGGGCAGGTGAACGCGTCGTCGACGCCACCCTCGACGGGTCCGCCGGACGGGTCGGGGCCCGCCGGGAGCAGCGACAGGTCGGCGCCGGGCAGGAGGAGCGCCCCGGCCGCCACCACCGCAGCCGTGGCAGCGGCGGCGAGCGCCACGGCCCACGGGCGCCGTGGAGGGGCGGGCGTCGCGTCGACCCGGTCCCGCGTCGCGGCGAAGAGTCGCTGCAGATCGACCTCGCGGCCGTCGGCCTCCTCGTGGAGTGCCCGGGACAGTCGTTCCTCGATCCTCATCGCTCCACCTCCAGGTCCGCCGCGAGAGCATCGAGCCCTCGCGAGAGCAGCGCCTTGACGGTTCCGACACGCACGCCCATGACCTCGGCGATCTCGGCGTTCGGGAGGTCCAGCCAGTAGCGGAGCACGAGCGCCTCCCGCTTGCGTTCGGGCAGCCGCCCCAGCGCGGTGACGACGGCGTGGCTGTCGACGGCATCGGGACCGGACGACACGAGGTCGGGCACGAGCAGGTGCGCCTTGCTCCGCGCGGTCGTGACGCGCCGGTGACGGCTGCGGACCTCGTTCAGCACGGTCCGGTTCAGGTAGGCGACGACGCGGTCCCCGTCCCCACGCAGGCGGTGCCGTCCGCCGTACACCTTGCAGAAGGCCTCCTGGACCACGTCCTCGGGGTCGTCCGCGCCGAGCAGTGCGGCGAGGCGGACCATCCGTGCGGCGTGGCCGAAGAACAGGTCGGCGAACCCGTCCTGCTCCATCCCCGTCACCCCCGTCCTCCCCGTCCTCACACCCGATATACGCCCAAGGGCCCGAAAGGTTGACGCGCGCCGCGCTGATCTTCTTCCCGAGCAGGGCGGTGCTAGGCGCAGGAGGGGCAGGTGCCGAAGATCTCCAAGGTGTGGCTGACCTGGGTGAAGCCGTGCTCGGCCGCGATGGAGTCGGTCCACCGCTCGACGGTCGGACCCTCGACCTCGACGGTCCGGCCGCAGGAGCGGCACACCAGGTGGTGATGGTGGGTGGTGCTGCACCGGCGGTAGATCGCCTCGCCCTCCTCGGTGCGCAGCATGTCCACGTCGCCGCCGTCGGCGAGTGCCTGCAGGGTCCGGTACACCGTGGACAGCCCGACGTTCTCGCCGTTGCGCTTGAGCAGGTCGTGGATGTCCTGGGCGCTGCGGAAGTCGTCGAAGGACTGCAGGGCGGCCGCCACAGCGCGGCGCTGTCGGGTCGGCCGGGTCCCGGTCGGCAACGCCGGCTCGTCAGTGCTCGTCATAGTGACTCCCGTGGGGTGCGTGCCTGTGCCCGTCGTGAACGTAGTCGACGTGGTCGCCGTGCGGGATGGCCGGGTGCCCGCAGTCCGCGCCGTGCTGGTGCTGGTGCTGCTCCGGTACGACGGTGTGCCCGGCGTCGAGCCCGAGGCCGTCGCCGACCGGCTCCGCGAACGGCGCCCGGAGCCGCTGCCGTCGGCGCAGCCACGCCCCGACCGGCCACGCGACGACGAACCCGGCCAGCGCCAGCAGCACGATCGTCGCCCCGGGCGCGGCCCTGACGTAGGCGGAGGTGACCACACCGCCGAGCGAGGCCGCGGTGCCCAGGGCCATGGCGAGGAGCAGGGTCAGCCGGAAGCCGCGGGTCAGCTGCTGGGCGGTGGCGACCGGCACCACCATCAGCGCGCTCACCAGGAGCAGACCCACGGTGCGCATCGCCACGGTCACCGTGACCGCGGCCATCACCGCGACCACGATGTTGTAGAACCTCACGTTCAGCCCCGCGACCCGGGCGAACTCCTGGTCCTGCGCCACCGCGAACAGCTGCGGCGCCAGGCCGATCGCGACGAAGAGCACCGCCGCGGCCAGCACCGCCGTGACCCACACGTCGGTGGTGTCGATCGTGGTGATCGACCCGAACAGGTAGGACTGCAAGGTGGCTGCGCCCCGGCCCGCGAGACCGATCAGCAGCACGCCGCCGGCGATGCCGCCGTAGAACATCAGCGCCAGCGCCACGTCACCGCTGGTCCGTCCACGCTCGCGGATCACCTCGATCACCACGGCGCCGACCACGGCCACGAGCACCGCGGTGATCGTGGGGGAGGTGCCGGTGAGCAGGCCGAGCGCAACGCCGGTGACCGCGACGTGGCCGATCCCGTCACCCATCAGGGCCAGCCGACGCTGCACCAGGTAGGTGCCAACGGCCGGGGCGGCGAGGCCGGTGAACAGCGCGCCGAGGAGGGCACGCACCATGAACGGGTACTCCAGCAGGATCATCGGTTCGGGCCCTCGTTCCCGGGCTGGTCCAGCGGCGAGGTGACCACGGGGGTGTGGTCGGCGGGCTGCGGCTGCAGCTCGGGGTGGTGGTGACCGTGGTGGTGCTCGACCTCGTGCGCGGACGCGATCGGAGGGCCGTCGTACACCACCCGCCCGTCCCGCATCACCACGGTCCGGTCGATCAGCGGGGCCATCGGACCGAGCTCGTGGGCGACCAGCACGATGGTGGCGCCCCCGCGGACGAGCGTCTCGAGGGCCCCCGCGAAGGCCTCCTGGCTCGGCAGGTCGACGCCGGCGGTGGGCTCGTCGAGGACGAACAGGTCCGGCTCGCCGGCGAGCGCGCGGGCGATCAGCACCCGCTGCTGCTGGCCGCCGGAGAGCGTGGACACGCTGTCGCGGGCCCGGTCGGCCAGCCCGACAGCCTCGATCGCGCGGTTGATCACGGCCCGGTCGGTCCGGGAGAGCGGGACGAGTGGCCGGCGCCGGGAGAGCCGGCCGGAGGCCACCACCTCCCAGACGGTGGCGGGTACGCCGGACGCCGCGCTGACCCGCTGCGGCACGAAACCGACCCGTCGCCAGTCGCGGAACCGGTCCAGTGGCGTGTCGAACAGCGCCACCTCCCCGAAGCTGGTGGGGACCAGCCCGAGCATGCTGCGGACCAGGGTGGACTTGCCGGAGCCGTTGGCCCCGAGCACGGCCACGACCTCACCGCCGTGCACGGTGAGGTCGATGCCACGCAGGACCGGCCGGCCGCCGAGCGAGACCGCTCCGTCGGTGATCCGGACGACGGTGTCTACCGACACTGGTTGGCTTCCTGGAGTGCGGCGAGGTTCTGGCGCATGAGGGAAAGGTAGTCCTCCTGCGCCGTCTCGTCCCCGAGGCCCTCGACCGGGTCGAGCACGCCGGTGTCCAGGCCGAGGTCGGAGGCGATGGTGCGCGCCATCGCCGGGCTGGCGAGCGTCTCGGAGAAGACGGTGGTGATGCCCTCCCGCTCGATCAGGTCCTGCAGCTCGGCGAGGTGGGCCGGCGAGGGCTCGGCGTCGGGGGAGAGCCCGGCGATCGCCTCGAAGTGCAGGCCGTAGCGCTCCAGGTAGCCGAACGCGTCGTGGCTGACCACGACGGTGTCGCGGGCGCAGTCGTCCAGGATGGAGGTGTACTCCTCGTCGAGCGCGGCGAGGTCGTCCCGCAGGTCGGCGGCGTTCGCCCGGTAGGCCTCGGCGTGGTCGGGGTCGACCTCGGCCATCCGCTCGCCCAGCGTGTCGCCGACCTCGGCCAGCTTGAGCGGGTCGAGCCAGAAGTGCGGGTCGCCGTCCTCGTGCGCGTGCTCGGCGTGCTCCTCCGCGGTCTCGTCGGCGTGCTCGTCGGGCGACTCCTCCCCGGCGTGGTCGCCGGTCTCCTCCAGCGGGCTCACCTCGGTGGTCTCGATCGCCTCGTCCGGGCCGTTCTGCTGCACCGCCTCGTCCACCGCCGGCTGCATCCCCTTCTCGTAGAGGACCAGGTCGGCATCGGCGAGGGTGGCCGTCTGCTCGACGCTGAGCTCCAGGTCGTGCGGCTCGACGCCGGGGGAGGTGAGGCTGGTCACCTGGGCGTGCTCGCCGGCCACGCGCTCCGCGACGTACTGCAGGGGGTAGAACGACGCGACGACGCGGGGACCAGTACCCGCCTCGGCGCCACCCCCGAACGGGTCTCCGCACGCGGCAAGGAGAGGCGTGAGGAGCGCGACGGCAGCGGCGGCGCGGAGGCGCGTGGACGACGAGGACTTCATGACAACGATTCTCATTTGTTCTGAGAATCGTTGTCAAATCTCGGGCGTCCTCGGACCGGGAAGGGCGTAGAGTCACCGCCGTGCTGGTGGTGAACAGGTTCCGGGTCGGGGAGGACGAGGCCGAGGCGTTCCGGGGCGACCTCGAGACCGCGCACGCGCTGCTGGCCGCGCGGCCCGGTTACCTCGACGGGGTGGTCGGGCGGAACGTCGACGAGCCGTCCCTGTGGGTGCTCCAGACCCGGTGGGCCGACGTGGGCAGCTACCGGCGGGCGCTGTCGTCGTACGACGTCAAGCTTGGCGCCGTACCCCTGCTGTCCCGCGCTGTGGACGAGCCGTCGGCCTACGAGGTGGTCGACCCAGATGGCCGGATGGAGCTGAATCACGTCAGTCCGCGAGATCTCGGCGGAGCCGGACCGTTACCCTGATGCTTCGCTGTCAGCCAGGCAGCGCCCGCGACGGATGGAGCCGGAACCCCTGATGAGCAAGCAGAACACGAGTGCAGTCGTCGACAACATCGTCTCCCTGTGCAAGCGCCGGGGATTCGTCTACCCGTGCGGCGAGATCTACGGCGGCACCCGGTCGGCCTGGGACTACGGCCCGCTCGGTGTCGAGCTGAAGGAGAACATCAAGCGCCAGTGGTGGCGCTCGATGGTGCAGTCCCGCGACGACGTCGTCGGCCTCGACTCCTCGGTCATCCTGCCCACCAAGGTGTGGGAGGCGTCGGGCCACCTCCAGGCGTTCGTCGACCCGCTGGTCGAGTGCCAGTCGTGCCACAAGCGGTTCCGGCAGGACCACCTGCAGGAGGCCTACGCGGAGAAGCGCAGCGGCAAGGGCGAGGACATCAACCCCGACGACGTCGACATGGCGCTGATCGCCTGCCCCAACTGCGGCACCAAGAACGCCTGGACCGAGCCGCGGATGTTCAACGGCCTGCTCAAGACGTTCCTCGGCCCGGTCGAGTCCGAGGAGGGCCTGCACTTCCTGCGTCCGGAGACCGCGCAGGGCATCTTCGTGAACTTCCTCAACGTGATGAACTCCGCGCGTCGCAAGCCGCCGTTCGGCATCGGCCAGATCGGCAAGAGCTTCCGCAACGAGATCACCCCCGGCAACTTCATCTTCCGCACCCGCGAGTTCGAGCAGATGGAGATGGAGTTCTTCGTCAAGCCCGGTGAGGACGAGGGCTGGCACCAGGCCTGGATCGACCTGCGCACCGACTGGTACGTCGACCTCGGCATCAACCGCGAGAACCTGCGGCACTACGAGCACCCGACCGAGAAGCTGTCGCACTACTCCAAGCGCACCGTCGACATCGAGTACCGGTTCAACTTCCAGGGCTCGGAGTGGGGCGAGCTCGAGGGGGTCGCGAACCGCACCGACTTCGACCTGTCCACGCACGCCGAGCACTCCGGCCAGGACCTGTCCTACTTCGACCAGGCGACCGGTGAGCGGTGGACGCCCTACGTCATCGAGCCGGCAGCGGGTGTGAACCGTTCGATGATGGCGTTCCTGATCGACGCCTACGCCGAGGACGAGGCGCCCAACGCCAAGGGCGGGGTCGACAAGCGCACGCTGCTCAAGCTCGACCACCGGCTCGCGCCGGTCAAGGTCGCGGTGCTGCCGCTGTCGCGCAACGCCGACCTCTCGCCCAAGGCGAAGGCCCTGGCCGCGGACCTGCGCACCGCGTGGAACGTCGACTTCGACGACGCCGGCGCCATCGGCCGCAGGTACCGCCGTCAGGACGAGATCGGCACGCCCTACTGCGTCACGGTCGACTTCGACACGCTCGAGGACAACGCCGTCACCGTCCGCGAGCGGGACACCATGAAGCAGGAGCGCATCGGTCTGGACCAGATCAAGGCGTACTTCGGCGAGCGGCTGGTCGGCTGCTGAGCCGAGTTTGGCCGTCCGACCCCGCAGGGAGAATGTTCGGGTGCACCCCGTGAGCAGAACCATCAAGCTGACCCGTGCCGTCGCGCTGTCCGCGGCCGCCGGCCTCGTGCTGGCGTCCTGCGGCAGCGGCGAGGAGCAGGCCGCCGAGGAGTCGCCGACCCCGAGCGCCTCACCGTCCCCCACCTCCACGGTGGCGGTGCCGGAGAGCGCGAGCCTGACCGAGGTCGGCGCGGACCTCTCCTTCGGTGACACGGCGACGGTGATCCACGAGCCGAGCAAGAAGACCGGCACCGTCCTCGACCTCACCGTGACCAAGGCGGTCCAGGGCTCGACCAAGGACTTCTCCGGCTTCATCCTCGACGACTACGCCAAGGCCGCGACGCCCTACTACGTCGACGTCACGGTCACGAACAGCGGCGAGGGCGACGTGGGCGGCAGCCCGGTGCCGTTGTGGGGCGTGGACGCGGCCGACACGCTGCTGCCGCCGGCGACCTTCACCACGACCTTCGGCAAGTGCGAGTCGGCGCCGCTGCCGAAGAAGTTCGAGCCCGGCGACGAGATGAAGACGTGCTTGGTCTTCCTCGCCCCCGACGGCGGCACCATGGAGGCGGTCAGCTACCGGCCCAACCAGGAGTTCGACCCGATCACCTGGACCGGGGACATCGCGACCCCGGCGCCCGAGCCGACCAAGAAGGCCAAGTCGAAGAAGGGCGACAAGGGGAAGTCGCAGCGCTGACCCGTCGGCGTTGAACCACGGATTTGGGCGGTACGTCGGACCGCGGCGACAATGGTCCGCATGACCGCCGGCGCGACCGTCGTACCCCAGGGGCTCGACCTGGGGTCCCTGCACGTGCCCACGCCGGTCGTGCTCGCCCCGATGGCGGGCATCACCAACGCCGCGTACCGCCGGCTGTGCCGCGAGCAGGGGGCCGGGCTCTACGTCTGCGAGATGATCACCTCCCGCGGCATCGTGGAGCGGGACGCGGTGACGCTGTCGATGCTGGTCTTCGACGAGCTCGAGGACGTCCGCTCGGTGCAGCTCTACGGCACCGACCCCGTCTACGTCGGCAAGGCCGCGGAGATCCTCTGCGCGGAGTACGGCGTCGCGCACATCGACCTGAACTTCGGTTGTCCCGTGCCCAAGGTCACCCGCAAGGGCGGCGGCGGCGCGCTGCCGTGGAAGCGGCGGCTGCTCGGGGACATCCTCGCCGCCGCGGTGAGCGCGGCCGAGCCGTACGGCGTCCCGGTGACGATGAAGACCCGCAAGGGCATCGACGAGGACCACCTCACCTACCTCGACGCCGGCCGGATCGCCCAGGAGTCCGGGGCGGCCGCGATCGCGCTGCACGGCAGGACGGTCAGCCAGGCGTACTCCGGCACCGCGGACTGGGAGGCGATCGGCAACCTGGTCCAGCACGTCGACATCCCGGTCCTCGGCAACGGGGACATCTGGGAGGCCGCGGACGCGATCCGGATGGTCGAGCAGACCGGGGCCGCCGGCGTCGTCGTCGGCCGGGGCTGCCTCGGGCGTCCCTGGCTGTTCCGTGACCTCGCCGCCGCCTTCGCCGGGGAGGAGGTCGCCACCCTCCCGACGCTGGGCGAGGTGGCGGCGATGATGCGCCGGCATGCCGAGCTGCTGTGCCACTACATGGGCGAGGAGCGGGGCTGCAAGGAGTTCCGCAAGCACGTCTCGTGGTACCTCAAGGGTTTCCGCGCGGGCGGGGAGCTGCGCCGCTCGCTCGGCCTGGTCACCTCGCTGG
>DATIBI010000317.1:0-8529 GCA_035457605.1 Nocardioidaceae bacterium
ACCCGATCCGGCGTGATGTGGCGCGTCGTGTGGGCGGTCTCATCTGGTCCGAGGACGACTCGGCTGAGGCCTGATTGAGACTAGAACTGAGACCAAAGACCAAACGCCGGGTCGGACTCGATGAGCCCGTCCCGGCGTTTCGCTGGTCAGCGTGGCGGAGGATAGGGGATTCGAACCCCTGAGGGCTGTTAACCCAACCCGCTTTCCAAGCGAGCGCCATAGGCCACTAGGCGAATCCTCCGCGGGAGAGATTACCGGTCGTCCGGCGATGGAAGAAATCCGGTCGAGTTGGGCACGGCGCGGGGGCTGTCCTAGACTCTGGGGCAACCCCCCGTGCGGCGATAACTCGCCCAACTCCCCCAGGGCCGGAAGGCAGCAAGGGTAAGTGAGCTCTTTCGGGTGCGCGGGGGGCCTTTTCATGCCCGGACCGCGCCGGAGCGAACGGTCCAGGCTTTTGTCGCACCCTGCTACCGGCTGTCGGCATGGGTAGTTAGGGTTCAGGGCGTGGAAGCACCCCTCGCCCTCTACCGCCGCTACCGGCCCGAGACGTTCGCCGAGGTCATCGGCCAGGATCACGTCACGGAGCCGCTGCGGGCCGCCCTGGGCAACAACCGTGTGCACCACGCCTATCTCTTCTCCGGTCCCCGTGGCTGCGGCAAGACCACCAGCGCGCGGATCCTGGCGCGGGCGCTGAACTGCGAGAAGGGGCCGGTCTCCGATCCCTGCGGCGAGTGCCGCTCCTGCACGGACCTGGCCCGCGGCGGGCCGGGGTCCATCGACGTGATCGAGATCGACGCGGCCAGCCACGGCGGTGTGGACGACGCGCGTGACCTCCGGGAGCGGGCGTTCTTCGCTCCGGTGAACAGCCGCTACAAGGTCTACATCATTGACGAGGCGCACATGGTCTCCACGCAGGGCTTCAACGCCTTGCTGAAGCTGGTCGAGGAGCCGCCGCCTCACCTGAAGTTCATCTTCGCCACGACCGAGCCCGAGAAGGTGATCGGGACCATCCGGTCCCGGACCCACCACTACCCCTTCCGGCTGATCCCGCCGCGGGTGCTGTCGGCCTACCTTGCCGACCTGTGCGAGCGGGAGGGCGTCACCATCGAGCAGACCGCGCTGCCGCTCGTCGTGCGAGCCGGAGGCGGCTCCGCCCGTGACACGCTGTCCATCCTCGACCAGCTGCTGGGCGGCGCCGGACCCGATGGGGTCACCTACGACCTGGCCACCTCACTGCTCGGCTTCACGCCCGACACCCTCCTCGACGAGGTCGTGGACGCGTTCGCTGCCCACGACGGCGGGTCGGTCTTCGGGGTGGTCGACAAGGTCATCGAGGTCGGACAGGACCCGCGCCGGTTCACCGAGGACCTGCTGCGACGGCTGCGTGACCTGGTGATCATCTCCGCGGTCCCGGACGCGCCGGCGACCGGCCTCATCGACGTACCCGAGGACCAGGCCGAGCGCCTGGTCGCGCAGGCGGCCCGCTTCGGTCGCGCGGACCTCACTCGCGCCGCGGACCTCGTCGCCGCCGGGCTCACCGAGATGCGCGGGGCCACCGCCCCCCGCCTGCTGCTCGAGCTGATCTGCGCGCGCGTGCTGCTGCCCGGCGCCGACGACTCCCTCGACGGCGTGACGGCGCGGCTGGACCGGCTCGAGAAGCGGATGTCGATCGAGGGCGGACCGCCGTCGACCGGCCACGCCACGGGTCATGCGACCGCCCACCCCGCTGCCCGCCAGGCCGCGGGCCGCCCAGAGCAGGCGCCCGCCGCTGCCGCACCGACCGCACCCGCGGCTCCGCCGGCGACAGCGGCCGCCACACCCGCCGCACCCGTCGCCGGTGCCGCCGCGTCGACGGGCAGCAGCCCGTACGCCGGCCCGCCCGCGGAGTCCCCACAGCCGGGAGCCGAGGTACCCGGGACCGCCGACCCACGCGACGCCGAGCCACGCGCCGCCGAGCCCGTGCGGCCGGCGACGTCTCCGGCCGATGCCGGGCCCGTCCCGGTTCCGGCCGAGCAGCCGGCAGCGACGCCGTCGTCCGCTCCGGGTGGAGGGCTGGGCCTGGTCGACGTGCGGCGGCTCTGGCCCGACCTGCTCGAGGCGGTCAAGCTCAAGCGCCGCTATACCTGGATCCTGCTCAGCCAGAACGCCCAGGTCGCCGCCGTGGACGACAAGACCCTGACGATCGCGCTGGTCAACGCCGGCGCGCGCAACTCCTTCGCCAGCGGAGGAAGCGACGAGATCCTGCGCCAGGCGGCGATCGACGTGATCGGCCAGGACTGGCGGATCGAGGCGATCGTCGACCCCACGGTGCAGCCGGGCGCCGACCCCGCCGGTGAGCCCCGGGTGGTCCGCCCCGCGGTAGACCCCGAGCCGGCCGCTCCCGCGCCCCCGGCTCCGCCGCCCGCCCCCGAGGCCCCGCCCCGGGAGCCGAACCGGCCGGTCGACCCCAGCGCCATCGCGAACGCCCGTGGCGCGATCCAGCCCACGCGGGCGGCCGGCGCGGTGGGGCCCAAGGAGCCGACCGTCTCCGATGACGACGCCCACCCCGACGACCCGGACGCCGACGACCACAGCCTGGGCGGCGCGCAGCTGCTCGAGCGCGAGCTCGGCGCGCGGGTCATCGAAGAGATCAAGCACGACTGAACACCCCTGACCATCCCCTGACCACCACCGCGACGAAGGACTCGAGATGACTGAAGGCAACCCGTTCGGCGAGGGGTTCGACATGAACGCCTTGATGCAGCAGGCCCAGCAGATGCAGCAGCAGGTGATGAACGCGCAGGCCGAGCTCGCCGAGACCACGGTCACCGGCACGGTCGGCGACGGGCTCGTCTCGGTGACGCTCAGCGGCACCGGGGACCTGGTCGGCGTCTCGATCCGCAAGGGCTCGTTCGACCCCGAGGACACCGAGGACCTCGAGGACCTCATCGTGGCCGCCTACCGTGACGCCAAGGCACAGGCGGACGCGCTCGCGTCGGAGAAGCTCGGCCCGCTGGCCGGCGGGTTCGGTGGAGAGGGCGCCGGTCCGGGCGGTCAGCTCGGCTTCTGATGTACGAAGGCATCGTCCAGGACCTCATCGACGAGCTAGGCCGGCTCCCCGGTGTGGGTCCCAAGAGCGCGCAGCGGATCGCGTTCCACATCCTCCAGACCGACCCGGTCGACGTCCGCCGCCTGGCCCAGGTGCTCGTCGAGGTCAAGGAGAAGGTCAAGTTCTGCTCGGTGTGCGGCAACGTCGCCGAGGACGAGCTGTGCCGGATCTGCCGCGACCAGCGCCGCGACCCCGCGGTGATCTGCGTGGTCGAGGAGTCCAAGGACGTGGTCGCCATCGAGCGCACCCGCGAGTTCCGCGGCCGCTACCACGTGCTGGGCGGAGCGATCTCCCCGATCGAGGGGATCGGGCCGGACGACCTGCGGATCCGGGAGCTGATGAGCCGCCTCGCCGACGGCGTGGTCACCGAGGTCATCCTGGCGACCGATCCGAACCTCGAGGGCGAGGCGACCGCGACCTATCTCACGCGGCTGCTCCGGCCGATGGGGTTGCGCGTCACGCGACTTGCTAGTGGACTGCCGGTTGGGGGGGACCTCGAGTACGCCGACGAGGTCACCCTCGGACGTGCCTTCGAAGGGAGACGAGCGGTCGATGACTGACCAGACCACGCAGACTGCCGGCGAGCAGGTGCACAGCGAGCTCGAGGACTTCGCCCAGCAGATCGCGGACCAGGTCGAGAGCTTCCTGCTCGCGCTGGAGGCCATCGCCCGGGGGGAGACCAGCGGAGGCCGCGCGGTGTCGTTGCTGCTGCTCGAGGTGAGCCAGGTGTTGCTCGCCGGCGCCCGGCTCGGGGTGCAACGCGACTTCCAGCCCGTCGAGCAGTACGAGCCCGACGCCGGTCCCGACCCCGACCTCGACACGCTGCGGCTCCGGCTCGCGGTGCTGCTCGAGGGCGTGGACGCCTACACCGAGGTCTTCGACCCCTACGTCGACCCGCCGGAGATGATGTCGTCGCTGCTGTCCGACGACCTCGCGAGCATCGCCACCGCCCTCGCGCACGGCTTGCGGCACTACCGGGCCGGGCGGATCAACGAGGCGCTGTGGTGGTGGCAGTTCTCCTACGTCTCCGCGTGGGGCAACGACGCCAGCGCCGCGCTCCGCGCGCTGCAGTCGGTCGTCGCGCACGACCGCCTCGACGCCGAGTTCGAGAGCGAGCAGGACCAGGTGGCCGCCGCCGACGAGCTGATCGAAGCCGTAGATCCTTAAGCGACCTCTGGCGCGGCGTCGGCAGAGACAGGAATTCTTCCTGTCCGTGGCGCATCCGTCGACGTCTTGGCATGCGGCAGCGGGCCGGTGACGGACGGCCCCGCCGGTAGAATCGCGCTCGTCGCAACCGACCAATCTCGAGGAGAACCGTGGGCATTGTCGTGCAGAAGTACGGCGGCTCCTCCGTGGCCGACGCCGAGGGGATCAAGCGAGTCGCCCAGCGGATCGTCGACGCCAAACGTGCCGGCAAGGACGTGGTGGTCGTCGTGTCCGCGATGGGGGACACCACCGACGAGCTGATCGACCTCGCCGAGCAGGTCAGCCCGCTGCCGGCCGGCCGGGAGCTCGACATGCTCCTCACCGCCGGAGAGCGCATCTCGATGGCGCTGCTGGCCATGGCGATCGGCAACCTCGGCCAGGAGGCCAGGTCCTTCACCGGCAGCCAGGCCGGTGTGATCACCGACGGCGCCCACGGCAAGGCCAAGATCATCGACGTCACGCCGGGACGCATCGAGCAGGCGCTCGAGCTGGGTGCGGTCGCGATCGTGGCCGGCTTCCAAGGCGTCAGCCAGGACACCAAGGACATCACCACGCTCGGTCGCGGCGGGTCCGACACCACGGCGGTCGCCCTCGCCGCCGCGCTCGACGCCGAGGTGTGCGAGATCTACAGCGACGTCGACGGCGTGTTCACCGCCGACCCCCGGATCGTGCCGTCCGCGCGCAAGCGGGACCGCATCTCCTACGAGGAGATGCTCGAGATGGCCGCGTGCGGCGCCAAGATCCTTCACCTGCGGTGCGTGGAGTACGCCCGCCGGTACAAGATGCCCATCCACGTCCGGTCCTCGTTCAGCCAGAAGACGGGCACCTGGATCGCAGACGACGACGTAGAGGTAGACACCATGGAACAGGCCATCATCGCCGGCGTCGCGCACGACCGCAGCGAAGCCAAGATCACGGTGGTGGGAGTGCCCGACAAGGTCGGCGAGGCCGCCCGGATCTTCGAGGCGCTCTCCGAGGCGCAGATCAACATCGACATGATCGTGCAGAACGTGTCGCAGGCCGCCACCAACCGCACCGACATCTCGTTCACGCTGCCGCGGGCCGACGGGCAGACCGCGATGAGCGCGCTGGCCCGGATCAAGGACGAGGTCGGCTACGACTCGCTGCTCTACGACGACCGGATCGGCAAGGTGTCGCTGATCGGTGCGGGGATGCGCTCGCACCCGGGCGTCACCGCCAAGTTCTTCGCGGCCCTGGCCAGCTCCGGGGTCAACATCGAGATGATCTCCACCTCGGAGATCCGGATCTCGGTGATCGTCGACGAGGACCAGGTCGACGACGCGGTCTCGGCCACCCACACCGCCTTCGAGCTCGACTCCGACGAGGTCGAGGCCGTGGTCTACGGGGGGACGGGTCGATGAGTCTCGGTGACGCGGGCGGGATCCGGCTCGGCATCGTCGGCGCGACCGGCCAGGTCGGCGAGGTGATGCGCCGAATCCTGCTCGAGCGCGAGTTTCCGGTCGCCGAGGTGCGGTTCTTCGCCTCGGCGCGGTCGGCGGGCACCACCCTGGCCTGGGGCGACCGCGAGGTCGTGGTGGAGGACGCTGCCACCGCCGACCCCTCGGGGCTCGACATCGTGCTCTTCTCCGCCGGTGGCGCAACGTCCCGGGAGCTCGCCCCGAAGTTCGCCGCGGCTGGCGCGGTCGTGGTCGACAACTCCTCGGCCTGGCGGCGGGACCCCGACGTCCCGCTGGTGGTGAGCGAGGTGAACCCCGAGGCTGTGAACCACCGGCCCAAGGGCATCATCGCCAACCCCAACTGCACGACCATGGCGGCGATGCCGGTGCTCAAGCCGCTCCACGACGAGGCCGGGCTGGTCCGGCTGGTCGCGAGCACCTACCAGGCGGTCTCGGGCAGCGGTGTCGCCGGCGTCGCCGAGCTCGACGGCCAGATCCGCGCCGGTGCCGACGGGGCCGGCGCACTGGCCCACGACGGCGCTGCGGTGGAGCTTCCTGCGCCGGCGACCTACGTCCGGCCGATCGCGTTCAACGTGCTGCCGTTGGCGGGCTCGCTCGTCGACGACGGCACCGGGGAGACCGACGAGGAGCAGAAGCTCCGCAACGAGAGCCGCAAGATCCTCGACATCCCCGACCTGCGTGTCTCCGGCACCTGCGTGCGGGTCCCGGTCTTCACCGGCCACTCGCTGTCCGTGAACGCCGAGTTCGCCCGTCCGCTGTCGGCCAAGCGCGCCGCGGAGCTGCTCGCGGACGCCCCCGGCGTCGAGCTGAGCGAGATCCCGACCCCGCTCGAGGCGGCGGGCAAGGACCCGAGCTTCGTGGGTCGGGTCCGGCAGGACCCCGGCGTCGACGACGAGCGGGGGCTGGTGCTGTTCATCAGCAACGACAACCTGCGCAAGGGTGCGGCGCTGAACACCGTGCAGATCGCCGAGCTGGTGGCGCGCGGCCTGAGCTCGTGACGGTACGACGCCCGACCCTGGCCGTGGTCGGGGCCACCGGCGCGGTGGGCACGGTGATGCTGCGCCTGCTGTCCATCCGCGAGGACGTGTGGGGCGAGATCCGGCTGATCGCGTCGGAGCGCTCTGCCGGCCGGAAGCTCCGCGTCCGCGGGGAGGACGTGCCGGTGGTCGCGCTGTCGGAGAGGGCCTTCGACGGCGTGGACGTGGCGATGTTCGACGTACCCGACGAGGTCTCCGCTGCCTGGGCGCCGGTCGCCGTCGCCCGCGGCGCGGTCGTGGTGGACAACTCCGGCGCGTTCCGCATGGACCCCGACGTCCCGCTGGTGGTGCCCGAGGTCAACCCGCACGCGTTGGCGCAGCGGCCGCGCGGCATCGTCGCCAACCCCAACTGCACGACGCTGACGATGATGGACGCCGTCGGCGCCCTGCATGCCCGCTGGGGACTCCGCGAGCTCGTGGTGGCCTCCTACCAGGCGGCGTCGGGCGCGGGTCAGCCCGGCGTGGACCGGCTGTACGACGAGCTGGCGGCCGTCGCCGGGGACCGCACGCTGGGCACCACCGCCGGCGACGTCCGGCGCGCGGTCGCGGACAGGCTGGGCGAGCGCCCCTCGCCGTTCCCTGCCCCGCTGGCGCTCAACGTCGTGCCGTGGGCGGGCTCCGGGCGTGAGGGCGGCTGGACCAGCGAGGAGCTGAAGGTCCGCAACGAGTCCCGCAAGATCCTCGGCATCCCCGACCTGAAGGTCTCCGCGACCTGCGTCCGGGTTCCGGTGGTGACCACCCACTCCCTGGCCGTGCACGCCACCTTC
Organism: Nocardioidaceae bacterium; assembly: GCA_035457605.1. GTDB lineage: Bacteria > Actinomycetota > Actinomycetes > Propionibacteriales > Nocardioidaceae > Nocardioides_C. The sequence continues at coordinate 7,538 of DATIBI010000317.1, forward strand.
GCGCACGAGGTGAGCGTCGAGGAGGCGCGCAGCGCGCTCGTGCAGGCGCCGACGGTGGTGGTCATCGACGAGCCCGAGAAGCTGGAGTTCCCGACCCCCGCGGACGTCGTCGGCGCCGACCCCACGTTCGTCGGGCGGATCCGGCAGGCACTCGACTTCCCGAACACCCTCGAGCTCTTCGTCTGCGGGGACAACCTGCGCAAGGGTGCGGCGCTGAACACCGCGCAGATCGCCGAGCTGCTGGCCCGGGAGATCGCCTCCTAGCGCTCGTCCGCGAAGCTGCTGCCGGTCACCCAGGTGGCGGCGAGGAAGGCCACCGCTCCCACGGCCGGCACCACCGCGAACATCCACACCGAGAAGATCGCGTCCAGCAGCACCAGGAACGCCGCGACCGCCATCAGGCCGACCGCGAGGAAGCTGGTGCTGCCCGGGTCGCCGACCCTGAACGTGCGCAGCAGCGTCGAACCGAGCACCACCATCAGCGCGAAGATCCCGACCAGGACGAGGATCCCGGGGCCGCCGCAGGTCCCCGCGCCGCGGATCGCGTCGCAGGCGGTGATGCCGAGGTAGGTCGCGAGCGCGCCGAGGGCGCCGACCACGGCCCCGGTGACCGCTGCCGCCAGGGGAGTGGGCAGGGCGGGCGCTCCGGCGGCCGACGTCCCGGCCCGGCGTCCGCCCCGTCGTCGGCGGGGTTGCGGTGGCGCGGGCAGGGCCGAAGGAGCAGGCGCGGTCGGCTCCGACGCTGCCTCGGGCGCTCCCGCCGGCGCGGCGCCGGGGGCGGCCTCGGGGCGGGTGCCGGCGTCGGGCACGACCTTCGTCGTGGGATCGGTCGTGGGAGCTGGGCCGCCCTCCGCGGACTCGGGGGTGCGACCCCCGGAGGAGCCGTCCGGGGCGCTGCCGCGCCTCCGTAGACGGCGGCCGAGAGCCGGCAACGCGAGGGTGGGGAGCTCCAGCGAGGGCTCGTCCTTGGCGCGGTCGTCTGCGTTGTCCGC
>DATIBI010000318.1:0-5463 GCA_035457605.1 Nocardioidaceae bacterium
CGTCATCCACCTCGGCCGGACCGGTGGTCGACGCCGGGTCGCCGAGATCGCGGTCCTGCGTCGGACCCGGTCCGGGACGGCGGAGGCGGTGCCGGCGGTCACGTTCGCGCCGGACGGGGCCATCGCCACCCACGCCGCGGCCGACGACCTGGCGAACCGCCTGGCCCTGTCATGACCGTCGTCGCGATCACGGCCGCCCTGCTCGCCGGGTACCTCTCCCTCCCGGGGACGGCCCGCCGGCTCGGGCAGGGGCGGAGACTCCGGTCGGCGGACCGGGCCCCCACCGTCGCGGCCCTGCTCGCAGCCTCGCTCGCAGTCGGGGCGCTCGTCGGGCTCGCCGAGGGGACCGCGCTGGCGCTCGGCCTGGTCCTGGTGGGGGCGGGACTGGGGGGTCTGAGGCTCGTCGCCGCCGCGCGCCGTCGCCAACGGGCAGGGGCACGGGCCGACGTGGTCCTGGGGCTGTGCGAGGCGCTCGCCGGCGAGCTGCGTGCCGGCCAGCCGCCGGTCGCCGCGCTCGAGCACTGCGCCGGGCTGTGGCCGGACTTCGCGCCGGTGGCCACCGCGGGACGGCTGGGAGCGGACGTCCCGGCGGCACTGCGCGAGCTCGGCGAGCGCCCCGGGGCCGGGGCCCTGCGGGACCTCGCCAGCGCCTGGCAGGTCTCGGGGAGCACCGGGGCGGGACTCTCCGTGGCACTGACGCAGGTAGCCACCTCGGTGCGCGAGCAACGCGCCACCGACCGGCTGGTCGCCGCCGAGCTCGCGTCCGCCCAGGCCACGGCGCGGATGGTGGCGGCGCTGCCGGCCTTCTCCCTGGTCCTGGGCGCCGGTGTCGGCGGCGACCCGTGGGGTTTCCTGCTACGCACGCCGGCGGGGCTGGTGTGCCTGGCCTGCGGACTCGGTCTCGCGCTGCTCGGGCTGGGCTGGCTCGAGCGGATCGCCGTGGGGGTGCGCCGCCGGTGACCTCGTTCGGTGTCCTGGTGTGTGCGGGCGCGACCGCGGTGGCGGTGATGCTCGCTGCGCCCCCGCTGCCGGGGCGTTCGAGCGTCGAGGCGACCCGCCGAACGAGCTTGGTGGCCCGTCGGTCGGACGTGCGAGGGCGCACTGCGGAGCCCGAGCGGGCGGGCCCGGCCAGGTTCCGTGGTCCGGCCGCCGTCCTCGGCGGCGGGCTGATCCTGGTGCTGCTCGGGGGCTGGCTGGGCGCGCTGGCCGCCCCTGCGGCCGCGTTCGGGCTGTGGCGCTTCGTGGGCGGGATGGAGCCGCCGGCAGCGCGCCGGCGTCGGGAGGCGCTGGCCGCGGACCTGCCACTGGTGGTGAACCTGCTCTCGGCCGCGCTCGCGGTCGGGGCGTCCCCGAGCTCGGCCGTGCGCGTGGTCGCCGACGCGGTCGACCCTCCCGCCAGGGACGAGCTGCACGCCGTGGCGCGGCGGCTGTCGCTGGGCGTCGACCCGGTGCGGGTGTGGGCAGAGGTGGGAGGGCACCCGCAGCTCGGGCCGCTGGGGCGCTGCATGGTCCGTGCCCTCGAGGCCGGGGCGTCGGTCGCGGCCGCGATGCTGCTGCTCGCCGACGACCTGCGCGACACGGCCCGGATGGAGACCGAGGGGCGTGCCCGGTCGGTCGGCGTGAAGGCCGCCGCACCGCTGGGGGTCTGCCTGCTGCCGGCGTTCGTGCTCACCGGCGTGGTGCCGCTCGTGGCCGGCTCCGTGATGACGCTGCTCGGTCGATGAGCCGCGCCAGGTTCTCTCCACAGACGCGGTCCGGCACCGGCTTTTCCCCGGTTCTCGAAGACGCCCTCGTCGCCGCAGCCGGACCGGACGAGAGTCGGTGCGTCAGAAGAACAAGCCGCGTCGGCGCAGAGCCTGCCCGGCGCACTCGATGGAGGTTCGTCCATGACCAAGTCACCCGTCGCACACCTGCGCAAGGCCGCCCGGCCCGGAGTCGTCTCCGGATCTCGGAGCGAGCACGGCGCCACGACCGCCGAGTACGCGGTCGTCACCGCAGCCGGCTGCGGCTTCGCCGCCGTCCTGATGAAGCTCCTCGGCAGCGAGTGGGGCCAGGAGCTGCTGAAGCAGATCTTCGACCTGCTCCTCGGGCTGATCGGGCTCAAGTGACCATCGGTCCGCACAGACCCGTCGGGGAGGCGCGTAGGGGGCTGCGCGCCTCCTCGGCGTCCCCCGTCCGTTCCGGGTGCACCGGGCGGGGCGCCGCCGGCGAGCGCGGCACGGTGACCGCGGAGACCGCGGTGGTCCTGCCGGTGGTCGTCGCCGTCGCCCTCGGCCTGGTCTGGCTGGTGTCGTTGGGGGTGACGCAGGTGCGGGTGGTCGACGCGGCACGCGAGACCGCGCGGGCGGTGGCGCGGGACGAGGACCCGGGGGTGGCGGTGCAGCTGGGGGAGCGGGTCGCTCCGCCTGGAGCCAGCATCACCGTCGAGGAGCGCGACGGGCTGGTCGAGGTCGCTGTGCGTGCCGAGGTCCGCGGCCCGGGCGGGATCTTCCGGTTCCTGCCTTCGGTCGACGTGGACGGTTCGGCGGTGACTTCGGCGGAGCCGACGTGACCCGCCCGGAGCAGGGCAGCGTCACGCCGTACGCCGTGATGGCCGTCGCCGTGCTCACGGCTGTCGCGATGGTCGCCGCGGCCGTGGCCGGCGTGGTCGTCGGCCAACGACGCTCGGCTGCCGCGGCCGATCTTGCCGCCCTCGCCGGGGCCGCGGCGCTGCAGCGGGGCGAGGCGGCCTGCCCCGCCGCTGGTGACGTGGCGTCGGCAAACGGCGCCTCGATGAGGGCTTGCGACCCGGTGGGTGAGGAGGTCGGCGTTGAGGTCGAGATGGAGGTGCGAACGCTGCTCGGACTGACCTGGACGGCCAGCGACGAGGCACGCGCCGGTCCGGTCCCGTGAGGGGCGGGTGCCGCGCGGACCTCGATCCCGAGCGGGCCGGCGGCGCGGAGCTGAGCCGGTGGTCCTACTCCGCGCGGTGGCTCGGCCGGTCGACGGTCGTGTCCTCCGCGGTCGTGGGCTGCTGCTTCGTGGTCGCCGGCTGGTCGGTGGTCGTGGTGTCCGCGGGACCTGTCATCGTGGCGTCGGTGGTCGTCGCGGTCGTCGTGTCGCCGGTGCCGGTGGCCTTCTCGGTCTCACGAGCCTCGAGCTGCTGCGAGAGCCGGTTGAGCTCCTTGCGCTCCCTGCGCCGCTTGCTGGCCCGGCGCAGTCCGGAGCGGATCAGCTCGAGACCCATCACGAAGACGAGCACGGTGGCCGCTCCGATCAGGAAGACGATCATCGGCGTGGTGGTCACCTCGATGATGCCGAGACTGAAGACGACCTCTTGCGTGGAGCCGCCGGTGAGCGCCGCTATCAGCGCGAGGCTCGCGACGAGCACGAGGATGATCCCGAGAACCAGCATCTGTTTCTGCTTTCTTCCGACTCGACTTGTCTGAACAGGTTAGCCAGACGCGTCTACCGCCCGTCCCGCTCGGCCAGCAGGACGTCGAGCAGGAGCACGGCCGTCGCCTTGTCGAGAGGGTTGTTGCCGTTGCCGCACTTGGGCGACTGCACGCAGGACGGGCAGCCGTCCTCGCACCGGCAGGAGTCGATGGCCTCCCGGGTTGCGGTCAGCCAGGCGTCCGCGGCGTGGAAGCCCCGCTCGGCGAAGCCGGCACCGCCGGGGTGGCCGTCGTAGACGAAGACGGTGAGCTGACCGGTGTCCGGGTGCAACGCGGTGGACACGCCGCCGATGTCCCAGCGGTCGCAGGTGGCGAACAGCGGCAGCAGGCCGATCGAGGCGTGCTCGGCCGCGTGCGCCGCACCCGGGAGGTCACGCGCCTCGAGCCGGGCTTCCTCCAGCGCGGCGGCCGGCAGGGTCCACCACACCGCCTTGGTGTCGAGCACCCGCTCGGGCAGGTCGAGCGGCTCCTCGCCGAGCACCTCGCCCGAGGGGACCCGGCGCCGCAGGAACGACACCACCTGGTGGGTGACGCGCACGTCGCCGAAGCTGATCCGCGCCCGCCCCCACAGCGCGTGCTCGCGCTCGCCGACGATCGCGATGTCGGTCGTCTCCCGGGCGGAGGTGGAGTAGTCCGGTTCGGCGGGGGCGACCACCGCGACGTTCTCGGCGAGGTCGAGCGACTGCACCAGGTAGCTCTCGCCCTGGTGCAGGTAGACCGCACCCGCGTGCACGGTGCCGTGCGCCGAGGACTGGTCGACCGTGCCGAGCAGCCGTCCGGTCTCCTCCTCGACCAGCCGCACCGGTGCCCCGCCCGTGGACCGGATGTCGGCGAGGTCGCTCGCGCGACGCCGGTCGGTCCAGAACCATCCCCGGGCACGGCGACGCAGCATCCCCGCCTCGGTCAGCGCGTCCACCCCGGCCCGGGCAGTGGACCCGAACAGCGCGAGGTCCTCCTCGGTCAGCGGGGACTCCTCCGCGGCCGCGCACAGGTGCGGGCCGATGACGTAGGGGTTCTCGGGGTCGAACACGCAGGCCTCGACCGGTGCACCGATCAGCGCGTCGGGGTGCGTGACCAGGTACGTGTCCAGCGGGTCGTCACGTGCCACGAACACCCCGAGCGCGTCCTGCGCGCCGCGGCCCGCTCGCCCGATCTGCTGCCACAGCGCCGCGCGGGTGCCCGGGAAGCCGGCCAGCAGCACCGCGTCGAGCCCGGCGATGTCGATGCCCAGCTCGAGCGCGTTCGTCGCGGCGAGGCCGAGGAGCTCGCCGCTGCGCAGGGCGCGCTCGATCTCGCGCCGGTCCTCGGGCAGGTACCCGCCGCGGTAGGCCGCGACCCGGGCCGAGAGTCCCTCCGCGACCTCGTCGAGCAGCCGCTTCGTGGTCAGGGACACCGTCTCCGCGCTCCGCCGCGAGCGCACGAACGCCAGGGTGCGGACGTTCTCGACCACGAGGTCGGCCAGCAGGTCGGAGATCTCGGCGGTCGCCGAACGCCGCACCGGGGCACCGTTCTCCCCGGCGTAGGAGGTGAACGGCGGTTCCCACAGGGCCAGGGTGACGCGCCCACGGGGCGACCCGTCGCCGGTGACCGCGGTGAAGGGGAGGCCGGTGAGCCGGGTCGCGGCGACCTCCGGCTCGGCCACGGTCGCCGAGGCCAGCACGAAGGTGGGCGACGCGCCGTACAGGGCGCACACCCTGCGCAGCCGGCGCAGGATCTGGGCGACGTGGGCGCCGAAGACACCGCGGTAGTGGTGGCACTCGTCGACGACGACGTAGTCGAGCATCGACAGGAACCGCGCCCAGCGGGCGTGAGCCGGCAGCAGCGACCGGTGCAGCATGTCGGGGTTGGTCAGGACGTACTCGGCGTGGTCACGGGCCCAGTCGCGCTGCTCCCGCGACGAGTCCCCGTCGTGCGTGGTCGCGCGCAGGTGCGGGACCCCGAGGGAGAGCAGGCTGTTCAGCTGGTCCTGGGCGAGCGCTTTGGTGGGCGAGAGGTAGAGCGTGGTCGAGCCGCGCTGGCCGTTGGGCTT
>DATIBI010000319.1:0-3842 GCA_035457605.1 Nocardioidaceae bacterium
CATCTACACCGACCTGGCCATGATGGCCGGTGTCGCGACAACCTGCGAGCAGTGCGAGGGGCGGCGCTTCGACACGTCGGTGCTGGAGTACCACCTCGGCGGCCGCGACCTCAGCGAGGTGCTGGCGATGTCGATGACCGAGGCCGAGGCGTTCTTCGGCACCGGGCCGGCGCGTACGCCCGCCGCGCACAAGATCCTCGAACGCCTCGCCGATGTCGGTCTGGGCTACCTCACGCTCGGCCAGCCGCTCACCACGCTGTCCGGCGGCGAGCGGCAGCGGCTCAAGCTGGCCGCCCAGATGGCCGAGAAGGACACCGTCTACGTCCTCGACGAACCGACCACCGGCCTCCACCTCGCCGACGTCGAGCAGCTGCTCGGCCTGCTCGACCGGCTCGTCGACTCCGGCAAGTCGGTGATCGTCATCGAGCACCACCAGGCGGTCATGGCGCACGCGGACTGGATCATCGACCTCGGCCCGGGCGCCGGCCACGACGGCGGCCGGATCGTCTTCGAGGGCACGCCGGCCGACCTCGTCGGCGCCCGCTCCACCCTCACCGGCGAGCACCTCGCGGCCTACGTCGGCAGCTGACCGGAGCCCTGGCGGACACCGTCAGGCGTGTCCTCCTCAGCCGGTGACCGCCGCCAGCGCCACCGACCTACGATCATCGGCATGCGCACCGACTTCACGCCCGCGGACCCGGGACTGAACTTCTACAAGCTGATGACCGCGGTGGTCGTGCCCCGGCCGATCGCCTGGGTGTCGACGCTCTCCGCCGAGGGCGTGGTGAACCTGGCGCCGCACTCCTTCTACACGGTCGCGTGCGCCCGTCCGCCCATCGTGCAGTTCTCCTCGGTGGGCAAGAAGGACACGCTGCGCAACGTGCTCGCCACCGGTGAGTTCGTGGTCAACCTGGCCACCGCCCGGCTCCTGGAGCAGGTCAACAACTCCGCCGCGCGGTTCGCCCCGGACCAGAGCGAGGTGGACGCGCTCGGCATCGAGGTCGAGCCGTCGGTCAAGGTGCGGCCCCCGCGCGTGTTGCGGTCGCCGGCCTCGATCGAGTGCACGCTGCACAGCACCCTGGAGCTCGGCGACTCCACCGTGGTGCTCGGCAACGTGCAGGTGATCTCGGTCGACGACGCGGCACTCGTCGACGGGCACCCCGACTACGACCGGCTCGACCCGCTCACGCGGCTGGGCAAGGACGAGTGGGGCCTGCACGCGCAGGTGCGCTCGATCCGGCGCCCGGCGCGGCCCGAGGACATCACCTAGGCCGACGGCCCGGCCGGCCCTCCGGTCACCCCTCGACGATGCAGTCGGCGAAGTGGCCCTCGGGGTCGAACAGCTGCGGCATCTCCTTGCGCAGCAGCGGATCCGCTGCTGCCGTCCGGATCTGCTCCGAGGAGGTCTCCACGGCCTCGTTGCCGTCCAGGCGGTACGCCGTGCGCTGCACGTCCCACGCCACCACGATGTCGGCGGGCTTGTGCTCGCGCGCGGACAGCACGGCCACCCCGCCGTCCGCGGTGCACGTCGCGGTCTCGGGCAGGCCGCCGCCGTCCGTGGCGACGAACTGCAGCACCGCGCCGCTCCCGGTCCGCACCTCGCCGATCGCGCCGTCCGCGCCACCGACGAGCACGAGCGCGTAGCCACCGCGCGGGTGCGCCTCGCCCCGGACCAGCAGGAGCTGCCGCTCGGTGTCCTCGAGCTGCACCACCTGCACCGAGTCGAACCCGGCCCGGCCGAGCGACATGGCCGACCGCTTCCCGTCGAAGGAGGTGACGAGCGCGTTGCCGCACGCGCTCTCCCCCGCGTCAGGCACGTAGGAGACCTGGTTCGGCTCCCCGGAGCCGTCAAGGTCGGCCTCGGCGACCACCTCCGCCTGGTCCAGGACGGGGTCGTCGGCTCGGCAGTCCCCGAACAGGGTGGCGCCGGCCTCCCCGCTCTCCGGGGTCTCCTCGCTGTTGTCGGCGGCGTTCCCGCACCCGGCCAGGGCAAGCAACAGGCACGTGGCCATCGCTCGTCTTGTCGTCAGCATGACGGTTCGACGCATCTGCTACCCGGTCGGTTCCACCCGGTCCAGCAGGCCCTGCCGCACCGCGGGCCACTCGGCACGCAGGACCGAGAAGTAGGCGGTGTCCGCGACGGTGCCGTCGTGGCGGCGCCGGTGCCCGCGGAGCACGCCCTCGGGTCGCGCCCCGAGCCGCTGGATCGCCGCCGCGCTGCGCGTGTTGTCCGCGTCGCAGCGCAGCGCCACCCGCTCGCAGCGCCAGGTGTCGAACGCGTGGGTGAGCATGAGCAGCTTCGTGTGCGGGTTCGTCGGGCCGCCCCAGTGGCGGCGCCCGTAGAAGGTGTTCCCGATCTCCACCCGCGGCACCGCGGGGGCGTGCTCGTAGAACGAGGTGACCCCGCGCAGCGCCCCGTCCTCGGTGCCCACCACCGCGAGGGCCAGGATGACCGGGCTGTCGAGGAACAGCCGGACGTTCTCGGCGGCGGCCACCGGCGTCAACGGTGGTGGTGAGGTGTGCCAGGTGTAGGCGTCGGGGTCCCCGAGCCCGGCCCATGCCTCCGCGTGGTCCAGGCTCAGCGGCACCAGCGACACCTCGGGTCCGGACAGGGTGAGGTCGTGCTGCATGGGCAGAACCCTCGCACAGCCCCGGTTGGCGGCTCCTGGCAGGATCGGGGCCATGTCTGAGACCACCCGCGAGGTCCACCTCGCCTCCCGTCCGCACGGCTGGCCCACGCACCAGAACTTCGCGCTGGTGGAGGCTCCCCTCCCGACGCTGGAGCCCGGGCAGGTCAAGGTCCGCAACACAGTGATGTCGGTCGACCCCTACATGCGCGGGCGGATGAACGACACCCGCTCCTACGTCCCGCCCTTCCAGCTCGGCGCCCCGCTCGACGGTGGTGCCGTCGGGGTCGTGGTCGAGTCGGCGAGCGACAGGCTCTCGGTTGGCGACACCGTCCTGCACGGCCTCGGCTGGCGCGAGCACGCGGTGCTCGACGCGCGGCAGGCCCGCCGGGTCGACGTCGACCGGGTCCCCGCGTCGACGTACCTCGGAGTGCTCGGGATGCCGGGGACGACGGCGTACGTCGGGCTCACCCGGATCGCCTCGCTGCAGGAGGGCGACACGGTCTTCGTCTCCGGGGCGGCCGGTGCGGTCGGCAGCGTCGCGGGACAGGTGGCCCGCAACCTCGGCGCGAAGAAGGTGATCGGCTCCGCGGGCTCGAAGGAGAAGGTGTCCTACCTGCTCGACGAGCTCGGCTTCGACGCCGCCTTCGACTACCACGACGGCCCGGTCGGCCGGCAGCTGGCCGAGCACGCCCCCGACGGCATCGACGTCTACTTCGACAACGTCGGCGGCGAGCACCTCGAGGCGGCGTTCGGCAACATGCGCGACTTCGGACGGGTCGCGGCGTGCGGGGCGATCTCGCAGTACAACAACGAGAAGCCCGAGCCCGGACCCCGCAACCTGTGGCTGCTGGTGGCCCGGCGGCTGACCCTGCGCGGCTTCATCGTCTCCGACCACCCGGACGCCACGAAGGAGTACCTCTCCGCCGCGTCCGGCTGGGTCGCGGACGGCTCGCTGAAGTACCGCGAGACGTTCGTGGACGGTATCGAGCACGCCGTGGACGCCTTCCTGGACCTGCACCGGGGCGCGAACATCGGCAAGATGCTGGTCCGCCTCTCCGAGGACTAATTCGCAGGCGGGCCTGGGTCGCCGCCCTTAGGGTGTGCCTCAGTGTCAGGGTGACAGCGCCGCTATCGCGGTGGTTGGGTCCTGATCACCTGGTGTCTGGCTCGTAGGGTGGCTGCCGCCTTCGGGTTGGCCATGCATGGTTTTGC
>DATIBI010000320.1:0-3151 GCA_035457605.1 Nocardioidaceae bacterium
CGCGCTGAGTGAGGCAGGGCCTCGGCCCGTTGCCCCAGGAACGGCGCCGGGGTGGGTCGTGATGCTGCCGATGGTGATGGTCACTCCGGCGCTCGCCGGCCTGTGGTCGGGTGTTCGCGGTTCTGGGGAGGCACCATCCGCGCGGTAGGACTCGGGCCCGATCTGGAACGTCGCGTGCTCGACGTCGAGGTGCGCAGCCACACGACAGCCACTCGTTTGGTGCGAGTTGCACCTCGGACGCGCCCCGGGAGGTGCAACTCGCATCAAGTCCGAGGGGTTCGGACCGCCGATGCACCTGTCCCCCACCATGACTCTCGGGGTGCGTCGTGAGCGATGCCGCCGCCCATCCGAGGGCGCGAGCGCCCGCAGCGGCTGCACGGCCTCGAGTGCCGTGTGCCGAGTGCCGAGCGGCCGCAGCGGCTGCACGGCCTCGAGTGCCGAGTGCCGCGTGCCGAGTGCCGCGTGCCGAGCGGCCGCCGGTCCGGCGTCAGGAGAGCGCGGAGCCTTCCTTGAAGTCGGCGAAGCTGATGTTCCAGTCGGTGTAGCCGTTGCCGGGCTCGAGGCTGCGGCCGGTGCCGCTGACCACGACCACGTCGCCGCGCTTGGACAGGTCGAACAGCCAGGCGGCGTCGGACATGCTCATGCCCACGCAGCCGTGGCTGACGTTGTCCGACCCCTGCGAGCCGGACGACCAGGGGGCGCCGTGGATGAACTCACCGGAGTAGGTGACCCGCATGGCGTACTCGACGTCGAGGTTGTAGTACTCCGGGTCGTCCTTCTCGATGCCGATCGTGGAGGCGTCCATCTTCTTGTGGCGAACCTTCTCCATGATCACCTTGGTGCCGCTTCGGGTGACGAACCCGTCCTTGCCGGCGGTGATCGGGATGGTCCGCAGCAGCTGCCCGTTGCGGTAGACCCGCATCCGGTGGCTCGCCACGTCGACCTTGCTGATCACCGAGTCGCCGACGGTGAACGAGGTGGACCGGCTCAGCTGTCCGTAGACGCCGTTGCCGGCCGGCACGCTGTTGATGTCGGCGTCCACGGTCACCTCGGTACCGGGCTCGAAGTAGGTCTTCGGCCGCCAGTGCACCTCGCTGTCGCTCAGCCAGGACCAAGCGCCCTTCTGACCCGAGGAGGTGGTCACCTTCAGGTGCTTCTCGATGCTGGCCCGGTCGGTGACCGGCACGTCGAACTGCACGATCACCGGCATCCCTACGCCGACGGTCTCCCCTGCCAGCGGAGCGATGCTCGGGAAGGTCTGCTCCTCGAGCGTGAGGTCGTCGGTGCGGAACGTGCTGGTCGCCTCTGCCTCGAGCCCCTCGGCGTCGACGGCCACGGCCGCTACCCGCACCTTCTTGCCCGGCTCGAGCCTCTCGGTGGCGGTCCATGTGCGCCCGTCCTTGCTGAGCTCACCGGCCAGCCGCTGCCTGCCGATCCGCGCGCTCACCTTCTCCAGGCGGCCGCCGGCGACCGTGACCTCCGGCACCGTGTCGACGGTGACCCCGCGAGCACCGTCGCGGACGTTGCTGGAGACCTCAGCCGCGGACACCTCGGGCTCGGTGCTCTGCTGCTCCCCCGTGCCCCCGGTCCCGGCGGACTGCTGCTCCTCGGAGTCTCCTGAGCAGCCTGCCCCCACGAGTGCGAGGAGGACGACGCCAGCGGTCACAGCGGCTCGTCGGCGCGCCTGGGAACGCCCCGAAGGGCGTGCAGAGTACGCGTGGCGAAGTGACATGGGTTCCCCTCATCGAGTGCGCGGTGCCCCACCAGGGTAACAACGGACGCAGTGGTCTCAGAAAACGTCGACGGTGGCGGACCCCGGAAGGTCCGCCACCGTCGCTGCTCAGCGTGTTGGGCTCAGCGTGTCGGGCTCAGTGCGCGTGCTCACCGATGTAGTACTCGAAGATCCACCCGCACAGGGCGATCGAGCCGAGCCCGACGCCGATGACCAGCAGCCACCAGGCGCCGAAGGCCACGCCGACCACGCACACCGCGCCGGTCAGCGCACACCACAGCGGCCACCAGCTGTAGGGCGGGAAGAACCCGAGCTCGCCCGCACCGTCGGCGATCTCGCCGGTCTTCCGGTCCTCCGGACGGGGGTCCATCTTGGAGGCGTGGAAGCCCAGGTAGAACGCCACCAGGGTGACCAGCAGGGTGGTCATCACGAGCGCCGACGTGCCGGTCGGGTCGTAGGTGATGAACCAGTAGGCGGGGGCGACCAGCGCGAAGAACACCGCGTTGATCGCGAAGATCCAGGTCTCAGCCTTCATCAGCGGCCATCCTCGTCGTGCTTGTGCTCGTGGGTGACGTCCTCGACGGACGCACCGCCCATCTGCTCCTCCAGGTGCCCGCGGCGACCGGTCACGTCCGGCGCGTCCACGAGGTCCTCCTCCTGGGCGAGCGCCTCGTTCTCGACCATCTCGAGCGCAGCCACCTCGGGGTGGTGCAGGTCGAACGCCGGCGACTCCGAGCGGATCCGGGGCAGGCTCACGAAGTTGTGCCGCGGCGGCGGGGAGGAGGTGGCCCACTCCAGCGAGCGGCCCCAGCCCCACGGGTCGTCCACGCCGACCATCGGGCCGCGCGCGGACTTGTAGACGTTGTAGAGGAACGGCAGCGTCGACGCACCGAGCAGGAAGGCACCGACCGTGGAGACCTGGTTCAAGGTGGTGAACCCGTCACCGGGCAGGTAGTCGGCGTACCGGCGCGGCATGCCCTCCACGCCGAGCCAGTGCTGGACCAGGAAGGTGGTGTGGAAGCCGATGAACAGCAGCCAGAAGTGCACCTTGCCGAGCGCCTCGTCGAGCATCTTGCCGGTCATCTTGGGCCACCAGAAGTAGAAGCCCGCGAACATCGCGAACACCACGGTTCCGAACACCACGTAGTGGAAGTGCGCCACCACGAAGTAGGAGTCCGACACGTGGAAGTCCAGCGGCGGCGAGGCCAGGATGACGCCGGTCAGGCCACCGAACAGGAACGTGGTGAGGAAGCCGATCGACCAGAGCATCGGGGTGTCGAAGGACAGGGACCCGCCCCACATCGTGCCGATCCAGTTGAAGAACTTCACCCCGGTTGGCACCGCGATGAGCATCGTGATCCCGGCGAAGAAGGGGAGGAGCACCACACCGGTGGCGAACATGTGGTGTGCCCACACTCC
>DATIBI010000321.1:0-14183 GCA_035457605.1 Nocardioidaceae bacterium
ACCCCGGAGTCCCACCCATGTCCGTAGATGGACCCACGCCTGAGCCGCCCCCCGAGGAGGATGCGGCGGCCCGTCGCCGGAAGAAGGCCGCCGAGGTGTTCGGTGACGTGCTTCCGGAGTCCACCCGCGACGACCGCAGTGACTCGTGGGGCGAGCGTCGTGGCGGCGACGGGGACGACGACTGGTTGCGCAGCCAGGTGCCACCGCACCACGGCTGAGCCGGCTGGAGGGGAGCTCAGCCGCCCAGGCCGGTGGTGCCCTGCGTCGTCACCCCGGACTGCCCGTTGCCGGACCCGTTCCCTCCCGAGGTCGGGGTGGTGATGCCCCGCTCGCGGGCGAGCAGGTCGCGGATCTCGGTCAGCAGCGTGATCTCCTCCGACGGGGGAGTCGGCTCCTCGCCCTTCGCACGACGCGCCTGGAGCCTGTTGTAGGGCGTGACCACGAAGAAGTAGACGACGAGGGCCAGGATCAGGAACGAGATGGTCGCGGTGACGAACGCGCCGACCGGGACCCGGCCGGGCTGCCAGTTGTCGAAGTTCACGCCCTCGCCGGTCACCTTGGTGATCAGGGAGAGGATCACCGCCGTGAACGAGGTGACCACCGTGGCGAACGCGCCGCCGATGATGAAGGCGACGGCGAGCTCGACGAGGTTGCCTCGCATGATGAACTCTTTGAAGCCCTTGATGAACTCACTCACAGGTGCGCCCTTTCGACGGGGGAGCCACGGCTCGCCGGGATCGGTCGCCCGCCAGGCTAGTGGGTGATCACGACCGACAGGTAGTGCGTGACCCCCGCCCCGGCCAGCGCCCGACCGGTCGCCTCCGGGACGGCCAGCACCATCAGTCCGCCGCCGGGTCCGCCCGCCACGGCCTCCTCGCCCGCGGGCAGTGCGACCACCGGGGCGCCCTCGGCGACCACCACGGTCTCCTGATCACCCCGCGGGTCGGCCGCGAGCACGTCCACCCGGTCCCCGACGCGCAGCAGTCGCACCGCTTCGGGATCGCCGATGCGCACCGGGGCGGCGACCGTGCCCGGGTGCCCCTCGAGCATCGCGCCGCTCACCAGGCTCACGTCGGTGACCGGCTCACCGGCGCGCAGTGGCGCGGCCGTCGTACGCCCCACCACCTCGGCGGCACGGCCGACCACACCGGCGGGGACGCTGTCGGGAGCGAACGCGACCCGTCTCAGGTCCGACGGGGCGAGCACCCTCCCGCCCGGGAGGTCGCGGGCGGCGGTGAGCACGGACCGCGTCGGCGGCGGAGGAGCAGCGACGGCCTGGAGGCCGGCGGCCACGGCCGTGGCGGCAGCGAGCGCGGCGAGCAGGCGACGACGAGCGAGCACCCGCCGGCGCAGCCGACGGTGGAAGGGCGCGAGAGCGGTCATGCCTCACGAGGCTAGGAGGATCCGACGACGCCTGCCGCCGGTCGTCCACAGGGTCGCCCGACCCCTGAGGAGGGCGCGCGGCCGCGCTCAGGCGGCTCCGGCCTCGGTCTTGGACGAGGCGCCGCTGGAGGCGGAGGTGGAGCCTGACGAGCCCGTGGACCCCGACGACCCCGACGACTCGGACGACTTCGGGGAGGAGGTCGAGGACGACTTCGCGTCCGAGCGGTTGTCGGTGCGGTAGAAGCCCGAGCCCTTGAACACCACGCCGACGGCGTTGAAGATCTTGCGCAGCCGACCCTCGCAGCGGGGGCACGTGGTCAGCGCGTCGTCGGTGAAGCTCTGGACCTGCTCGAAGGCGTGGTCACAGTCCGTGCAGGCGTACTGGTAGGTCGGCACGCTCGTCCTCCGAAGGCTCGTCGTCTGGCACTCTCATGGTGCGACTGCTAATTATCGTAACGCCCGGGCGAATCGCAAACTTCCCGAGGGCGTGAGGCACAATTGCCGCCGTGCCCGACTCCCCAGCCGACACTGCCGAGCCGAACACCCCACCCCGACGGTCCTTCCGTTCCCTGCCCCGCGCTGCCCGTTGGTCCGCCTACGTCGCCGCGCTGGTGACGCTGGCGCTGGTGGCTGGCCTGGTCGCCGCGGTGGCGGTGGTACGGCGGCCCTTCCCCACCGTCAGCGGGGAGATCGAGGTGCCCGGGCTCGCGGCCGAGGTCGAGGTGGTCCGCGACGGCAACGGGATCCCCCAGGTCTACGCCGACACCGCCGAGGACCTCTTCTACGCCCAGGGGTTCGTCCAGGCCCAGGACCGGTTCTTCGAGATGGACTTCCGTCGGCACGTGACCGCCGGACGGCTCTCGGAGCTGCTCGGTGAGGACGCGGTCGACACCGACATGTACATCCGCACGATGGGGTGGCGGGAGGTCGCCGAGCAGGAGCTCTCGCTGCTCAGCCCCGAGACGCTGTCCTACCTCGAGTCCTTCAGCGCAGGCGTCAACGCCTACATCGACAGCCACCGTCCCTCGGAGATGGCGCTGGAGTACTCCGTGCTCGCGCTGAACGGGCTGGACTACGCCCCGGAGGAGTGGACGCCGGTCGACTCGGTGGCCTGGCTCAAGGCGATGGCCTGGGACCTGCGCGGCAACATGGCCGAGGAGGTGCAGCGGGCGATCGCCTCGGCTCGGCTCAGCCCCGAGCAGATCGACTCGCTCTACCCCCGCTACCCCTACAACCGACACGACCCGATCGTCGAGCAGGGCGCGGTCATCGACGGGGTCTTCGAGCAGGACGCCCGCGGCAGCGACACCCGCAAGCCCGCCCGCGCGCCACTGCCGGACGCGATGGTGGCGTCCCTGGAGCGGCTCGACGCGGACCTGCGGGCGATGCCGGACCTGGTCGGCAAGGGCCAGGGCGTGGGCAGCAACTCGTGGGTCGTGGACGGGGACCACTCCGCGACCGGGGCGCCCATCCTGGCCAACGACCCGCACCTGTCCCCGTCGGTGCCGGGCATCTGGTACCAGATGGGGCTGCACTGCCGCGAGCTCAGCGCGGAGTGCCCCTTCCAGACCTCCGGCTTCACCTTCGCCGGCGTCCCCGGCGTGGTGATCGGCCACAACCAGCAGATCGCCTGGGGCTTCACCAACCTCGGCCCGGACGTGGTGGACCTCTACCTGGAGAAGGTGCAGGGCAAGCGCTACCTCTACGACGGCAGGTACCGACCGCTGGAGACCCGCGACGAGACCATCACGGTGGCCGGCCGGGACGAGCCGGTCACGTTCACGGTCCGCTCGACGCGGCACGGTCCGCTGCTCTCCGACGTGTCCGCGGAGCTCAGCACGGTCGGCGCGAACGCGACCGTCCCCGAGTCGGCGCCGGACCCCGGCAACGGCTACGCGGTGGCGTTGTCGTGGACCGCGCTGACCCCCAGCCGCACCGCCGACGCGATCTTCATGATCGACAGGGCGACCGACTGGGAGGAGTTCCGGACCGCGGCCAAGGAGTTCGCGGCGCCGTCACAGAACATGGTCTACGCCGACCGGGACGGGCACATCGGCTACCAGGCGCCGGGGATGATCCCGATCCGCAAGTCGGGCAACAGCGGGGACTACCCGGCTGAGGGCTGGCTGGCCTCCAACGACTGGACGGGGAAGTACGTGCCGTTCGAGGCGCTGCCCTCGGTGCTCGACCCCGCGGGGGGCCGGATCACGACCGCCAACCAGGCGGTCACCGACTCCGACTACCCCTACTACCTCGGCGACGACTGGTCCTACGGCTACCGCAGCCAGCGGATCGCCGACCTGCTCGCCACCAGGGACAAGCTCAGCGTCGAGGACATGGCCCGGATCCAGCTCGACGCCCGCAACGGGTTCGCCCCGACGTTCGTGCCCTACCTGCTCGACATCCTGATGCCCTCGCAGTACCTCGCCTCCGGGCAGCGGCTGCTGCAGGGCTGGGACTTCCAGCAGCCCGCCGACTCCGCTGCGGCCGCCTACTACAACGCGGTGTGGCGCAACACCCTGGAGCTCACCTTCCACGACGAGCTCAAGGAGTCGCTGTGGCCCGACGGCGGGGACCGCTGGTTCGAGGTCGTGCGCCGGCTGCTCGCCGACCCCGACAACCCGTGGTGGGACGACGTGGAGACCGAGACCGTCGTCGAGACCCGGGACGACATCCTGTTCCGGGCGATGGCGGCCGCCCGCGACGAGCTGGTCCAGCTGCAGGCCCGCCGCGCAGGGGAGTGGACCTGGGGCCACCAGCACCGGATGGACCTGGAGAACCAGACCGTGGGCCAGTCCGACGTCGGACTCGTGCGGTGGCTGTTCAACCGGGGCGGCTACGAGGTCGGCGGCGGCGACTCGATCATCAACGCCACCGGCTGGACGGCCCCGGCCGGCTACGCGGTGGACTGGGCCCCGTCGATGCGGATGGTGATCTCGCTGGGTGACCTCGACGAGTCCCGCTGGGTGAACCTGACCGGTGTCTCGGGGCACCCGTTCAGCCGCCACTACGTCGACCAGACCGACCTCTGGCTGGAGGGGCGGACGCTGCCCTGGTACTTCACGCGGGAACGGTTGGAGGAGACCGCCGAGGACACCCTCACGCTCGTGCCGTCGGGAGACGCGTGACCCCGGCCGGCGTGACCACGGCCGTCACCCGACGGTCGTGGGCGTCGGCGGGGACGACGTCCACCAGCTCCTCGGGGAACAACAGCGTGCACACGAAGGTGCCGCGCGGAACCCGTCCGAGCGTCCGGTCGTAGGACCCGCCCCCCCGCCCGAGCCGCATCCCGGAGCGGTCCACCGCCAGGCCCGGGCACAGGACCACGTCGGCGGTGGCGACCGCGTCCGGGCCCAGACGGGGACCGGCCGGTTCGAGCAGGCCCCGGCCCGCGGAGACCAGCCCAGCCGGCCCGGTGTAGGCGGCCCAGTCGAGGTCGTGGTCGGGGAGCAGCACCGGCAGGATCACCCGCCGGCCCAGCTCGGCGAGCCGCTCGATCACCGGCCCGGTGCCCGGCTCGGCGCTGACCGAGACGTAGGCCGCGACGGTGGCGGCCCGTCGTACCTCCGGCACCTGCAGCAGGTGCTCGGCGATCGCCTCGGCGTCCTCGCGCAGCGAGCCGAGCCCACGCCTCCTCCGTGCCGTGACGAGCTGGTCCCGCAGGGCGGTCTTCTGCGCTGCCACAGCGGGGTCCGGAGTCTGGCTCATGCCCTGACCGTATCGAGGGACCCCCTAGCATCAAGGGCATGAGCGACGAGGGACTGCAGCAGGCACGGGACAAGATGGCCGCGGCGGGGGTCGACCCGGTGGCGATCGACGTGTTCGCCCACTACTACCGGCTCGTCGAGAGCGGCGAGACGGGCATGGTCCCCGAGTCCACCATCGAGCCGCTGGACATGGAGGCCCTCGCCGACCAGGACGTGCCCGAGGACGTCGCCCGGACCGCGGTCGGCGAGACCGTGGTGATCAAGCTCAACGGCGGTCTCGGCACCTCGATGGGCATGGACCGCGCCAAGTCGCTGCTCCAGGTCCGTGACGGGCTGAGCTTCCTGGACATCATCGTGCGCCAGGTCCTCGCGCTGCGGAAGGAGTACGACGCGACCCTGCCGCTGGTGTTCATGAACAGCTTCCGCACCTCCGACGACACCCTCGCCGTGCTCAGCGGCTACCCCGACCTGGCCGTGGACGGGTTGCCGCTGGAGTTCCTGCAGAACAAGGAGCCCAAGCTCCGCGCCGACGACCTGACCCCGGTCACGTGGGAGAAGGAGCCCGCCCTTGAGTGGTGCCCGCCCGGCCACGGCGACATCTACAGCGCGCTGCGCGGCACCGGCCTGCTGGACAGGATGATCGACGCGGGCTACCGCTACGCGTTCGTGTCCAACTCCGACAACCTCGGTGCCGTGCCGGACGCCCGCGTGGCCGGCTGGTTCGCACAGTCCGGGGCGCCGTTCGCGATCGAGGCCGTCCGGCGTACCCCCTCCGACCGCAAGGGCGGGCACTTCGCGCTCCGCAAGGGCGACGGCAGGATCGTGCTGCGGGAGACCGCGCAGACCCTGGACGAGGACAAGGGCGCGCTTGCGGACCTGTCCCGCCACAAGTACTGCTCCACCAACAACCTGTGGTTCGACCTGGTCGCGATGCGCGACGAGCTGGACCGCCGCGAGGGCATCCTCGGCCTGGCCCTGATCAAGAACACCAAGACCGTCGACCCGGCCGACCCGTCCAGCCCGGAGGTCATCCAGATCGAGACGGCGATGGGCGCGGCGATCGAGGTGTTCGACGGCGCCACCACCATCGAGGTGCTGCGGGACCGGTTCGTGCCCGTGAAGACCACCAACGACCTGCTCGTGCTCCGCTCCGACTGCTACGAGCTCACCGACGACTACCACCTGCGGCTCGCCGCGGAGGCGCTTCCGTTCGTCGACCTCGACGGGAAGCACTACAAGCTGGTCGGCGACTTCGACGCCCGGTTCCCCGACGGCCCGCCGTCGCTGAGGGAGGCCACCTCGCTCACCGTGCACGGCGACTGGACCTTCGGCGAGGGCGTCCGGGTCCGGGGTGAGGCGGTCGTGGACGCGGCGGACGCGCCCGGTCGGATCGAGCCCGGAACGATGCTCGGCGAGCGCTAGGGTTTGCGGCATGACTGCCGTCCCCGAAGCCGACGACCGTCCGATCTCGGTCGATGAGCACGTCGAGCGGATCCTGGAGTCGCTGACCCCGCTGCAGCCTTACGACCAGCCGCTGCTGGAGGCGCTGGGCCTGCCGGTGTGCGAGGACATCGTCTCGCCGATGGACCTGCCCGCCTTCGACAACTCCGCGATGGACGGCTACGCGGTGTTCTTCGACGACGTCGCCACCGCGACCGAGGAACGCCCGGTGCACCTGCCGGTCGTGGGAGAGATGGCCGCCGGGCAGACCAAGCTGTTCGCGCTGTCGCCGGGGACGACCGTGCGGATCATGACCGGCGCGCCGATCCCGCAGGGCGCCGACGCCGTGGTCCCGGTGGAGTGGACCGACGGCGGGGTGGCCGCGGTCCGGATCACCCAGGCGCCCACCCGCGGGCAGCACGTGCGCCGTCGCGGCGAGGACGTGCAGACCGGGGACGTGCTGCTCGAGGACGGTGCGCTGCTCGGCCCGCGCCAGCTCGGCCTGCTCGCCTCGGTGGGCCGGTCCCAGGTGCGCTCGCGTCCGCGTCCGCGCGTGGTGATCATGTCCACGGGCTCGGAGCTGCGCGAGCCCGGCACCGGTCTCGGCCACGACTCCGTGTACGACGCCAACTCCTACATGCTCGCCGCCGCGGCCAGGAACGCCGGCGCGATCGCCTACCGGGTGGGCATCGTCTCCGACGACCCCCAGGAGTTCGCGGACGCGCTCAGCGACCAGCTGGTCCGTGCGGACCTCGTCGTCACCAGCGGCGGGGTGAGCAAGGGGCAGTACGACGTGGTCAAGGAGACCCTAGCCCCGCTCGGCACGGTTCACTTCGGCGAGGTCGCGATGCAGCCGGGGAAGCCGCAGGGCTTCGGCGTCGTCGGCGAGGACGCCACCCCGATCTTCACGCTGCCCGGCAACCCGGTCTCCTCCTACGTCTCGTTCGAGGTGTTCGTCGTGCCGGCGATCCGCCGGATGATGGGCCGACTGCCCTACCGACGTCCGTTGGTGCGGGCACTCACCACGCAGGGGTTCTCCTCGGCGCCGGGCAAGCAGCAGTTCCTGCGGGCGCTCTTCGAGATCGACAACATGGGCGCCCACGTGACACCGGTGGGCGGGCACGGCTCCCACCTGATGGGGGACCTGTCCGACGCGAACGCGTTGATCGTGGTGCCCGAGGACGTGACGAGCGTCGACCCGGGCTCGCAGGTGCAGGTGCTCGTGCTCGACCGGGACTTCTGATGAGCGCCGAGGACCCCGAGGCCCGGCTGACCCACGTCGACGAGACCGGCGCCGCCCGGATGGTCGACGTGTCCGGGAAGGACGTCACGACCCGGGTGGCGGTCGCCACCGGCCGGGTGCTGGTCTCACCGACGGTGGTGGGGCTGCTGCGCGGCGAGGGGGTGCCGAAGGGGGACGCCCTCGGCGTGGCCCGGGTCGCCGGGATCATGGGCGCCAAGCGCACCCCTGACCTGATCCCGCTCTGCCACCCGCTGGCCGTCTCGGGCGTCACCGTGGACCTGCGCGTGGCCGACGACGCGGTCGAGGTGACCGCGAGCGTGAGGACCACCGACCGCACCGGCGTGGAGATGGAGGCGCTCACCGCGGTGTCGGTGGCCGCGCTGACCGTGGTCGACATGGTCAAGGCCGTGGACAAGCAGGCGGTGATCACCGACGTGCGGGTGGAGTCCAAGACCGGCGGCAAGAGCGGCGACTGGGTCCGGGAGCCATGAGCGGTGACAGTCCCGGTGAGGGGGCCGGCCTGCCCGCCACGGTGGTCTCGGCGTCGAACCGGGCCGCCGCCGGGGTCTACGAGGACACCACCGGCCCGCTGATCGTCGAGGCGCTCACCGGCCTGGGCTTCGAGGTGACCGGGCCGGTGGTCGTGCCGGACGGCGAGCCCGTGGCGGAGGCGATCCGCGGTGCGCTCGACGCTGGCGCGCGGGTGGTGCTCACCACCGGCGGCACCGGGCTCACCCCCACCGACCTCACCCCGGAGATGACCCGCCCGTTCCTGGACCGGGAGGTGCCGGGGATCGCCGAGGCGATCCGGGCCCACGGGTCGGCCAAGGGCGTGCCCACGGCCGCGCTGTCCCGCGGGCTGGCCGGTGTCGCCGGGAACGCCCTCGTCGTCAACCTTCCCGGCTCCCGGGGCGGCGTCAAGGACGGGCTGGCCGTCCTCGGCCCGCTGCTGGTCCACGCCGTCGAACAGATCACCGGGAGCGACCACTGAGCAGGCACTGGCCCGTCGAGCTGCGGTCGGGGCGGGTCGGCCTGCGCCCGCTCGGGATGGGCGACGCGCGGGCGTGGCGCGAGGTCCGGTCCCGGAACGTGGAGTGGCTCAAGCCGTGGGAGGCCACCGTGCCACCGGGCGACGAGACCGCCCCGAAGACGTTCCGTGGCCTGGTGCGCGACCTGCGCCGCCAGGCTCGGGCCTCCCGGGCGCTGCCGTTCGCGGTCACCGTCGACGACCGCTTCGTCGGCCAGCTCACCGTGAGCAACATCGTCGGCGGCTCTGCGCGCTGGGCGCAGCTCGGCTACTGGATCGACCGGGCCTACGCCGGCCACGGGGTGATCCCGACCGCGGTGGCGCTGGCCACGGACTACTGCCTGTTCGAGATCGGCCTGCACCGCGTCGAGATCGCCATCCGTCCGGAGAACAAAGCAAGCCTGAGGGTGGTGGAAAAGCTTGGTTTCCAGGAATTCGGGTACGCACCGGGTTATTTGCACATCGACGGCGCGTGGCGTGACCACCGCCTATTTGCGTTGACCGCGGAACAATGCCCGGGCGGCCTGCTGCGCCGCTGGAGACGCGAGGACAACCAACACAACTGGTGAATCACACCAGTCACACGAGTTCTCTCGCGACACACCGCGCCGCCTGCGCCCCGTTGCTGACGTGCGCTTTTATCGTTTTCCACGTGGACCTGTCAGGAATTATTTTCGTCGTGCTCGCCCTCGCCTGGGCTGTTTACCTGATTCCCAAAGCGCTGAAGCACCACGACGAAATGGCGCGGACCCGGTCGATCGACCGTTTCTCCAATGCCATGCGCGTGCTCGCCCGGCGCGAGCCGGTGAACCGCCGCGACGCCCGCCTGGTGGTGACCCCCGCACGTCCGGCGGAGTCCACCCGGATGGTCGTCCCGTCCCGCCCCGCCGTCGCTGCGGCCGCCGTCGCCGCGGCCGAGACCCGGCCGGTACGTCGGAACGCCCGTCGCGAGGCCGCCCGACTGGCCGCTCGTCGTCGGCGCCGGATCCTGCTCCTGCTCCTGGTCGCCGACGTCACGGTCGGCACCCTGGCCGGTCTCGCGCTCGTTCCCTGGTGGTCGCTCGCCATCCCGGTGGCGCTGACGCTGCTGTTCCTCGCCCTGTGCCGCCGGGCCGTACGCCGCGCCGCGCTCGCGTCCTGGCGGCCGGCCGCCGACCGCCCCGCCGCCGACCGCCCCGCCGCCGACCAGACCGCCGCGGCCGAGCCGACGCGCCCGGTGGCGCCGCGCCGCGCCGCCCGCGTCGACGCTCCCTACGGCACGCCGCAGTCGCCCCGCCCCGCGACCGGGTACGCCCAGATCGACGCCGACGAGGACACCATCACCCTCTCGGGGAGCGCGGTGAGCGCAGCATTGTCCGCCGGGTCGGTCCACGAGGCCGACGCCGCGGCCGATCGTGCCGTTCAGATGGAGACCGTCGCGGTCACGGTCCCCACCGTGGACGGCGGCTCGCTATGGGACCCGCTGCCGGTCACGCTGCCCACCTACGTCAGCAAGCCGCGTGCCTCGCGCACCGTGCGCACCATCGACCTGACCGAGCCGGGCACCTGGACCTCGGGCCGCAGCGAGGCCGACTCGCGCCTGGTCGAGGAGGCCTCCGTCGCCCCCGTCGAGGAGGCCGAGGTCGAGCACGAGGAGCAGCGCGCCGTCGGGTCGTGAGGCGATTCGTCCTCGCAGGGTCGAGGTGATATGTTTTCCGCTCAGTGGCTGGGGAATCCCGGCCGCATCGGGGCTGTGGCGCAGTTGGTAGCGCGTCTCGTTCGCAATGAGAAGGTCAGGGGTTCGAATCCCCTCAGCTCCACCGGATTCATCCTCCCGCCGGCACCCGGCACACGCGGGCAACGGCCGGTCGCCGTGATCATCACAGGTCCGCGCCGAGCGTGAGGAGAGCTCATGGCAGGTCGCCGCATCTATCTGGTCGCGTCGTCGGGATACCCCAACTACGGTGACGAGTTCCTGGCTGGTCAGTGGTTGCGGCGCCTCGCCCGCACAGAGCCCGACGCCGAGGTGTGGCTCGACTGCCCGAACCCCGGTGGCGCCGAGCTCCTGCTCGGCCACCTGCATCCCCACGTCCGGTTCACCGACACCCTCTTCCGCATCGCCTGGGCGGTGCCGACGGAGGACGCGGCCGAGGCGGTGGAGTTCGGCCGCACCGCCGCCCGCCAGCCCGGCTTCGGCGCGCCGCACCGGGCCGCCGGTGTCGAGCTGCTGCACACCGTCGACCTGGTCCACGTCCTCGGCGGCGGCTACCTCAACGCCATCTGGCCGCGCCACGCCGCCCTGCTCGGTGCGGCCGCGACCATGGCCGAGGACTTCGACCGCCCCGTCGCCGCCACCGGTCAGGGCCTGCTGCCGGCGCTCCTGCCCGCCGAGGCGCTGACCGAGGTCACCAAGGCGTACACGGTGGTCGACGTGCGCGACGCAGGGTCGCGGGCGCTGCTCGGCGGCGGGAACGTCACGCAGACCGGCGACGACTGCCTGCTCGACCTCGGCCGGGAGTCGTTCGACCAGCGCGAGTCGGTCTCGGTGATGATGTGCCTGCAGTCGGACCTGCTCGACGGCGACGTGGAGCAGGTCGTCGAGAGCGCCCGGGCCACGCTGACGGCCTGGGGCGTGGACGGCAGCAAGGTCGGCTACGTCGAGGGCATCCCCGGTCAGGACCGGGTGGTCTTCGACCGGATCAGCGAGCAGTTCCCCGGCATGCGCTTCTATCCCTTCACCGAGGTCTGGCGCGACGGACTCCCGGCCCGGCGCGGTCAGCGGTGGATCACCACCCGGCCCGACCTGCACGTGCTGGCCGCGGCCACCGGTGCCTGGGGCGTGGCGTTCCCGGTGCACGCCGGCTACGACGACCTCGCCCACCGGGCCCTGGTCGACCAGGGCTCCCGGTGGGCCATCGGGACTCCCGGCGAGGCAGCCCCGGAGACGCACGGCGAGGCCGGCTTCGGCAGCGCGCTCGAGGGGCTGACCACCGCCAAGCGCGAGCTGGCCGAGCGGATCTACGCCCGCTGAGCGCCTGCGGTCCCCTTGACGGGGACCGCGCGGTCTCGCTGCCACCCTGGCGGAACCCGGGTGATCGGCATCGGCGCATCGGCGGGGAGTCCGGGCCCAGGACCTGAGCGCGTCGTGACGTGACCACCGCCCGGTCAGGCCGGTGACCCCTGCGCACGGTACGCGCGCACCTGCTCGGCGAGGCCCAGCTCGGAGAGGATGCGCTCCACCGTGTCCCGCTCGGCAGGGTCCGCGGCGTCGAGGAGCGTCACCAGGGGACCGAGGCCGCCGGTGCGGATCCGCCACAGCCCCGCCCAGTCGTCGGGGTCGCCGGGGTCGACGTCGTCGAAGGAGGGCAGGTACGAGCGCGCGAGGTCGACCGTGCCACCGACCCGCAGGTCGGTGACCGCGCCCTGGATCGAGTCCCGCCGCCGGTCGGCGGTCAGGTCGTCGAACGGGATCGGCCGGGACACCTCCGCCGGCCGGCGCCGCGAGGGGCGGCCCCCGGACGTCGGGATCGGCAACCCGAGCACCGCCCGCAGGCGCGAGCCCGGGTGCGTGAACACGCACACCTCGGCGAACACATGCACCTGGTGCGCGGTCAGCCTCCAGCCGGCGGCTTCGGCAGTGTCCGCAGCGAGGTCCGCCAGGGCCGCGGCCGCGAACCCGGGCCGAGACGGCAGCCGGACCAGCGCTCCCAGCAGGTCGTGTGCGGCAGTGCCCGCTGCGCGGGTTGCGGACTGCGAAGGCCAGCCGGGTCGTCCGGGTCGGCTGACCCACCGCAGGGTCGGCGGTTCGCCGGTGTCGCCGAGCGGCGCGTACTGGGAGCTGTTCCGCTCGACCAGGGCGCGGACCTCCGCGGTGGAGGCGACTCCGTCCCAGGAGGCCAGGAACTCCCACCGGCCGTGCCCGAAGCCGGAGCGCTGGGTTCCGTGCCAGGTGAGGCGGTCCTCGTGCCGGAACATGCCCTCGGGGTCGACGTCGTCGGGGTCGGTGGCGGGGAGGCGGTAGAGCTGGACGGTGGACTCACCGGCCCGGACCGGCAGAACCAGCTCGGCGACGAAGCTGCCGTCGTCCTCGACCGGCACCAGCACGCTGACCCGGCGCGCGAACGGAAACGCGCACCTCAACGCCTCCATGAGCTCCACCAGCCGGTCCGTGCCCGGTGCCATGTCTGGCATGGTTCCACGTTCTCGCGACCGCTGCAGCGGTCCGCCGAACACGAGGACGGCGCCGAACACGAGGACGGCGCCGAACACGAGGACGCACCCAGTGACGGCCCGGCGAAGGTCGCACGCAGCACGTCCTCCGCCGGACCGCGGCCCTTGTCTATCGAAGGGTCCGCCTTCTCGCCAAGCTGGTCTGGTGCCCCGCACTCGGCAGAACGCCGAGGTGGTCCAGCATCTCCGTCAGCCACACCAGCACCAGCGAGGCCATGAAGACCGCGAGCAGCACGTCCGCGGCCGTGGTCTCGGAGAGGATCAGCACCGCGAAACCGATGCCGAGCGACACGATCCCCAGACCGACCTCGGCCAGGCCGAGGTTGTCGAGCACGTCCTCGGCGCGCACGGCCACGAACGCGACGAACCCGAGCACGATGCCCAGCGCCGCGAAGAACCGGGTCTGCTGCACGTCCGGTGAGCCGCTCACCAGCAAGAACACCAGGTAGGAGCCGACGGCGATCACGATCAGCGCCGTGGCGAACAGGTCCCGCATCCCGGGTCGCATCCTTCCGCCTCCTTCCGCCAACCCCCGTGCACGTACCTGCTGAGTCCAGGATGCTCCCGGACACACCCGCGGAGAAGGGGTGCCTGGCGCTCAGATCCAGATCTTGAACCAGACCCGCTGCAGCCACTCGGCGGTGGTGACCAGCGCGTCGGTGTAGATCGGCCAGAACCAGGCGAAGTTCGCCATCACCAGCAGCACGAACGTGCCCGCGGCCGCCGTACCCCACATCCGCCGCCGCTCGGTGGCGTGCCGACCGCCGACGAGCCGGCCGAGCAGCAGCGTCACCGCGACCACCGTGAACGGGATGATCGCCACCGCGTAGAAGGAGAAGATCGGTCGGTCGTCGTAGCGGAACCACGGCAGCCACGTCGACGCGACACCGACCAGGGCCAGCCCGAACCGCCAGTCCCGACGGCCCAGCCAGGCGTAGAGCGCGTAGGCCAGGGCGAGCACGCCGCCCCACCACAGCGCAGGCGTGCCCAGCAGCAGCACCTGCCGCAGGCACTTGCTGTCCGCGGGGGCCGCACAGCCCTGGGTCCCGGGGGCGATGTCGAGGTCCGCGTCCACGCCGACCGGTCGGTTGAGGATCAGCCAGCCGCCAGGGTGCGACTGGTAGACGTGGGTGGCGTCGAGCAGCCCCCGGGTGTGGAAGGTGTACACGTCCTG
>DATIBI010000322.1:0-7370 GCA_035457605.1 Nocardioidaceae bacterium
ACCCGCTGACGTGCTCGCCACGGCCGATGCCACGACCATGCAGTCGGTGGTCGACGCCGGGGCCACCACCGCGGACCCCCGCGTCTTCGCCACCAACCACCTGGTCCTGGTGACGCCGGTCGGCAACCCGGCCGGGGTGCAGGCGCTCGCGGACCTCGACGACCCGTCCGTGTCCTACGTGGTGTGCGTCCAGACGGCTCCGTGCGGCGTGCTGGCGGCCGACCTGCTCACCGGCGAGGGCGTCTCCGCCGAGCCGGTCAGCCGCGAGGTCGACGTGAAGGCGGTGCTCAGCAAGGTGACGCTCGACGAGGCGGACGCCGGCCTGGTCTACGCCAGCGACGCGGTCGCCGCCGGCGAGGACGTCGAGCGGATCGACGTACCCGCCGCCGAGGCCGACCGCACCGAGTACCTCGTCGCGCCGGTCGAGCAGGCAGGCGAGCCGGACCTGGCCGCGGACTGGGTCGACCTGCTGCTCTCGCCCGAGGGCAGGCAGGTGCTCCGCGACGCCGGCTTCACCGAACCCGCCGGATGAGGACATGCCGATGAGCCGGGTCGCGCCACGGCTGGGCCGTCCGCCTGCCCTGCTGCTCCTCCCGGCCGTCCTCGCGGTCGCGGTGCTGCTCGTGCCGATGCTCGCGCTGGTCACCCGGGCTCCGCTGGCGGACCTGCCGGCGAAGCTGACCGAGCCCGCGGTCCTGGACGCGCTGTGGCTGTCGCTGTGGACCGCGACGCTCGCCATGGTCCTCTGCCTGTTGCTCGGGCTGCCGCTGGCCTGGGCCCTGGCCCGGCTCGACTTCCCCGGCCGCACCGTCGTGCGCACCGCCGTGACCGTCCCCCTGGTGCTTCCCCCGGTGGTCGCCGGCGTCGCCCTGCTGTCCGCGTTCGGCCGCACCGGCATCGTCGGCGCGCCGCTGCGCGACCTCGGGATCACCATCCCGTTCACCAGCACCGCGGTCGTCATCGCGCACACCTTCGTCGCGCTCCCGTTCTTCGTGCTCAGCGTGGAGGGGGCGCTGCGGGCGGCGGACCCCGAGTACGACGAGGTCGCCGCGGTCCTCGGCGCCCGACGCGGCACCATCTTCTGGCGGGTCACCGTCCCGCTCGCGCTGCCCGGGATCGGCGCCGGCCTGGTGCTCGGCTGGGCCCGTTCGCTCGGTGAGTTCGGCGCCACGATCACCTTCGCCGGCAACTACCCCGGCACCACCCAGACGATGCCGCTGCTGGTCTACGAGTCGCTCCAGGCAGACCCCGAGGCGGCGGTCGCGCTCAGCCTGCTGCTGCTCACGGTGTCGGTGCTGGTCCTGGTGCTGCTGCGCGAGCGGTGGTTCGGGCAGGCGTTCCGGTGAGCGCCCACCTCGACGCCCGGGTGGAGGTACGCCGCGACGGCCACCTCCTCGACGTGCACCTGACCGCCGAGCCCGGCGACGTGGTCGCCGTGATCGGGCCCAACGGCTCGGGCAAGACCACCCTGCTGCGCGCGCTGGCCGGCCTGCGCCCGGTCGACGCCGGCCGCATCGCGTGCGCAGGAACCCTCTGGGACGACGGTGCCGGGCAGGTGCTGCCGGTGCAGCAGCGCAGCATCGGCATGGTCTTCCAGCGCCAGCTGCTGTTCCCGCACCTGAGCAACCTCGGCAACGTCGCGTTCGGCCCGCGCAGCCGCGGGGTCGGCAAAGCCGACGCGGCCCGGCGGGCCCAGGCGTGGCTGGACCGGCTCGGGGTGGGCGACCTCGCGAACCGCCGGCCCGGGCAGGTCTCCGGCGGGCAGGCGCAACGGGTCGCGATCGCGCGAGCGCTGGCCACCGAGCCCGCGCTGCTGCTGCTCGACGAGCCGCTGGCCGCGCTCGACGTCGGGGTAGCGATGTCGCTGCGCATCGAGCTGGCCCGGCACCTGGCCGAGTTCGGCGGTGTCGCCGTGCTGGTCACCCACGACGCCCTGGACACGATGACCGTCGCCAACCGGGTGGTGGTGCTCGACGACGGCAGGGTCGCGCAGGTCGGGTCGCCGGCCGAGGTCGCCCAGCGGCCGCGCACCGAGCACGTGGCCCGGCTGGTCGGGCTCAACGTGCTCCGCGGCGCCAGCACCGGGACCGTGGTCGCGCTGGACAGCGGCTCCGTACTGGTGACGACCACCCCGTTCGACGGCGAGGTGTTCGCGAGCTTCCCACCGGCCGCGGTGACCGTCACCGTCGACGAACCGGCCGGCAGCGCCCGGAACCGCTGGCACGGCACGGTGCGGTCCGTCGTACCTCACGGGGCTGCGGTGCGCGTGCACATCGACGCCGGGGTCCCGCTCATCGCCGACGTCACCCCCGAGTCCGCGACCCGGCTGGTGCTCACCCCGGGCAGACCGGTCTGGGCCGCCGTGAAGGCGACAGAAGTGGGCATCTACGGCACCTCTGATGCACCGGCCCCGCCACCGGTACCATCGCGCTATGTCTGACACGCTGCTGCCTCCGAGCCTCTCCGCCGCGCACGACGCACCGGACCGCAACCTCGCTCTCGAGCTGGTGCGCGTCACCGAGGCAGCCGCGATGGCCGCCGGCCGCTGGGTCGGCCGCGGCGACAAGAACGGCGCCGACGGGGTGGCCGTCAACGCGATGCGGACGCTGATCTCCACCGTCGGCATGCGCGGCATCGTGGTCATCGGCGAGGGCGAGAAGGACAACGCCCCGATGCTCTACAACGGGGAGCAGGTCGGCGACGGCACCGGCCCCGAGTGCGACGTGGCGGTCGACCCGATCGACGGCACCACGCTGACCGCCAAGGGCATGACCAACGCGATCTCGGTCCTCGCGGTCAGCCCGCGTGGGTCGATGTTCGACCCCTCCGCGGTGTTCTACATGGAGAAGCTGGTCACCGGCCCGGAGGCCGCCGACGTCGTCGACATCCGTTACCCGGTGTCGGAGAACATCCACCAGGTCGCCAAGGCCAAGGGCAGCGCCCCCGAGGACGTCACCGTCGTGCTCCTCGACCGGCCGCGGCACAGCAAGCTCGTCGATGACATCCGCGCCACCGGCGCCCGGATCAAGTTCATCACCGACGGCGACGTGGCCGGCGCGATCATGGCCGCCCGGCCCGACACCGGCATCGACCTGCTGCTCGGCGTCGGCGGCACGCCCGAGGGGATCATCGCCGCGTGCGCGATGAAGTGCATGGACGGTGTGATCCAGGGCCGGCTCTGGCCGACCGACGACGAGGAGCGGCAGAAGGCGATCGACGCCGGCCACGACCTCGACCCCGACTCGATCCTGCTCACCGACGACCTGGTCACCGGCGACGACTGCTTCTTCGTCGCCACCGGGATCACCGACGGCGAGCTGATGAAGGGCGTGCGTTACCGGGCCGGCGGCGCGACCACCCACTCGCTGGTGATGCGCTCGCGCAGCGGCACGATCCGCTCGATCACCAGCGAGCACAAGCTGCAGAAGCTGCGCTCGTACGCCTCCATCGACTTCGAGCACTGAGCACCCGAGGGAACCGCGTGAGCACACTGCCTCTCGTCGTGGTCGGCGAGTCGCTCGTCGACATCGTGAAGCCCACCACCGGCGAGAGCACCGAGGCGGTGGGCGGGTCGCCGATGAACGTCGCGGTCGGGCTGGCCCGGCTGGACGTCCCCGCGCTGCTGATCACCCGCGTCGGCGACGACGAGCACGGCCGCTGGATCACCGAGCACGTGGAGGCCAGCGGCGCGAGGCTTTCGGAGACGTCCGTGGTGGCAGGTACGGCGACCAGCACGGCCACCGCGCACCTGGACGAGACGAACACCGCCAGCTACGAGTTCGAGCTGGTCTGGGACCTCGAGCACCACACCCTCCCGGACGCGGTGGCGCTGCATGTGGGCTCGCTCGGCGCCAGCCTGCTGCCCGGGCGGCACGCGGTGGTGGACCTGGTGCGCCAGGCCGACGAGCGGGACATGTTCGTCAGCTACGACCCGAACATCCGACCGGCGTTCGTGACCGACCCGGCGCAGACCTGGCGCGACGTCACCGAGATCGCCGCACTCAGCCGGCTGGTGAAGATCAGCGACGAGGACCTCGAGGTGATGCGACCCGGTGAGCCGGTCGCGGCGCTGGCCGGCGAGCTGCTCGCGGGGGCGGAGACCGAGCTGGTCATCGTCACGCGGGGGCCGGCCGGGTCCGTGGCGTTCACCGAGGGCTTCACCGTCGAGGTGCCCGCACCGAAGGTCGAGGTGGTGGACACCGTCGGGGCCGGGGACTCGTTCATGGCCGCGACGCTGACCGTCCTCGCCGACTGGGACCTCACCCGCGACGGTGCGGGCGCGCTGGCCGCGCTCGACGAGGACCGGGTGCGGGTGCTGCTCAAGGGCGCGATGACCGCGGCCGCGGTGACCTGCTCCCGCCGGGGTGCTAACCCGCCGTCACGTCGGGAACTGCCGGCAACGTGGCCGGCGTGACCTTCTGCTCGCGCCGCGCCCGGTGCTTGTGCAGCGCCGTGGTGACCACGTCGAACACCACGGGGTCCACCGCCATCCCGAGGTGACTGGTGCCCACCTCGATGGTCCGCGCCCGCGGGTCGAGGCAGCCGCGCCAGTCGACGACGCCGTCGCGCCGGGAGAACACCGAGGTGAACCCGATGCCGGGGGCGAGCGGCAGCTGGGACTGCTCCCAGCTCAGCTTGGCGCAGTCGCCGTTGGTGCAGTCGGCGCCCATCATCGCGCCGAGCCCGGCCCGGCGCAGCGCGACGACCAGGGCGAGGTCGAACGCCAGCACCGGGTGCACTGCACCGGGCGCCAGCAGGGGGCTGCCGAGGGTGACGATGCCGTCGACAAGGTCCGGTCGGCGGGCGGCGATCCCGCGGGCGAGCAGGCCGCCCAGGCTGTGCCCGACGATCGACACCTTCCGGTCGCGCTTGATCGCGATCGCCTCGATCCGCCGCTCGAGCGCGTCCGACGCGGCCTTGGTGCAGCCCACGTTCGCGTGCATCGTCGAGCGGTAGGTGCGGAAGCCGATCCGGCGTAGGTGGCGGGCCAGGAGCGCCAGCGATGAGTCGCCGGCCATGAACCCCGGCACCAGCACGACCGGCTCGACGGGCCGGATCGGGGTGACCGTGGCGTAGGGGGTGTCCCGGCGCTGGATCCGCTCACCGGCGGTCCGACGTACCAGCCGCGCCGCCTCCACCACCGCGCTCCCCTCCCGTGCGATCGCGCGGAGGCCGCGCGGACCGGCGTACCCGGCAGGGGTCAGGAAGGCTCCGAGAGGCGACTCCATATTGTGACGATAACCACATCCGACCATCTTCAACCATCGCCCGTCCGGATCGTTATCTACGCGATCGGACCATGGGGTTCCGCAACCCCCGCCGGTTAAACTGGGGAGTAACAACGCAGCCTCGCTCGGAAGGATGTCGATGACCAGCACGTCCGCGCCCCAGCCCGCAGCCCCCGGCTCGCCGTCGGAGGAGCAGATCGCGAGGCTGTCGACGGGGATGGACATCTGCTACCAGACCTTCGGTTCCCCCGACGGCGACCCGCTGCTGCTGGTGATGGGTCTCGGTGGCCCGATGACGTGGTGGAGCCCGGAGTTCTGCTCGCTGCTGGCGGGGGCGGGCTTCTACGTGATCCGCTACGACAACCGCGACACCGGCCGTTCCACACACGTGTCGGGCCGGATCAACCGGCGGATGATCGTCCAGTCGTTCCTCGGGCTCAGGGCGCGCACGCCGTACTCCATGCAGGACATGGCCGACGACGGCTTCGCGCTGCTCGACCACCTCGGCATCGACGCGGCCCACGTCGTGGGCATCTCGATGGGCGGCATGATCGTGCAGACCATGGCGCTCAGCCACCCCGACCGGGTGCTGTCCCTGACCTCGATCATGTCGACCACGGGCAAGCGGACGGTCGGCTGGCAGGACCCGCGGCTGCTGCCGATGCTGCTCGCCCGGCGGGCAGCGTCCCGGGAGGCCTACATCGAGTCCTCGGCCCGGATGTGGCAGCACATCGGCTCCCCGCACTACCCCGACACCGTCGAGGCGGTGCGGGACCGGGCGGCGGAGACGTGGGACCGCGGGGTCAGCGCCGCCGGCGTCGCCCGGCAGATGGGCGCGATCCTCACCCAGCCCAACCGGTCCCGGAGCCTACGCGGGCTGCGGATCCCGACCCTGGTGATCCACGGCATGAGCGACAAGATGGTCCACGTCTCCGGCGGTCGCGCCACCTCGCACTCGGTGCCGGGCTCGGAGCTGCTGCTGATCCCGGGCATGGGCCACGACGTGCCCGTGGCGCTGCACGAGACGTTCGTCGACGCGATCCGGCGGGTGGCCGACAAGGGCAAGGCGACCCGTCGGCCGCAGCGGCGGCAGTCCTGACCCACCGCGCGGAGGCTCAGCCCTCCGCGGGCACCAGCGCCACCAGCTCGGCCATCGCGTCCTGCAGGTAGCCGATCAGGTTCCACACGTCCGGGACCATCTCCCGGCACGCGATCAGGCCGAAGTCGAGCGCGCCGTTGTAGGAGAACAGCGTGATGTTCAGCCCGCCCGTCATGTCGGTGACCGCGGAGACGGGGTAGATCCCCTCCACCTTGGCCCCGGCGATGTACAGCGGCAGCTGCGGCCCGGGCACGTTGCTGACGAACAGGTTGAACAGCACCCCGGGCACGGTGGCCAGCTTGAACAGCGCCCGTGCGGCCAGCCCCGACAGCGCGGTGGGGATCACGTGCGCGAGGTCCTGGAGCAGGGACGCCGGGACCGCCTCGAAGTGCCGCTTCGCCTCGTCCATCGACTCCTTCATGAACGCCAGCCGCTCGGCCGGGTCGGCCAGGTGCGTGGGCAGCTCCGCGGTCATCACCGAGACCAGGTTGCCGGTGCTGCCGCGGTCGTCCTCCCCGCGCACCGAGACCGGCACCGCGACCACGAGCGGCACACTGGGCAGCGCGTCGTGGTCGAGCAACCACCGGCGGAGCGCGGCCGCGGTCATCGTCATCACCACGTCGTTCACGGTGAGGCCGAAGTGGTTCTTCACCGTCTTGACGTCCTCGAGCGGGACCGAGCCGAAGGAGAACCGGCGGTGCGCGGTGATCTGGCCGTTCAGCGGGGTGCGGGGCGCGTGCAGCGCCCGGTGCTCCACCTCGTGCGCCGGCTGGCCGAGCAGCCGGCCGACCAGTCCGGCGGTCTCGCTGACCACCCGCGAGCCGGGGAAGTTCGCGGCGCCCGGCAGCTCGTCGAGGTAGCCCAACGACCGCGGCACCGTGCGCAGCAGCTCGATCGGGTTCACCGCCGCGGCGGCCAGCCCCCGCCGGACCAGGTTCACCGTCGACGGCATCGCCCGGGGGACGAACGGCGCCTCCTCGGGCTCGACGGTGCGCGGTTCGGGGGTGATGTCCATGATGGTCTCGAGGATCTCGGCGCCGGAG
>DATIBI010000323.1:0-6980 GCA_035457605.1 Nocardioidaceae bacterium
CGCGATCAGCCCGCGCCGCACGTTCCGGCGGCGCACCAGCATCAGGGTCAGCACGATCGCGACGCCCATCGCCGAGGCGATGCCGGAGGCGTGGCCGGAGGGGAAGGAGTAGGTGGTCAGCGTGTGGAGCGGGTCCTCCCAGGTGGGCCGCTGCCGCTCCACGAGGCGCTTGAGCACCCAGGTGGTGAGGGCGGCGCCGAGCATCACCGTCGTGGTCCAGTAGGCGGCCCGCCGGTAGCCACGGACGAACAGCAGCACCACCACGAGAGCGGTGTAGAGCGTCAACGGGATGGTCTCGAAGGCCAGCTCGACGGCGTGGAACACGTCGTAGGCCCACGGCCGGGCGGTGGTCCACTCGTACGGGCCCTGGCCGGCGTTCGCGTCGAACTCCCGGATCGGCTGCCAGTCCACCCGCAGCATCGTGAACACAGCGGTGAGCAGGCCGAAGGTCAGGAGCACCGACAGCAGCAGCTGGTTCCGGTTGCGCTTGCTGTAGGCCACGGTGCTCCACGCGTCAGGGGATCGGATCGGTGTCGTCAGTATGACGGCACCACCCTCGCTTACCCGGACAAGGTGTGCGTCACGCGTAGCAGGGATGTGACCTCGTTCTCGAAGGCGCCGACGAGCAGCTCCGGCTCCGGCACCCCGGCGGCGTCGACCATGAACCCGACCCGGACGGTGCCGGCGTAGGTGCAGATCGAGATCCCCACCGTCTGGGTCCCCGACCCGGGCACCCAGGCGAGGATCCCGGTCACCGGGGACCCGGCCAGGTACCGCAGCGTCCTCGGTCCGGGCACGTTGGTGGTGACACCGAGCGCCTTCCCCGCGAAGAAGCCCACGAGCACCCGCTCCACCGGGCGGGCCGTCAGACCGATCCCGGTCATCAGCGCGAAGGTCAGGACCGCCTCCGGGGACTGCTTGATCGCGTCCATCCGCCGCCGGGTCTCGGCGAGCCGCGCCAGGGGATCGCGGACCGTGGTCGGGTAGCGGAAGAGGACGAGCGCGAACTGGTTCCCCAGCTCGCGGGGGAGTGGACGGCCCGGAGGGCGCAGGTTCACCGGCACCATCGTGGAGACCTCGCGGACCTCGGCGCCGCGAGCCTCGGCGTAGGTCGCGAGTGCGCCGGCGGCCGCCGCCATCAGCACGTCGTTGACGGTGGCGCCGGTGAGGGCGCAGACCCGCTTCACGTGCTCGAGCGGGAGCGGCTCGCCCCACACCGCGCGCTTCGCGGTCCCGACCACCCCACGGAACGGTGCCGGCGGTGGCGGGCCGAGCAGGAGCTTGTCGGCGGTGCTGAGGACGCCGCGGGCGGTGCTCAGGCCGTCCCGCGCCAGGCGGGCGGCGTTCCCGGCCAGACGCGGGTCGGTGATCCGGCGGGCGAGCCGGGCCACCGGGTCCAGGGCGGCCAGCGGTGGGCCGCGGTGCTCGGCCGACCTCGGGATCGGCGGGAGCGGGGGGAGGTCCGGCGTACCACCCGGGGAGTCGTCGGTGAGCGAGAGCAGGACCTGGGTCAGCGCCACGCCGTCCGCCAGCGCGTGGTGGCAGCGGCTCAGCACGACGGAGCCGCCCCGGTACCCGTCGAGCACGTGCATCTGCCACAGCGGGCGGTCCCGGTCCAGCGGCGTGCTCGCGCAGGCCTCGACGTACCGCTGCAGAGCTGCGTCGTCGTCGCCGGGCAGGGTGGCGCGGACGAGGTGGTGGTCCACGTCGAGGTCGGGGTCGCGCACCCACCGGGGCCTCCCGCCGGGCAGCGGGCCGGGCGCGGGCCGCTCCGCGAACACCGGGTACCGCCCGACCAGCCGCGCGCGCACCACCGCCGCCAGCCGGTCGAGGTCGACGGCCCCGTTCAGGAAGAGCAGCGTGTCGATCACCATCAGGTTCGTGGGCCGGTCCATGCGCAGCCACATCGCGTCCACCGGTGCCACTGCCCGCGAGCTCATCGGCCCTCCTCGTCGGTCCGCCCGAGCCCCCAGGGCGCAGCCTCGCACCGGTGCTCGGTGTGACGGCAGGGCCGCAGGTCCCCACCGCGCAGGGCAATCGACGTGATCGAAGAAATCGGGGTGAACCGGCCAGATATCCTTGCTGAGTGATCGATCCGCGACTCCTCCGAGAAGACCCTGCCCGCGTCCGCGCCGCCCAGGCCAAGCGCGGCCTGTCCGCCGACGTCGTCGACGAGGCGATCGCCGCGGACGAGCGTCGCCGGTCGTCGATCGGGGAGTTCGAGCGGCTCCGGGCGGAGCAGAAGAAGCTCGGCAAGCAGATCGCCGGCGCGAAGGGCGAGGACAAGCAGGCGCTGCTCGAGCGCACCAAGAGCCTCGCCGCCGACGTGAAGAAGGCCGAGGCCGCGCAGGGCGAGGCCGAGCAGGCCTACCGTGACCTGCTCATGTCGATCCCGAACGTGGCGGCCGAGGACGCCCCCGCCGGCGGCGAGGACGACTTCGTCGTGCTCGAGCACGTCGGCAACCCGCGCGACTTCGAGGCCGAGGGTTTCGAGCCCAAGGACCACGTCGAGCTCGGCAGGATCCTGGGCGCCATCGACGTCGAGCGCGGCGCGAAGGTCTCCGGCGCCCGCTTCTACTACCTCACCGGAGTCGGCGCCGACCTCGAGCTCGCCCTGGTCAACATGGCCATGGACCAGGCCCGATCGGCCGGGTTCACCACGATGATCCCGCCGGCGCTGGTCAAGCCGCGGGCGATGGAGGGCACCGGCTTCCTCGGCCAGGCAGCCGACGACGTCTACCGGATCGAGGACGACGAGATGTACCTCGTCGGTACGTCGGAGGTGCCGCTGGCGGCCTACCACTCCGACGAGATCCTCGACGCGGAGACGTTGCCGCGGCGCTACGCGGCGTTCAGCCCCTGCTACCGCAAGGAGGCAGGCTCCTACGGCAAGGACACCCGCGGCATCATCCGCGTGCACTGGTTCGACAAGGTGGAGATGTTCTCGTACACCACGGTGGAAGAGTCCTACGCCGAGCACCAGCGGCTGCTGGGCTGGGAGAAGGAGTGGCTCGGGAAGCTGGAGCTGGCCTACCGCGTGATCGACACGGCGGCCGGTGACCTCGGCCTGTCCGCGGAGCGGAAGTTCGACTGCGAGGCGTGGATCCCGACCCAGGGCAAGTACCGCGAGCTGACCTCCACCTCGAACTGCACCGACTTCCAGGCCCGCCGGCTCGACATCCGGGGCAGGTTCGAGGACGGCGTGAAGCCGCTGGCGACGCTGAACGGCACGCTGGTGGCGATCCCGCGCACGATCGTGGCGATCCTGGAGACCCACCAGCAGGCCGACGGCTCGGTCCGCGTGCCGAAGGCGCTGCAGCCCTACCTGCAGGGGCGCGAGGTCCTGGAGCCGGTGCGACCGTGACCTTCACCCCCAAGCTGATCGCCCTCGACATCGACGGCACGGTCCTCGTCCCTGAGCCCGAGAACGGCTACAGCGTGGACGAGGTCACCCCCGCGGTGCGTGAGGCGATCGACCGCGCCTACGAGGCCGGCTGCCACGTCGTCCTGGCCAGCGGCCGCGCGCCGCTGAGCATGAGCGTGGTGCTGCGGCACCTCGACATGCCCCGCGACCCGGCGACACACGTGCTGGGTGTGGCCTCGAACGGCGCGGTGACCTTCTCGTTCCCGCCGCTGAAGGTGGTCAGCGAGGTCACCTTCGACGCCCGCGAGGCGGTCAAGGCGGTGCTCGAGCACGTACCCGGCGCCGCGGTGGCGGTCGAGGAGCACGGCGTCGGCTACCGGGTGAACCGGCACTTCCCCGAGGGCGAGCTCGACGGGGAGATGATCCTGACCCCGATCGAGGAGATGATCGCGCGCGAGGTCAGCCGTGTGATCATCCGCGACCCCGACTCCACGTCCGAGGACTTCGTGACGCTCGCGCACCGGCTCGGCCTGCAGGGCACCAACTACTTCATCGGCTGGACCGCGTGGCTCGACCTCGCACCCGAGGGCGTGAGCAAGGCCAGCGGGCTCGAAGAGGTCGCCGCCCAGCTCGGGGTGGACGCCGCCGACGTGCTCGCCATCGGCGACGGCCGCAACGACATCGAGATGCTGCAGTGGGCCGGCCGCGGCGTGGCGATGGGGCAGGCGCCGGACGAGGTGAAGGCCGCGGCCGACGGCGTCACCGACACCGTCTACAACGACGGTGCCGCCCTCGAGATCAACCGCTGGTTCTGAGCCAGGTGAGCCGACGGCGGCTGCCGGCCGACTCGGTCCGGGACGCTAGCCTGGGACACGTGCTGGAGCTAGTCGCCACCGACCTCGACGGGACGCTGCTGCACACCGACGGCACCGTCACCGCCCGGACCCGGGAGGTCCTGACCGCGATCGAGGAGCGCGGGGTCACCGTCGTCTTCGTCACCGGCAGGCCGATCCGCTGGATGGACGACCTGTGGGAGCACGTCGGCGGGCACGGGCTGGCGATCTGCTCCAACGGCGGCATCGTCTTCGACGTGCACGCCCGGGCGGTGAGCGAGGCCCGGACCATCCCGGTCGAGGTGGGGGTCAAGGCCGCCCAGCTGCTGCGCGAGGCGATCCCCGGCACCACCTTCGCGCTGGAGAAGCTCGACGGGTTCGCCAAGGAGCCGGCGTTCATGCCGCGTGTCCCGCCGCCGGACGACCTGCGGGTCGGCCCGGTCGAGGAGCTGTTCGACGAGGCCACCGTCAAGCTGCTGGCCCGCCACGAGGAGCTCGAGCCCGAGACGTTCTGGGCCGAGGTGGAGTCGCACGTCGGGCACCTCGTCACCACGACCTGGTCCTCCACCGGAGCCCTCGTCGAGATCAGCGGTGCCGGCGTGAGCAAGGCCAGCACGCTCGAGCTGCTGTGCGCGGAGCGGGGCGTGTCCGCCGGCAACGTGGTCGCCTTCGGGGACATGCCCAACGACCTGCCGATGCTCGAGTGGGCCGGCACGTCGTACGCCATGGCCAACGCCCACCCCAGCGTCAAGGAGCTCGCCGACCACGTGGCCCCGTCCAACGAGGAGGACGGCGTCGCGGCGGTGCTGGAGTCCCTCTTCGACCTCTGAGCGGTACGTCGGACCCGCGCGCCCCCTTCCCCCGCGGGCGGAATCGCGCAAGACTCTGGCAACGCATGTGATCTGAGTCACGGAGGGGTACATGTCAGCCAACGATGCGGTCGGTGCGACCCGCGAAGCGATCACGTCCCTCGCAGCCGCGGTGCTGCGGGTGCGTCACGAGTACGGCGACACGCTCGGTGTCCGCCGGCTCACCTCGGACGTCGACCGGCTCCAGGCCGACCTCGACGAGCTCGGTGACCCGCAGCCGGGCCACCGTCCCGGGGTGAAGCCCGAGGACCTGATGGAGATCCCCGACGACCCCTACGACGAGAGCATGTGGCAAGACGCCCAGTCCGAGGCCCAGCACGCGCCGTAAGGGGAACGGTCCATGTCGTCCGGTGTCCGCAGCCCAGGTCGCGCCCGCATCGAGGAGAAGACGCTCAGACAGGACACCTGGTGGCTCGCGCCGCTGGTGACGTTCCTGGTCTTCTCCGCCTTCGTCGTCTACGCCACCTGGCGTGCCTTCGCCGGTGAGCACTACTACGCCTCGCCGTACCTCTCGCCCTTCTACTCCCCGTGCATGGGCGCGCAGTGCGTGGAGGGATCGGCGGACTTCGGCCGGCCGTTCGACTGGTGGCCCTGGTCGCCGGCGCTGATCATCCTGATCATCCCGCTGGGCTTCCGGATGACCTGCTACTACTACCGCAAGGCCTACTACCGGGCGTTCTGGCTGTCCCCGCCCGCGTGTGCCGTCGCCGAGCCGCACGGCCGGTACACCGGCGAGCGGCGGTTCCCGCTGATCCTGCAGAACGCCCACCGCTGGTTCCTGATCCTCTCCGCGCTCGTCGCCGCGGTGCTGACCTACGACGTGGTCCTGGCCTTCCGCAACGCCGATCACGAGTGGGGGCACATGGGCCTGGGCACGGTGGTGCTCGGCGTGAACGCGGCGCTGATCTGGCTCTACACGCTGTCCTGCCACTCCTGCCGGCACCTCATCGGCGGCCGGCTGCGGCACTTCTCCAAGCACCCGGTGCGCTACCGGATGTGGACCTGGGTGACCCGGCTCAACGGCCACCACCCGCGGTACGCCTGGCTGTCGCTGTTCTCGGTGGCGCTCGCGGACCTGTACGTCTACCTGCTCTCCACCGGCGTGATCACCGACGTGAGGTTCTTCTGAATGACCGACCCCAGCACCCGGCACCCGATGACCGGCAACCGGATGGACGCAGGGCCCGCCACCGGCCCGCACGGCTACGAGACCCACGACTACGACGTGGTCGTGATCGGCGCAGGCGGCGCCGGCCTGCGCGCCGCGATCGCCGCGCACGACGCCGGGGCCCGGGTCGCGATCCTGTGCAAGTCCCTGCTCGGCAAGGCACACACGGTCATGGCCGAGGGCGGGATCGCCGCGGCCATGGGCAACCTCTACGCCGAGGACTCCTGGCAGGTGCACTTCCGCGACACCATGCGCGGCGGCAAGATGCTCAACAACTGGCGGATGGCGCAGCTGCACGCCCAGGAGGCGCCCGAGCGGGTGCTGGAGCTGGAGGAGTGGGGGGCGCTGTTCGACCGTACGTCGGACGGGCTGATCTCCCAGCGCGACTTCGGCGGCCACCGCTACGCGCGGCTCGCCCACGTCGGCGACCGGACCGGACTCGAGATGATCCGGACGCTCCAGC
Source organism: Nocardioidaceae bacterium (assembly GCA_035457605.1). Taxonomy (GTDB): domain Bacteria; phylum Actinomycetota; class Actinomycetes; order Propionibacteriales; family Nocardioidaceae; genus Nocardioides_C. The sequence goes on from DATIBI010000323.1 coordinate 6,698, forward strand.
AGCACGCCGTCCACCTGGGCATCGACGTCTTCATGGAATGCACCGTCAACCGGCTCCTCAAGGACGGCGACCGGGTGGCCGGCGCGGTCGCCTACTGGCGCCAGAGCGGGAAATTCGTCGTGTTCAAGGCGCCGGCGGTCGTGCTTGCCACCGGCGGGATCGGCAAGTCCTTCGCCATCACCTCGAACTCGTGGGAATACACCGGGGACGGCCACGCCATGGCGCTCCGGGCCGGGGCGGACCTCATCGACATGGAGTGCGTCCAGTTCCATCCCACCGGGAT
>DATIBI010000324.1:0-13355 GCA_035457605.1 Nocardioidaceae bacterium
CAACGGCAAGGAGATCATCGGCGCCTCGGAGCAGACCCTGCGCAAGATCCGCGGCAACGAGGTCGCGATGATCTTCCAGGACCCGCTGACCGCGCTGCACCCGTTCTACTCGATCGGCCGGCAGATCTCCGAGGCCTACCGCCTCCACCACGACGTCTCGAGGTCCGAGGCGCGGGCCAAGGCGATCGAAATGCTCGACCGGGTCGGCATCCCGCAGGCGAAGAACCGCGTGGACGACTTCCCGCACCAGTTCTCCGGCGGCATGCGCCAGCGCGCGATGATCGCGATGTCGCTGGTCAACGACCCGCAGCTGCTCATCGCCGACGAGCCCACCACCGCCCTCGACGTGACGGTGCAGGCGCAGATCCTCGACCTGCTCCAGGAGCTGCAGCACGACTTCGGCTCGGCGGTCATCATCATCACCCACGACCTCGGCGTCGTGGCCGAGATGGCCGACGAGGTGCTGGTGATGTACGGCGGTCGGGCCGTCGAGCAGGGGCCGACCAAGGAGATCCTGACCCACCCCGAGATGCCCTACACGTGGGGGCTGCTCTCGAGCATGCCCGACGTCGCCTCGGACACCTCTGGCCGGCTGCACCCGATCCCGGGGAACCCGCCGAGCCTGCTCACGCCACCTCCCGGCTGCCCGTTCAACCCGCGCTGCACCCACAAGGACAAGGTGCCCGGCGACCTGTGCCGCACCGAGCTGCCCGAGCTGCTCCCCGGCTCGCGCGGCGCCAACCACCTCAAGCGGTGCCACCTGCCCAACCCCGACGCGATCTACGAGAAGGAGGTCCTCACCGTGCTGTCCGAGGAGCTCGTCGAGGCAGCCCACCAGGACGCCACCCAGTCCGGGGACGCCGCGCACGGCGTTGCCCAGGAATCCCGGTGATGAGGACGATGACATCCATGACCAAGCCCGAGTCCCAGCCGGCAGACGCGTCCTCCGACGGGGCGCGACCGCTGCTCGAGGTCACCAACCTGCGCAAGTACTTCCCGGTCAAGTCCTCCGGGCTGGTCCGGCGCACCATCGCCCAGGTGCAGGCCGTCGACGGGGTCTCCTTCCAGGTTCCCGCCGGCGCCTCCCTCGGCCTCGTCGGCGAGTCCGGGTGCGGCAAGTCGACCACGGGTCGGCTGATCACGCGCCTGCTCGACCCCACGTCGGGCTCGATGAAGTTCGAGGGGCAGGAGATCGGCCACCTCAGCAGCAAGCAGATGCTGCCGCTGCGCAAAGAGATCCAGATGATCTTCCAGGATCCCTACAGCTCGCTGAACCCGCGGCACACCGTCGGCACGATCGTGGGCACCCCGCTGAAGGTGCACAAGGTCGTCCCGGAGAAGCAGATCCTCAACCGGGTCCGCGAGCTGCTGGAGCTGGTGGGCCTGAACCCCGAGCACTACAACCGCTACCCCAGCGAGTTCTCCGGCGGTCAGCGCCAGCGCATCGGCATCGCCCGTGCGCTCGCCCTGCAGCCGAAGCTGCTGGTCGCCGACGAGCCCGTGTCCGCGCTGGACGTCTCGATCCAGGCGCAGGTGGTGAACCTGCTGCAGGACCTGCAGAAGGAGCTCGGGGTCGCGTTCCTGTTCATCGCGCACGACCTCGCCGTGGTCCGGCACTTCTGCCCCGAGGTGGCGGTGATGTACCTCGGCAAGATCGTGGAGGTGGCCGACCGGGAGACGCTCTACAACCGGCCGCACCACCCCTACACGCAGGCCCTGCTGTCCGCCGTGCCGGACGTGAAGCAGGCCGCGATCGGCGGCCGCCGGGACCGCATCCGGCTGCAGGGCGACGTGCCCAGCCCGGTCAACCCGCCCTCGGGATGTCGGTTCCGGACCCGATGCTGGATGGCCCAGGACATCTGCGCCAAGCAGGAGCCGCCGCTGCTGCAGATCGGCCCCCGCCACAAGGTCGCCTGCCACTTCGCCGGGGAGCGCGGTGCCATGCCCACGACGCCGATCACGCTCGACGTGCTCGGCGTGGACAAGGACGGCACGCCTCGCGAGGGCGCGACCCCCTCGGTCGAGGACCTGAACCGGCCCGGCTTCTCCGACACCTGGACCAACGTCGAGACCCTGAAGGCATCCTCGAACGGCAGCGGCAACAGCCGCGGCCGGTAGCGTCCACCGCCGCGGTTAGGGTGGCGGGCGTGGACGGTCTCTTCGACTACGCGCCCGCTGGTGACCCCGGCGGTACGACGGACTCCGGCGGCACGCTCGCCGGGAACACGCACGCGTCCGCACCCCTGGCGGTGCGGATGCGTCCGCGCACCCTCGACGAGCTGGTCGGCCAGCAGCACCTGCTGGCCGCCGGCTCGCCGCTGCGCCGCCTGATCGAGGGCGACCAGCCGATGTCGCTGCTGCTGTGGGGGCCACCCGGGACCGGCAAGACCACCATCGCCTCGATCGTCAGCCTGCAGACCAACCGGCGGTTCGTCGAGGTCTCCGCGGTGGCGGCCGGGGTGAAGGAGGTCCGCGCCGCCATCGACGGCGCCCGCAGGGAGCTCGCCCGCGGCGGCCGGGAGACCGTGCTCTTCGTCGACGAGGTGCACCGCTTCACCAAGGCCCAGCAGGACGCACTCCTGCCCGGCGTGGAGAACCGGTGGGTGACCCTGGTCGCCGCGACCACGGAGAACCCGTTCTTCTCGGTGATCTCGCCGCTGCTGTCCCGGTCGCTGCTGCTCACCCTGGAGCCGCTCACCGACGACGACATCCGCGGGGTGATCGCGGACGCGCTCGCGGACGAGCGCGGCCTGGCCGGGCAGGTCGACGTCGACGACCAGGCGGTCGACCACCTGGTCCGGCTTGCCGGAGGTGACGCCCGTCGGGCGCTGACCTACCTGGAGGCCGCCGCCGGGGCCGCGGCCGCGAAGGGGGCGAGCACCGTCGACCTGGCCACCACCGAGACCGCGGTGGACCGGGCGGCGGTCCGCTACGACCGGCAGGGCGACCAGCACTACGACGTCACCAGCGCGTTCATCAAGTCCGTCCGCGGATCCGACGCCGACGCCGCCCTGCACTACCTGGCCCGGATGGTGGAGGCGGGGGAGGACCCCCGGTTCATCGCCCGGCGGCTGGTGATCCTGGCCAGCGAGGACATCGGTCTGGCGGACCCGACCGCGCTGACCACCGCGGTGGCCGCGGCGCAGGCAGTGCAGCTGATCGGCATGCCGGAGGCGCGGCTGAACCTCGCCCAGGCGACGATCGCCCTGGCGCTGGCCCCGAAGTCCAACGCGGTGATCAAAGCCATCGACGCCGCGAGCGCCGACGTGCGGGCGGGCAAGATCGGCCCGGTCCCCAGCCATCTCCGCGACGCCCACTACGCCGGGTCGAAGAAGATCGGGCACGGCAAGGGCTACCTCTACGCCCACGACGCCCCCTTCGGCGTCGCCGAGCAGCAGTACGCCCCGGACGTGGTCGCCGACGCCACCTACTACCAGCCGACCAGCCTCGGCGCGGAGGCCGGGCTCAAGGAGCGGTGGGAGCGGATCCGGGCGATGGTGCGCGGCAAGAAGCGGACCACCGCAGGGTAGGGTCATCCACTATGGATTCGGCACTGTGGGCAACCCTCGGAGGGGTCGCGGCACTGCTTCTGCTCCTGGTTCTCCTGCTCGTGGTCGGCCTGCTCGTCGCGGCGGCGCGAGGACGTCGACGCACCGAGCAGGCGCTCGCGGCCTCCCGTGCCGACGTCGACGCCCTGCGGACCCAGGTGGAGGCGCTCACCGGTGAGCTCGCCGACCAGCGGGCGGCGGCAGCGGCCCAGCCCGCCGTACCTCCCACCGAGTTCCTGATCACCACCGCCGGCACCGCGGCCGCGAGCTCTGCCGACCAGGGCGACCTCCCGGTCGTGCCGGAGCGCGCGGTGCTCTCGGCCACGTTCGGCGAGCCGCTGGTCAAGGCCGCCTCCCTGGCCTACGGGCTGCGGCGGGCGCTCTCGGCCGAGAGCCGCAACCGGATCGCGTTCGAGATGCGGCGCGAGGTCAAGCGGGCCCGGAAGCAGCGCCGCCGTGAGGCGCGCCGTGCCGTGCGGGTGGCCACGGCCAGGGATCGCGAGGAGGAGGCGGCATGAGCCGGGTGGTCTGGTTCGCAGCGGGCGCCGGTGCCGGGGTCTATGCGATGGTCAAGGCCCGACGGACCGCGGAGGCGTTCACCCCCGACGGCCTGCGTGACCGGGCCGCGGGGCTGTCGCTCGGCCTGGACCTGTTCAAGGAGGAGGTCGCCAGCGAGATGGCGGCCCGCGAAAACGACTTGCGGGAGCGGCTCGGGCTGAGGCTCGATGACAGCACCGGCACACCCGCCATCGAGAGTGGCGCACCACTTCAGCTGACGAGAAAGGGCAACGACTGATGGACACCGCGGAGATCCGCCGACGGTTCATCGCGCACTTCGAGGAGCGGGGGCACACACACGTCCCCTCGGCCTCCTTGATCGCGGACGACCCGACGCTGCTGTTCACCGCTGCCGGGATGGTGCCCTTCAAGCCCTACTTCCTGGGCCAGGAGACCCCGCCGTACAAGCGTGCGGTCAGCGTGCAGAAGTGCGTGCGCACCCTCGACATCGAGGAGGTCGGCAAGACCAGCCGGCACGGCACGTTCTTCCAGATGTGCGGCAACTTCTCCTTCGGGGACTACTTCAAGGAGCGAGCGATCGAGCTCGCCTGGGAGCTGGTGACGCGACCGGTGTCCGAGGGCGGCTACGGCCTGGCCGAGGACAAGCTCTACCCGAGCGTGTACAACGATGACCCCGAGGCGCTCGCGCTGTGGCGGAAGGTCACCGGGGTGCCCGACGAGCGCATCGTCCGGCTCGGCAAGAAGGAGAACTACTGGTCGATGGGTGTGCCGGGCCCGGGTGGCCCGTGCAGCGAGATCCTGATCGACCGGGGACCCCAGTACGGCGCAGACGGTGACTTCGGAGCCGAGGACCGGTACCTCGAGTTCTGGAACCTGGTCTTCATGCAGGACGAGCTGAGCGCGGTGCGGTCCAAGGAGGACTTCGACATCGCCGGCTCGCTGCCCAACAAGAACATCGACACGGGCATGGGCCTGGAGCGGGTCGCCTTCCTGCTGCAGGACAAGCAGAACATCTACGAGATCGACGAGATCTTCCCGGTGATCGAGAAGGCGCAGGAGCTCTCGGGTCGCGCCTACGGGAAGGACCGCGAGGACGACGTGCGGTTCCGCGTGGTCGCCGACCACGTGCGCAGCGGCATGATGCTGATCGGCGACGGCGTCACCCCGGGCAACGAGGGCCGTGGCTACGTGTTGCGGCGGCTGCTGCGGCGGGCGGTCCGCTCGATGCGGCTGCTCGGCGTGGAGGACCGCACCCTGCCCGAGCTGTTCCCGGTGAGCCGGGACAAGATGAAGCTGTCCTACCCCGAGATCGAGACCGACTGGGAGCGCATCTCTACGGTGGCCTACGCCGAGGAGGACGCCTTCCGGCAGACCCTGCGCACCGGCACCACGATCTTCGACAACGCCGCCTTGCAGGCGAAGTCCACCGGCACCGGCGCGCTCACCGGCAGCCAGGCCTTCACGCTGCACGACACCTACGGCTTCCCGATCGACCTGACCCTGGAGATGGCGGCCGAGCAGGGCCTGAGCGTCGACGAGGAGGGCTTCCGCCGGCTCATGACCGAGCAGCGGGACCGAGCCAAGGCCGACGCCGCGGCGAAGAAGGGCCGACCGGCGCTGTCCGGCGCCTACCGCGAGGTGGCCGACAAGCTCGGCCGGGCGGTGACCTTCACCGGGTACGACGAGGTGGTCAGCGAGGCCACCGTGTCCGGGATCGTCTCCGAGACCGGCGCAGTGCCGTCCGCGCGGGAGGGGCAGGAGGTCGAGCTGGTCCTCGACCGGACCCCGTTCTACGCCGAGGGCGGCGGCCAGCTCGCGGACCAGGGCGTGATCGAGCTCGACCACGGCGCGATCGTGCAGGTGCTCGACGTGCAGCAGCCGATCTCCGGGCTGATCGTGCACAAGGTGAAGGTGCTCGCCGGCGAGGTCACCGTCGGCGACCACGCGCAGGCGCTGGTGGACATCGAGCGGCGGAAGTCGATCAGCCGGTCGCACACCGCCACGCACATGGTGCACAAGGCGTTCCGCGAGGCGCTGGGCGAGACCGCCACCCAGGCGGGCTCGGAGAACTCGCCCGGCCGGTTCCGGTTCGACTTCTCCGCCTCCGGCGCGGTCCCCGCCTCCGCGATGGCCGACGTCGAGGCCCGGGTCAACGACCTCGTCCTGGCTGACCTGTCCGTGCACGCGGAGGTCATGTCGCAGGAGGAGGCGCGCAAGGCCGGCGCGATGGCGCTGTTCGGGGAGAAGTACGGCGACGAGGTCCGCGTGATCTCGGTCGGCGACTGGGCCCGCGAGCTGTGCGGAGGCACCCACGCCGGCCGGTCCGGCCAGCTCGGCGTGATCAAGCTGCTCGGTGAGTCCTCGATCGGCTCCGGCGTGCGCCGGGTGGAGGCGCTCGTGGGCGGTGACGCCTATCGGTTCCTGGCCCGCGAGCACGTGCTGGTGGCCCAGCTCAGCGAGACGCTCAAGGTGCGCCCCGAGGAGCTGCCCGAGCGGGTGAACGACATCGTGGAGCGGCTGCGCACCGCGGAGAAGGAGATCGAGCGGGTCCGGGTGGCCGGGCTGCTCGCGGCCGCGGGCGAGCTCGCCGCGAACCCGACCGACGTGTTCGGGGTGAACTTCGTCGGCCACCGGGTCGACGGCGCCGGCGCGGGCGACGTCCGCAAGCTGGCGCTCGACATCCGCGGCCGGATGCCCGGCGGCAAGCCCAGCGTGGTCGTGGTCATCGGCTCCACCCAGGGCAAGCCCGCGGTGGTCGTGGCGGTCAACGACGAGGCGCGTGCGTGGGGCATCTCCGCGAACGCCCTGGTCAAGGTCGCCGCGGGCGCGCTCGGTGGCAGCGGTGGCGGCAAGGACGACGTCGCCCAGGGTGGCGGCGCCGACGTGACCAACGCCGACCAGGCCCTGCGCGACGTGGAGCACGAGGTGGGGCGCGCGGTGACGGCGGGCCGTTCGTGAGATCGGGCGTCCGGCTCGGCGTGGACGTCGGCGACGTCCGCATCGGCATCGCCCGGTCCGACCCGTCGGGCCTGATCGCGACCCCCGAGGAGACCGTCGCCCGCGGCAAGGGAGACCTGGCCCGGATCCGGGCCCTGGTCGAGGAGACCGGGGCCGTGGAGGTCGTGGTCGGGCTGCCCCGGTCGCTGTCGGGCCGGGAGGGTCCGGCCGCGGCCAAGGTTCGTGCGTTCGCCGCCGCGATCGCCGCGGCGGTGTCGCCGGTCCCGGTGCGGCTGTGCGACGAGCGGTTGACTACCGTCACCGCGGAGGGGGTATTACGGGGGCAAGGAAAGAAGGGACAGAAGCGACGCGCCGTGGTGGATCAGGCAGCGGCGGTGGTGATCCTGCAAAATGCCCTCGATACTGAACGCAGCTCGGGGACTGCGCCAGGTGAGGCCCTCGACCTAGGACATGTGTGAGCGATCTCGGACTCCAGCTCGACCAGGACCGTGACCAGGGGCGCGGACGCGCCCGTGGGCACCGCAGACGGCAGAAGGCGCGCAACGGCCGCGGCTGCCTCGCGGTGCTCGTGGCCCTTGCCGTCCTCGCCGGCGGCGCCTACTTCGCGGTCAACGCCGGCATGGGCGCGCTCAAGGACCGGTTCGCCCCGCCGGAGGACTACCCCGGTCCCGGCACCGGCTCGGTGCTGGTCGAGGTGCAGGAGGGCGACGCCGCCTCCAGCATCGGCCAGACCCTGGTCGAGGCCGACGTGGTCAAGAGCGTGGAGGCGTTCACCGACGCCGCGGCCAAGGACCCGGACTCGATCGGGATCCAGGTCGGCTTCTACGAGATGAAGAAGCAGATGGCCGCCGAGGACGCGCTCGCGATCCTGGTCGACCCCAAGAACATGGTGCAGAACACCGTCGGCTTCCCCGAGGGGCTCACCGTCGAGCAGATCGTCGCCCAGCTCGCCGAGCAGACCGACTTCCCCGCGAAGCAGTACCGCAAGGTGCTGGAGAACCCGAAGGCGATCGGGCTCCCGTCGTACGCCGAGGGCAACCCCGAGGGCTACCTGTTCCCGGCGACCTACCAGGTCCCGCCGAACGCCACGCCCAAGAGCATCCTGACGGCGATGGTCACCCGGTACGAACAGGCCGCGGAGTCACTCGACCTCGAGGCGGAGGCCGAGCGGCTCGGGGTCAGCCCGCACGACGTGATGGTGGTCGCCAGCCTGATCCAGGCCGAGGCCCGCTTCGACAAGGACTTCTCCAAGGTGAGCCGGGTCATCTACAACCGGCTCGAGGAGCCGATGCCGCTGCAGTTCGACTCGACCGTGCACTACGCCGAGGGCAAGGACGGCAGCGTCGGCACCAGCGACGAGGCCCGGGACTCCGACTCGCCGTACAACACCTACAAGGTCGCAGGGCTGCCGCCGACGCCGATCATGGCGCCCGGGGAGCAGGCCATCGAGGCGGCGATCAACCCGGCCGACGGCCCGTGGCTGTACTTCGTCACCACCAACCCCGACACGGGTGAGACGAAGTTCGCCGAGTCCTACGACGAGCACCTCAAGAACAAGGCCGAGTTCGACGCCTGGTGCGCCGACTCCGACACGTGCTGACGGACTCGCCGACGGCGCCGGGGACGACCTCCGGACGCCGGTGCGCGGTGGTGGGCAGCCCGGTCGCGCACTCGCTGTCGCCGGTGCTGCACCGTGCCGCCTACGCCGCGGTCGGACTGGACTGGACCTACGGCGCCCACGAGCTGCGCGAGGACGAGCTCGCCGGGTTCGTGGCCGGGCTGGACCGCTCCTGGCGGGGGCTGTCCCTGACCATGCCGCTGAAGCGGACCGTCGTACCCCTGCTGGACGAGATGTCGGCCCGGGCCCAGCAGGCCCGCGCCGCGAACACGCTGATCCTCGAGGACGACGGGCGGAAGGTCGGCCACAACACCGACATCCCCGGCGCGGTCGCGGCGATCCGGTCGCACACCGACGCCGCCCTGGAGCGGGCGGTGATCCTGGGCGGCGGGGCCACGGCCACGTCGACGCTGCTGGCCCTGGCCGACCTCGGCTGCACCGACGTGACGCTGGTGGTCCGTGACCGGTCCCGGGCCCAGGACGCGCTGGACGCCGCCGGGCGGCACCCCGCCGCCCCCACCGTGGACGTGCGCGGCTTCGAGGAGGGCGCGCTGGAGGCCGACATCGTCGTCTCCACCATCCCGGCCACCGCCCAGACCGAGCCGGTCGTCGCGCTCGCGACGGCCGCGCCGGTGGTGTTCGACGTGGTCTACGACCCGTGGCCGACCCCGCTCGCCGCGTTCGCGCAGGCCGAGGGACGCACCCTGGTGTCCGGCCTGGACCTGCTGGTGCACCAGGCGTGCGGTCAGTTCACGCTGATGACCGGGATCGAGGAGGCCCCCTATGAGGTGATGCGGGCCGCCGGGGAAAGCGCTCTGGCCGCCCGGCACCGCGAGCCCGCCTGACTCCTCCACAGAAGCGACGCGAATCCGGCAACTCGCCCCTCCCGGAGGCCCCGCGTCGGTACGCTCGTGAGCCATGAGCGCTCAGGTCTGGTCCGTCGACGCCGCACTGGTGTGCGCACTCGTCGGGCTGGTGACCGGGGCGTTCGTGCCGGCGCTGATCGCTCGGATCCCCGAGCCGGTCGACGGCACGGAGGAGACCGGCGGCGAGAGCACCGCGGAGGTGGTCTCGGCCAAGGAGCGGTACGCCGACATCGCGGCTCGTCCCGGGCTGCGGACCCGGACCGCGCTGGCGACCGGCCTCGTCGCCGGCCTGCTCGGTGCCCGGGTGGGGTGGGGGCCGGAGCTCGGCTTCCTGCTCTACCTCGCGCCCGTGGGGGTCGCGCTCGCGCTGGTGGACTGGCGCACCCGGCTGCTGCCCACCAAGGTGATCGCTCCGTCCTACGGGGTCGTCGCGGTGCTCGCGCTGCTCGCTGCCTGGATGGCGGGGGACTGGGACTCCGCCATCCGGGCCGGGTGGGGCTGGCTGGTCGCCGGTGGCACGTTCTTCACGCTGTGGTTCGTCTACCCGCGGGGGATGGGCTACGGCGACGTCCGACTGTCCGGGGTGCTCGGCATCGCGCTCGGGTGGCTGGGCTGGGCCGAGCTGCTCAGCGGCGTCTACGCCGGGTTCCTGCTCGGCGGGGTCGGTGGCTTGCTGCTCTCGGCGCTCCGGCTGGTGGACCGCAGGGCGTACCCGTTCGGCCCGTTCATGCTGGTCGGGGCGCTGCTCGGCGTGCTGGTCGGGCCCCATGTCGCTGCGTGGTACGCCTGACCGAGGGCCGGATGCGGCGTGAAAGACTGACCGCATGCTGCGTTGGCTCACTGCGGGCGAGTCCCACGGACCTGCCCTTGTCGCTGTGCTCGAGGGTCTGCCCGCCCATGTCGAGGTGACCTCCGGCGACATCGCCGACGCCCTGGCACGGCGCCGCCTGGGCTACGGCCGCGGCGCCCGGATGAAGTTCGAGGCCGACGAGATCGAGATCATCGGCGGTCTCCGGCACGGCCGGTCCCTTGGCAGTCCGGTGGCGATCCGGATCGGCAACAGTGAGTGGCCGAAGTGGGAGAAGGTCATGGCGGCCGACCCCGTCGACCCCGGAGAGCTCGAGGCACTGGCCCGCAACGCCGCCCTGACCCGGCCCCGGCCCGGTCACGCCGACCTGGTCGGCATGCAGAAGTACGACTTCGACGAGGCGCGGCCCGTCCTCGAGCGTGCCTCGGCCCGGGAGACCGCCGCCCGCGTGGCGCTCGGTGCGGTCGCGATGAAGTTCCTCCAGCAGGCCGTCGGAGCCGAGGTCGTGTCACACGTCGTTGCGATCGGCACGGCATCCGCGCCGCAGGGTCTCGTGCCCGCACCCGATGACGTCGCGCGTCTCGACGCCGACCCGGTGCGCTGCCTCGACGCCGACGCGAGCAAGGCGATGGTGACGGAGATCGACCAGGCCCACAAGGACGGCGACACGCTCGGTGGCGTGGTGGAGGTCGTCGTGCACGGCCTGCCGCCCGGGCTCGGGTCCCACGTGCACTGGGACCGCCGCCTCGACGCGCGCCTTGCCGGCGCGCTCATGGGCATCCAGGCCATCAAGGGCGTGGAGGTCGGTGACGGCTTCGAGCTCGCCGCAACCCCCGGTTCGCGGGCGCACGACGAGATCGTGAGCACCCAGGAGGGGCTCCGGCGGGCGTCGGGGCGTTCCGGTGGCACCGAGGGCGGCATGTCGACCGGCGAGGTGCTCCGAGTGCGAGCTGCCATGAAACCGATCGCGACGGTTCCGCGCGCGCTCCGGACCGTCGACGTCGCCACCGGCGAGGACACGGTCGCGCACCACCAGCGCTCGGACGTCTGCGCCGTGCCCGCGGCGGGGATCGTCGCCGAGGCGATGGTCGCACTGGTGCTCGCCGACGTCGTCCTCGAGAAGTTCGGCGGTGACTCGGTCACCGAGACCCGCCGCAACGCCGAGGCGTACCTGTCGTCGTTGAGGTTCGCATGAGCGCCGCAGGGCCCCGCGTCGTGCTCGTCGGCCCGATGGGTGCGGGCAAGTCGACGGTGGGGGAGCTGCTGGCGGAGGCGTGGCGGACCACGTTCCGCGACACCGACCGCGACGTCGAGGACGCTCAGGGCCGCCCCATCTCGGAGATCTTCGTCGAGTCCGGAGAGCCGTTCTTCCGCGACCTGGAGCGTCAGGCCGTCAAGGAGGCATTGGAGACCCACGACGGGGTGCTCGCCCTGGGCGGGGGCGCGGTCATGGACCAGGAGACCCGCGACGCGCTCGAGGGCCGGCTGGTGGTCTTTCTCCACGTGGGCCTCTCCGACGCCGTGAAGCGGGTCGGGCTGGGCACGGCGCGGCCGCTGCTGCTCGGCAACGTGCGCGCCCGGGTGAAGGCCCTGCTCGACGAACGTCTCCCCGTGTACCGAGGGGTCGCCACGATCACGGTCGAGACCGACGGTGTCCCGGCCGAGGACGTGGCCCGACAGGTGCGCGAGCACGTGGAGCGGGTGGAGCAGGCGGCTCTGGCAGGACCGTCGGAGGAGGGCGGGCAGTGAGCGACCTTTCCACGCTGCGGGTCGCGGGCGCCTCGCCGTACGACGTCGTCGTCGGGACCGGACTGCTCGGGGAGCTCCCGGCCATGCTGGGCGAGGGCGTCCAGCGGGTCGCAGTGATCCACCCCCACGCGCTGGCAGCGACGGGGGAGGCGGTCCGCGTCGACCTGGCCGAGCAGGGGTACGACGCCCACGCCATCGAGATCCCGGACGGCGAGGAGGCGAAGCTCGCTCCGGTTGCGTCCTTCTGCTGGCAGGTGCTCGGGCAGACCGGGTTCACCCGTTCGGACGCCGTCGTGACGGTCGGTGGCGGAGCCACGACGGACATGGGTGGCTTCGTTGCGGCCACCTGGCTCCGCGGGGTCAGAGTCGTGCACATGCCGACGACGCTCCTCGGCATGGTCGATGCGGCGGTCGGCGGCAAGACGGGCATGAACACCGCCGAGGGCAAGAACCTCGTCGGTGCCTTCCACGAACCGGCCGGCGTCCTGTGCGACCTCGCGACGCTGGAGACCCTTCCGCACAACGAGCTGGTCAGCGGTCTCGCGGAGGTCATCAAGTGCGGCTTCATCGCCGACCCGGTGATCCTGGACCTCGTCGAGTCGGACCCGACCGCCGCGACAACCGCCGGCACGGACGCGCTGCGCGAGCTCATCGAGCGTTCGATCCGGGTCAAGATCGATGTCGTCGTCGACGACCTCAAGGAGACCGGGGGCGCCTCCGGGCACCCGGGTCGCGAGGTCCTCAACTATGGTCACACGCTCGGCCACGCCGTGGAGCGCGTGGAGCGCTACAAGTTCCGCCACGGAGCCGCGGTGGCGATCGGGATGACCTTCGTCGCCGAGCTCGCCCGGCTGGCCGGGAAGCTCGACGAGGCGACGGCCGACCGGCACGGGTCGGTGCTCCAGCTCGTGGGTCTGCCGACGACCTACCGCGGCGGGGTGTGGCCGCAGCTGCTCGAGGCGATGAAGGTCGACAAGAAGTCCCGCGGCGACCAGCTGCGCTTCGTCGTGCTCGAGGCGCTGGCGCGACCCGGAATCCTCGCGGCGCCGGATCCCGCGCTGCTGACCGCCGCCTACGCGGAGATCTCGCGATGAGCGAGGCCCTCGGTGCGGCGGACCCGACGCCGGTCCTGGTGCTCAACGGCCCCAACCTCGGCCGTCTGGGCCGGCGGCAGCCGGAGATCTACGGCACCACCACGTATGACGACCTCTCGGCGCTGTGCGTCGGGTGGGGCCGCGACCTCGGCCTCCGCGTCGAGGTCCGCCAGACCAACCACGAGGGCGAGATGC
>DATIBI010000325.1:0-21519 GCA_035457605.1 Nocardioidaceae bacterium
CCGCCCATGTCGAAGGCCATCATCAGGCCGAGCACGACACCGAGGACCACGGCCGCGCCGCCCTCGCTCATGCTCTGCAGACCCTCGTTCAGCGCGTTCATCAGCTCCATGAGCGGCCGGCCGAGGACGATGATCATGATCGCGCCGGCGAACAGCGTGGTCAGCAGCGGGATCACGACGACCGGCATGAGGCCGCGCGACCAGGCCGGAACCTTCCACCCGGAGATCCAGTGCGCGATGATGCCGGCGAGGACACCGCCGACGATGCCGCCGAGGAAGCCGGACTGCAGGGTGCCGGCGATCGCGCCCATCACGAAGCCGGGGGCGATGCCGGGCCGGTCGGCGATCGCGAAGGCGATGTAGCCGGCCAGGGCGGGGACCAGGAAGCCGAACGCCGCTGCGCCTAGGGTGAACAGCACCGCGCCGAGGTAGGCGAACAAGCCGCTGTCGAACGGCACCCGGGTCAGCTCGAGCTGCTCCACGTCGGGGAGCCGGAAGAGCGAGTAGTTCGTGACGATCTCGGTGGCGGGTCCGGTGATGTCGTACCCACCGATGAGGAACGACAGGGCGATCAGCAGGCCACCCGCGGCGACGAACGGGATCATGTACGACACGCCGGTCATCAGCACCCGGCGGATGCGCAGGCCCCATGACTCCTCGGCCGCACCGACGTGACGGGAGCCCCCACCGCCGGCGCCGGCACCGGCGCCTGCCGTCTCCACCCGCGGGCCGTCGGGGTCGTCGGCGTTCGCGAGGGCCTCGGCGATCATCCCGTCGCCGTCGTCGATGGCGCGCTTGACGCTCGCCGCCGCCACCGGCTTGCCCGCGAACCGGTGCCGCTCACGCACACCGACGTCGGCGGCGAAGACGACCGCGTCGGCAGCGTCGATCACGCCCTGCGGCACCGGTGTCGAGCCCGCCGAGCCCTGGGTCTCGATGTGGATGTCCACGCCGGCCCGTGCGGCGGCCGCCTCGAGGGCCTCCGCTGCCATGTAGGTGTGCGCGATACCGGTCGGGCACGAGGTGACGGCGACGACGCTGCGACGCCGGGCGGGCTCCGGTGCCGCGGCCGCGGCCGGCTCGGACGGTGCCTGGGCGGCCGGCTCCTTGGGCGCCGGAGGCTTCACGACCTCGGTCACCGCGGCCACGACCTCCTCCGGGGTCTCCGCGGTCCGCAGCGCGTCGGTGAACTCCGGGCGGACCAGGGACCGGGCGAGCTGCGTGAGCAGCTGCAGGTGCGTGGCGTCGCCGCCAGCGGGGGCCGCGATCAGGAACGCCAGGTCGGCGGGGCCGTCCTTGGCGCCGAAGTCGGTCTTCGGCGAGAGCCGCGCGAACGCGAGCGTGGGTACGTCGACGTGCTCGGTGCGGCAGTGGGGGATCGCGATCCCGCCCGGAAGGCCGGTCGTGGACTGCGCCTCGCGCGCGAACAGGTCCTCGGTCAGACCGTCGGGGTTGCTGGTGCGCCCTGCCTCGGCCACGACGGCCGCGAGGGCACGGATCACGTCATGCTTGTCGTCGCCGAGGGCGACGTCGAGCCGTACCAGGGACGGCGTGATCAGTTCGGACATGGTTCCTCAATCTCCTGAGAGCTCGCGAACGTCGACGAGCTCGGGATGGACGTCTTGCGGGGTCGGGATGGTGGTGCCGGGAAGACCTGCGGCGGCGCTGCCGTAGGCGACGGCCAGTCGGAGCCGGTCGGCCGGCTCGGCGCCCCGGAGGTCGCCGAGCAGGTAGCCGAACAGGCTGGAGTCGCCGGCACCGACGGTGCTGACGACGCTGGTCGGGGGCGGGGTGGCGTGCCAGGCGCCCTGCGCGGTCACGAGCACGGCGCCCGACCCGCCCAGGGTGGCCAGGACCGCGCCGACCCCCTTCTCGACCAGAACGGTCGCCGCCTTGGCGGCGGCGGCGGGGTCGGCCTCGATCGCGTCGGCGTCCCCGCCCGTCAGTGAGGCGAGCTCCTCTCCGTTGGGTTTCATCAGGTCCGGCGCTGCCCGGTCCAGCGCGCCGGCGAGCGCCGCGAGCGGCTCTCCCGACGTGTCCACGCTGACCCGGGCCGACGTACCCTCCAGGTCCGCCACGAGCGAGGCGTACCAGTCTGCGGGTGCCCCGGGCGGCAGCGAGCCGGCCAGGACGATCCAGTCGGCCTGCTGGGCGCGCTGGTGCAGCGCGACCTTGAGCCGCTCCAGCGAGGCGGCGTCGGCGACGGCCCCGGGGGAGTTGATCTTGGTGGTGGTGCCGTCCGGCTCGGTGATGGTGATGTTGACCCGCACCGGGCCGGTCGGCGGCTCGGGCCGGCAGTCGATGCCGCCGTGCAGCAGCTCGAGCACGTAGGGGTCGTCCTTGTCGGCGGGGAGCACCGCGATCGTCGGCACTCCGGCGGCGACGGCCGCCCGGGAGATGTTCACGCCCTTGCCGCCGGACTGGGAGATCACCGACTCCGCACGCAGCACCGCGCCGCGCTCGAGGGCGGAGGTGAGCGCGACCGTCCGGTCGACGCTGGGGTTCGGCGTCAGCGTGACGATCATGCGACCACCACCTCGATGTCTCGTTCTTGGAGGAGGCGGAGATCCTTGTCGGAGATCCCGCTGTCGGTGACCAGGACGTCGATGTCCTCGATCGCGGCGAAGGAGACGGTGTTCTCCCGGCCGAGCTTGGAGGAGTCGGCGAGCGCCACCACGCGCTGGCCGACGCGGACCATCGCCCGCTTGGCGGCGGCCTCGCTGTGGTCGGGGGTGCTGAGCCCGTGCTCCAGGGTGATCCCGTTGGTGCCGACGAACGCGACGTCGGTGCGCAGCAGGTTCAGCGCGGCGACGGTCTCCTCGCCCACGGCCGCCTGGGTGGTCCGGCGGACCCGCCCGGGCAGCAGGTGCAGCTCGACCGTCTTCAGCCCGGCGAGCCGGCCGGCGATCGGGACCGCGTTGGTGACGACGGTGAGCTTGAGGTCGCGGGGCAGGTGGGTGGCCACCCGGGCGGTGGTGGTGCCGGCGTCGAGCAGCACGCTTCCTCCGGCCTTGGGCAAGAACTGCAGCGCGGCCCGGGCGATCCGGTCCTTCTGCTCGGTGTTGGCCTGGTCGCGGTCCTTGACCGCGGTCTCGAGGACGGTGAGCGCCTCGGCGGGGACCGCTCCGCCGTGCACGCGGCGCACGATCCCGGCCCTCTCGAGAACCGACAGGTCCCGGCGTACCGTCTCCGTCGTGACCGCGTAGACGTCCGCGAGGTCGCTGACCGAGAGCCGGCCGCGCTGGGCGATCAGGGCGGCCATGGCCTGCTGGCGCTCCTCGGCGTACACCGCGTCCTCCTCTGCTCGGTCCTGAGCCGTCTGTGGTTCTGTTGCTTTGAGTGGCGTTACCCTGTTGTTTTACGCCCGAATCTGTTGACTGTCAAGGGGGGCACGGGTTTATGGTGGGACCCATGACGACCTCTCCGTCCGCAGCCCGGCAACACGCCACCTTGCGCGGCACCCCCGTGGTGCCCGGCGTCGTCCTCGCCCCCGTGGTGGTGGCGACCGCCAAGATCTCCCAGCGCGCCATCGACTCCTTCGACGGCCAGAGCCTGAACGAGGAGGAGGCGATCGCGAGGTACGACGAGGCGGTGGCCGTCGTCGCGGACCGGCTCGCCGCCCGTGCGGCCAAGGCGACCGGGTCGGCCGCCGAGGTGCTCAGCGCGACCGCCGGGCTGGCCCGGGACAAGGGCCTGCGCTCGGCGGTGGTGAAGCGGCTCAAGTCCGGCGACGCGCTGCTCGGCGCGCTCGCCGCCGGCGTCGACCAGTTCGCTGGCCTGTTCACGCAGATGGGTGGACTGATGGCCGAGCGGGTCACCGACCTGCGCGACATCGAGAAGCGGGTCACCGCGGAGATCGTCGGCGAGCCCGAGCCGGGCGTGCCCACTCCGGAGGAGCCGTCCGTGCTCGTCGCCGAGGACCTGGCACCGGCGGACACGGCAGGTCTGGACGCGGCGAAGGTGGTCGCCCTGGTCACCGAGAAGGGCGGTCCCACCAGCCACACCGCGATCATCGCCCGGCAGCTCGCCATCCCGTGCGTGGTGGCGGTGCACGGCGTGCTGGAGACCGTGAAGCCTGGTACGACGGTCCTGGTCGACGGGTCCACCGGCGTGCTGGAGGTGTCTCCGGACGAGACCGAGGCCCGCGAGCGGGTCGCTGCGGCGGAAGCCACCCGGCGTGCCCTGGAGACCTGGAACGGCCCGGCGAGGACCAGCGACGGCACCCGGGTGAAGGTGCTCGCGAACGTCGCCGACGGCGCCTCCGCGCGCGCCGCCGCCCAGGGGCCGGTGGAGGGCGTCGGCCTGTTCCGCACCGAGCTGTGCTTCCTCAACCGCAAGGACGAGCCGAGCGTCGACGAGCAGGCGTCGGTCTATGCCGAGGTCCTCGACGCGTTCGGCGCCGAGCGCACCGTGGTGATCCGCACCCTCGATGCCGGCTCGGACAAGCCGATCGCCTTCGCCACCCTCGAGGGCGAGGAGAACCCCGCGCTCGGCGTCCGTGGCCTGCGGCTCTCCTTCGGCAATCCCGGGCTGCTCGAGCGTCAGCTCGCGGCGATCGCGTCCGCTGCCCAGCGCACCGCCACCGAGCCCTGGGTGATGGCGCCGATGGTCGCCACCGTGCACGAGGCCCGCGAGTTCGCCGCGCAGGTGCACGACCACGGCCTACGTGCCGGGGTGATGGTGGAGATCCCCAGTGCCGCGCTCCAGGCGCACAAGATGCTCGAGCACGTCGACTTCTTGTCGATCGGCACGAACGACCTGACCCAGTACACGATGGCCGCGGACCGGATGGCGAGCGACCTCGCGCACCTCACCGACGCGTGGCAGCCCGCGGTGCTCGCGCTGATCGCGATCACCGCCGAGGCGGGCAAGCAGGCGGGCAAGCCGGTCGGCGTCTGCGGCGAGGCGGCGGCCGACCCCACGCTGGCCACCGCACTGGTCGGGATGGGCGTGACCTCGCTGTCGATGGCGGCCGCCGCGGTGCGCCCGGTCGGCGCGCAGCTGGCGCAGGTGTCGATGGACATGTGCGAGCACGCCGCGGAGGCGGCGCTGGCGCAGGTCGACCCGATGGCCGCGCGCGACGCGGTCCGGGCGGTCCTGTCCCGCTGACCGGCGACGGGCGCCTGCCCTCACACCTCAGCCGGTGACGGTGACCGGCACCCCGTTGAGCACCGCGTTCCCGCTGACCGGTTCGACCCGCCCGGGGTCGGTAAGGTCGTTGATCGACACCCCTGGCAGTCCGACGGCACGGTCCAGCCGGACGCCGTCGCGGGCGTGCCCGTAGCCGTGCGGGAGGCTCACCACCCCGCGCATCACGTCCTCGCTGGCCTGCGCCGCGACCTCGACGGTGCCCACCCGCGAGGTGACCTTCACCGTCGCCCCGTCCACCAGGCCGCGGTCGGCCAGGTCCTCGGGGTGCATGAGCAGCTGGTGCCGGGCCCGTCCCTTGGTCAGCCGCTCGGTGTTGTGCATCCACGAGTTGCAGTCGCGCTGGTGCCGCCGGCCGATGAGCCACAGCTGCCCGGGATCGGGTGCATCGGCCAGCAGGTCTGACTCGACGCGCGGGAGGTCCTCGAGCAGCAGCGCCGGCGCCGCGTCGATCCGCTTCCCGGGGGTCTGCAGCCGCCCGGGCAGGCGTGGGCGGAGCGGGCCGAGGTCGACGCCTTGCGGTGTCCTGCGCAGCTTGCGCAGCGACAGCCGGTGGCTCCCGGTGCGCAGCAGCAGGTCGACCGTCCGGGTGGGGGAGAGGCGCATGCGGGCCTCCAGGGCCAGCCGTCGGCGCAGCGGCCGGCGCGCACCGAGCCGTCGGGCGGTGCGCAGGGTGAGCTCCCGGAAGATCTCCCAGTCGTGCAGGGCACCGTCGTCCTTGGGGAGCACCGCCGGGGTGAACCGGGCGGTGTCGCGGACCGCGAGCAGGTGGAACGCCACGTCGTAGTGGTCCCGCTCCAGCGCGCTCGTCGGCGGCAGGATCACGTCGGCGTGCCTGGTGGTCTCGTTGACGTAGAAGTCCACCGCGACCATGAAGTCCAGCTGCGCCAGCGCCTCGGCGAGCCCGGCGCCGTCGGGTGTCGAGGAGACCGGGTTGCCGGCGACCGTCATCAGCGCCCGGACCTGGCCCTCGCCCGGGGTCAGGATCTCCTCGGCGAGGGCGGACACCGGCAGCTCGCCCCCGAACTCCGGCAGGCCCCGGACCCGGCTGTGCCACCGGCCCCGGTGTCCCCGCCCGATCAGGCCGCGCCCGACGGCGTCCACGGCCGGTGAGGTGAACATGGTGCCCCCGGGCCGGTCCAGGTTGCCGGTGACCAGGTTCAGGCACTGCACCGCCCACTGGCACACCGACCCGAAGGCCTGGGTGGAGACGCCCATCCGCCCGTAGACCGCGCCCGCGCCGGAGGAGGCCAGGTCGCGGGCGGTACGTCGGACGACGTCGGCGGGCACGCCGCTGACAGCCTCGGCCCGCTCGGGCGTGAACGGGGCCACCGCCTCGGCCAGGACGTCGAGCCGGTCGACGTACTCCGCCGCCGTGGTCAACCCCTCCGCGAACAGCGTGTGCAACATGGCGAGCAGCACCGCGGCGTCGGTGCCCGGGCGGACGAAGTGGTGCTCGTCGGCGACCTTGGCGGTCTCGGTCCGCCGGGGGTCGAAGACCACCATCCGGCCGCCGCGGGCCCGCAGCTCGCGGAGCCGGCCCGGGAAGTCCGGGACGGTCATCAGGCTGCCGTTGGAGGCCATCGGGTTGCCGCCGAAGACGACGAAGTACTGCGTGCGGTCGATGTCGGGGACCGGGACGAGGAGCTGGTGGCCGTACATCAGGTGCGCGACCAGCTGGTGCGGCAGCTGGTCGACCGAGGTCGCGCTGTAGGTGTTGCGGGTCCGGAACGAGCGGACCATCGCGGTGCCGTGGGTCATCGCGCCCAGGCTGTGCACGTTGGGGTTGCCGAGGTAGACGGCGAGGGCGTCCCGGCCGTGCTCGCGCACGGTCGCCGCCAGCCGGTCGGCGACGAGGTCGAGCGCCTCCTCCCAGCCGATCTCGGTCCACCCCCCTTCGGTACGGCGGACCGGCCGCCGCAGCCGGTCCGGGTCCTCGTGCACGTCCGGCAGGGCGAGCGCCTTCGGGCAGACGTGGCCGCGAGACAGCGGGTCGTCGGGGTTGCCGTGGACCGCGGTGACCCGGCCGCCCTCGACGGTGAGCCGCAGACCGCAGATGGCCTCGCAGAGGTTGCACACGCCCAGGCGGTGCACGACGGGGGACTGGTCCGGCGTCTCCATGTCCGGCATCCTCGCACGCAGCAGTGTGTCGCGGAGCGCACTACCTCGGAATACGTAGTACTGTGCAGCGCATGGACACCACCCAGCTCCTCAAGGGAGTGCTCGACCTGGCGGTCCTCGCCGTCGTCGACGCCGAGGACGGTTACGGCTACGACGTGCTGCGCCGGCTCCGCGGGGCCGGGCTCGAGGGTGTCGGGGACGCCTCGGTCTACGGGACGCTCCGTCGGCTCTACGCGGCCGGGGCGCTGACCTCCTACGTCGTCCCCTCCGACGAGGGGCCGCACCGCAAGTACTACGGCATCACTCCGGCCGGGCGCTCGCAGCTCGAGCAGCAGCGCGCGGACTGGGGGCACTTCGCCGCCACCGTGACCGGGCTGCTCGACCGGGAGCGTCTCCGCCCGACCAAGACCCAGAAAACGCAGACCCAGACCACCCAGGGGGCCTCACGATGAACGACACCACCCGAGTCGAGGCGCGGCCCGACGTCACCGACTTCGTGAACCGGGTGCGGGCCCGCCTCTCCGACCTGTCCGAGGAGGAGCGAGAGGAGCTCGTCGGCGGGCTGGAGGCCGACCTCGCCGAGCTGGTCGCCGACGGTGGTTCGGTGAGCGAGCTCGGGGACCCGCGCGCCTACGCCGACGAGCTCCGGTCGGCGGCGGGCGTCCCGGCGCGGTCGCGCGACGCCTCCGACGAACCGGCACGGCCTCTGCGCGATGCGCTGGCGGCGGGGCTGGACCACGCGCGGAACCGGTGGGAGGCGCTGGTGAACCGCGAGGCGACGGTGGGCGCCTGGTCGTTCCTGGTCACGCTGCGTCCGGTGTGGTGGGTGTTCCGGGCCTGGCTCGCGGTACAGCTCGTGGACATCTTCGCCTCGGTCGTGAACTACCAGTGGAGCGGTGACCGGCCGACCGTCGTGCCGACCCTGCTCGGGCTGTTCCCCGGCGTCGTCGTGCTCGCCGTCGCCGTGGTGGGGAGCGTGCAGATCGGGCGAGGTCGGTGGTGGCCGGGGTCGGCGATCGGCCGGTCGGTGGCCGCCCGGGTGCTGCTCGTCGGCCTGAACGCGTTCGCCGTCGTGGCGACCCCGGTGGTGCTGGGGCAGTTCGCGAACGCCGCCGACGCCGGGTACGCCGGTGCTGCGTCGGCGTACCCGGCGCAGGAGCCGCAGGCGGGTCTTCGGAATGCCGGGGAGTACGTGCAGAACGTGTTCCCCTATGACGCCCAGGGCCGCCCGCTCACGGGAGTGCAGCTGTTCGACCAGGACGGCAACCCGCTGGTCGTGCCGAGGTTCGCCGGGGAGACGGTGGCGCCCGGCGGGGAGACGCTGGTCAGCGCCTATCCGTGGCTGCAGGGGGAGCGCCAGGTCTACAACGTGTTTCCCCTCCCGCGGCGCGAGCAGGAGCTGACTCCTACCGTCGACACCCGGGTCGACCCCGACGCGTGGACGTCGGCGAACCCGCCGTACCTGCCGGGTCACCCGCTGACCGTCGTACCTCCTGTGGCCCTGCCCACCGTCCCGGCCGACGCCGAGGGGAGCGGGGAGGCCGAGGGGAGCGGGGACGAGGTCGACGGGTCGGATTCGGAGAAACCGAGGAGCCGCTGATAACCTGTTCCGGTTGCCCGGACGAGGGTGACACCCGCCGTAGGAACGGCCGCGGATCGAGAGTGCCCGGGTGAACAGGCCCCGGCGCGCCGCGCAACGAACACACCGAAGGGAGCTCGCGTGGCCACTGGTACCGACGCTGAGACCAAGAAGAAGATCATCGCCGAGTACGCGACCAAGGACGGCGACACCGGCTCGCCGGAGGTCCAGGTTGCGCTGCTCACCCACCGCATCAGCCACCTGACCGAGCACCTGAAGCAGCACAAGCACGACCACCACAGCCGTCGTGGCCTGCTGCTCCTGGTCGGTCAGCGCCGTCGCCTTCTCAACTACATGCAGAAGGAAGACATCAACCGTTACCGCTCGATCATCGAGCGTCTCGGCCTCCGTCGCTGAACCATGCAGAGGAGCGGTCACCCCGCGCAGCACCCGGGTGGCCGCTCCTGCTACATATCCGGGAGGAAGCGGACTAGTGTTCGCATCGACCCGGGGATTCATCCGGCGACAACCTGACAACTGAAGATCCAGCATTCACTGGAGCGACCGCGGACGTCTGGCCCGGTCCTCGGTAGTGGCCCTCGGGAGATCCTCAACGGAGCTCCCCCGCGGGCCTCGATCGAAGACCGGCCCCCTGATCTGGTTCTGATCAAGGGCCCGCGCCCTCTCAGATCCCATGAGGCGCCCTCGCGTGATCGCTCCGCGACAGAAAGGGGTATCCCGTGGAGGGACCCATCGTCTCCGCCGTTGAGACCGTCATCGACAACGGCAAGTTCGGCACCCGCACCGTCAAGTTCGAGACCGGCTACCTCGCCCGCCAGGCCGCCGGCTCCGTCACCGCCTACCTCGACGACGAGACCATGCTCCTGTCGGCGACGACGGCGTCGAAGCAGCCCAAGGAGCACTTCGACTTCTTCCCGCTGACCATCGACGTCGAGGAGCGGATGTACGCCGCGGGCCGCATCCCCGGCTCGTTCTTCCGCCGTGAGGGCCGCCCCTCCGAGGACGCGATCCTCACCTGCCGGCTCATCGACCGGCCGCTGCGCCCGACCTTCAAGAAGGGTCTGCGCAACGAGGTGCAGGTCGTCATCACCGTGATGGCGCTCGAGCCCGACACCCCCTACGACGTGCTCGCGATCAACGCCGCGTCGATGTCGACCCAGCTCTCCGGGCTGCCGTTCTCCGGCCCGGTCGGCGGCACCCGCGTCGCCCTGATCGACGGTCAGTGGGTGGCGTTCCCGACGCACAGCCAGCTCGAGGAGGCCGTCTTCGACATGGTCGTCGCGGGTCGGGTCACCGACACCGGCGACGTGGCGATCATGATGGTCGAGGCCGAGTCCACCGAGGCCACCTGGGACCTGGTCCGGTCCGGCAAGCAGGCGCCGACCGAGGAGGTCGTCGCCGGCGGTCTCGAGGCCGCCAAGCCGTTCATCAAGCAGCTCTGCGACGCGCAGGTCGAGCTGGCCAAGCAGGCCGCGAAGCCGGTGCAGGAGTTCCCGGTCTTCCTCGACTACGAGGACGACGCCTACGCCGCGGTCGAGGCCGCCGCGAAGACCGAGCTCGCCGCGGCGCTGACCATCGGCGGCAAGCAGGAGCGCGAGACCAAGCTGGACGAGGTCAAGGCCTCGGTCCTGGACAAGGTCGGCGCCGACTTCGAGGGCCGCGAGAAGGAGATCGGTGCGGCGTTCCGCTCGCTCACCAAGACCCTGGTCCGCGAGCGCGTGCTGCGCGAGAAGATCCGCATCGACGGCCGCGGCCTGACCGACATCCGGTCGCTGTCCGCCGAGGTCGGCGTGGTGCCGCGCGTGCACGGCTCGGCGCTGTTCGAGCGCGGTGAGACCCAGATCCTGGGCGTCACCACCCTGAACATGCTGACCATGGAGCAGAAGCTCGACACGCTCTCCCCGGAGACGAGCCGCCGCTACCTGCACAACTACAACTTCCCGCCGTACTCCACCGGCGAGACCGGCCGGGTCGGTTCGCCGAAGCGCCGCGAGATCGGTCACGGCGCGCTCGCCGGCCGCGCCCTGGTGCCGGTGCTGCCCACCCGCGAGGAGTTCCCCTACGCGATCCGTCAGGTCTCCGAGGCCCTCGGGTCCAACGGCTCCACCTCGATGGGCTCGGTCTGCGCCTCGACCCTGTCGCTGCTCCAGGCCGGTGTCCCGCTGCGGGCCCCCGTCGCCGGCATCGCGATGGGCCTGATCTCCGGTGAGGTCGACGGCAAGACCGAGTACGTCGCGCTGACCGACATCCTCGGTGCCGAGGACGCGTTCGGCGACATGGACTTCAAGGTCGCCGGCACCCGCGAGTTCGTCACCGCGCTGCAGCTCGACACCAAGCTCGACGGCATCCCGGCCGAGGTCCTCGCGGGCGCGCTGACCCAGGCCAAGGACGCCCGGATGGCGATCCTCGACGTGATGGCCGAGGCGATCGAGGCTCCCGCCGAGATGTCGCTGCACGCGCCGCGGATCATCACCATGAAGGTCCCGGTCGACAAGATCGGCGAGGTGATCGGCCCCAAGGGCAAGGTCATCAACCAGATCCAGGACGACACCGGCGCGCAGATCACCATCGAGGACGACGGCACGATCTACGTCGGCGCGACCAACGGCGAGGCGGCCGAGGCGGCCCGGTCCGCGATCAACGCGATCGCGAACCCGACCATGCCCGAGGTCGGCGAGCGCTACCTCGGCACGGTCGTGAAGACCACCAACTTCGGTGCGTTCGTCTCGCTGCTGCCCGGCAAGGACGGCCTGCTGCACATCAGCAAGCTGCGTGCCCTGGCCGGTGGCAAGCGGGTCGACGCGGTCGAGGACGTCGTCTCGGTGGGCCAGAAGGTCCAGGTCGAGATCGCCGAGATCGACGACCGCGGCAAGCTCTCGCTGGTTCCCGTCGTGGACGAGGCCGAGGGCTCCGACGCCGACGCCGAAACCGAGCAGTGAGCAAGGCGCTCTCCGCGTCACAGCAGAAACCCGGTACCACCCGCACGCTCCTGGGAGAGGACCAGGGCGGACTCGTCCGCCGCACGGTCCTCCCCGGGGGCCTGAGGGTCATCACCGAGGCGATGCCCGGCGTCCGGTCCGCCACCATCGGTGCGTGGATCGGCGTCGGGTCCCGCGACGAGGCCCCCACCCTGTCGGGGGCCTCGCACTTTCTCGAGCACCTGCTGTTCAAGGGCACCAAGACGCGGTCGGCGATGGACATCTCCAGCGAGCTCGACGCGGTCGGCGGCGAGTTCAACGCGTTCACCGCCAAGGAGTACACCTGCTTCCACGCACGGGTCCTGGACCAGGACCTGCCGCTGGCGGTGGACGTGCTCGGCGACATGATCACCTCCTCCACGGTCACGTCGGAGGACGTCGAGGCCGAGCGTGAGGTGATCCTCGACGAGATCGCCATGCACGACGACGACCCCGACGACGTGGTGCACAACCTGTTCGCGGAGACGGCGTGGGCGTCCTCGCCGCTCGGCAGGCCGATCGCGGGCACCGTCGAGTCGATCAAGTCGCTGACGCGGTCGCAGATCGCGCGGTACTACCGGTCGCGCTACCGCCCCGAGAACATGGTGATCGCGGTGGCCGGCAACATCGACCACGCGACCGTCGTACGCCTGGTCCGCAAGTCGTTCGGACGCGCGAGCTTCCTCGCCGACACCACCGCCCGGCCGCTTCCGGTGCGCCGGGTGGACCGCCCCAAGCGGACCGCGCCGGGCGAGGCGGTGCTGGCCCGGCCGTTCGAGCAGGTGAACGTGATCCTCGGCGTCAACGGCCCGGTGCGCACCGACGACCGCAGGTACTCCCTCGGCGTCCTCAACGCCGTCCTGGGAGGCGGCACCTCGTCCCGGCTCTTCCAGGAGGTCCGGGAGCACCGCGGCCTGGCCTACTCGGTCTACTCCTTCGCCTCGCACTACGCCGACGCGGGCATGTTCGGCGTCGCCGTGGGCTGCCTGCCGACGAAGACCGACGAGGTGCTCTCGGTGGTGCGCACCGAGCTGCGCCGGATGGCCGAGGACGGCATCACCGACGAGGAGCTGGAGCGGGGCAAGGGCCAGCTGCGTGGCGGGCTCGTGCTCAGCCTGGAGGACTCGGGGTCGCGCATGTCCCGGATCGCGAAGGCCGAGCTGCTCTACGACGAGCTGCCCAGCCTGGATGAGGTGATCGATCGGATCGACGCAGTCACCCTCGACGACGTCCGGCTGCTGGCCAAGGAGCTGTTCGACCAGCCGGAGACGCTCGCGATCGTCGGCCCGTCGGACGACCTGGCCGGCTAGGCAGAGTCGTCCTCGGAGCGTTCCCCGGGGCGTCGGGCGCTGATGCACAGGATCCCGCCCTGCTCCACCGTCGCCGAGAACCCGGCCCGGTCGAGGTTGGCGACCACGGTCGGGGCCGCCCGGTCGTGCGGTCGCCCGTCCGGGCCGTCGTAGCAGACCAGCAGCTCACCACCCGGCGCCAGGAGCCGGTCGACCGCGGCGAGCTCCGCGGTCGCCGGCCCGGTCCAGAACGCGTTGACGTTGACTGCGAGGATCTTGTCGAAGACGACATCATCGGGGCTGGTGAACCCGGCGAGTGGGGCCCGGTGCAGCACGAGCCGGCCGGCGGCGAGGTGCGCCTGGTTGCGCCGTACCGCCCGGTCGATCGCCACCGCCGAGCGGTCGATGCCGACCGCCTGCCCCGACCCGAGCCACTCGCAGACAAGGTCCAGCGCCACGCCGGGGCCGCAGCCGACCTCCAGCACGCGGTCGTCCGGCCGCGGGGCGAGCCGTTCGACGGCGAGACGGATCCGTTCCGGGACGCGCGGCGTGGTCATGGCCACAAGGCTGCCACCGGGCTGGGACCGCCGGGCCCGCGCCCACTAGGTTGGGGGCGTGACTTCCCCTCTCAAGGTTGGTGTGCTCGGCTCCCGCGGCAAGGTGGGCGCCGAGGTGTGTCGTGCGGTGGAGCAGGCCGAGGACATGGAGCTCGTCGCCACGGTCGACGCCGGCGACCCGGTCGACTCGCTGGTCGAGGCGGGGGCTGAGGCGGTCGTCGACTTCACCCACCCCGACGTGGTGATGGACAACCTGCGCTTCTGCATCGAGCACGGCATCCACGCGGTCGTGGGTACGACGGGCTTCGACGACGACCGGCTCGCGAAGCTGCGCGACTGGCTCGACGGGTCGTCGGGGACCGGCGTGCTCATCGCCCCGAACTTCTCCATCGGCGCGATCTTGATGATGCGCTTCGCCGCCGAGGCCGCGCCGTTCTACGAGTCGGTCGAGATCGTCGAGCTGCACCACCCGGACAAGGCCGACGCGCCCTCCGGCACCGCCCGGCGGACCGCGTCCCTGGTCGCCGAGGCCCGGCGCGCGGCCGGCTCGGGTCCGATCCCGGACGCCACCTCGACCGCGCTCGAGGGCGCCCGCGGCGCCGACGTGGACGGGATCCGGGTGCACGGGCTGCGGATCCGGGGGCTCGTCGCGCACCAGGAGGTGATCCTGGGCGGGCCGGGGGAGACGCTGACCATCCGCCACGACTCGATGGACCGCATCTCGTTCATGCCCGGGGTCCTGCTCGGCCTGCGCTCGATCGGCTCCGCGCCCGGGCTCACCGTCGGCCTCGAGGCGTTCATGGGCCTGGACTGATGCGCACCAAGGTCACCGTCGGGGTGCTGGTCGCCGTGACCGCCTTCTACCTCGTGCTCGTGGGCGCGAAAGGCGTCGCGTTCCTGAGCAGCGGCTCGGGGGTGGGAGTGGTCCTCGGGATCGGGGTGCTGCTCCTGCCGCTGCTGGGGGCGGTGCTGGTGTGGCGGGAGGTGGCGTTCGGTCGCAGGTCGGCCCGCCTGGCAGCGGTGCTCGACGCCGAGGGCGGGCTGCCCGTGGACGACCTGCCCCGCCGCCCCTCCGGCCGGGTGGACCGTGCGGCCGCGGACGCGGTGTTCGCGCAGCGCCGGGCCGAGGCGGAGGCCGACCCGGAGAACTGGCGGGTCTGGTACCGCCTCGGCGTGGCCTACGACGACGCCGGCGACCGGACCCGGGCGCGTTCGGCGGTCCGTCGCGCGATCGCGTTGTACGACGCCGCGAACCACGCCGCCTGAATCGCCCCGCCTGAACCGCCCCGCCTGAACCGCCCCGCCGCGAACCACCCCGCCTGAACCGCCCCGCCTGAACCGCCCCGCCTGAACCGCCTCGCCTGGACAGCCCGAGGACGTCCGGGCCCCTGCGGCCCGGTCAGGCACCGGCGTGCCTGGGCGGACGGTCCACGGCGGGGACCGGGGGACACGGCATGATGTGCGCCATGTCCATCGACGTACCCGCCAACTTCTCGATCGTCACCCTCGGCGTCGCCGACCTCGAGCGGTCCGCGCGGTTCTACCGCGAGCTCGGCTGGGAGCAGCGCGGAGACCTCGCGCAGGGGATCACCTGGTTCAAGACCTCGGGCAGCTGGCTCGGGCTGTTCGGCTACGACGCGCTCGCCGAGGACGCCCGCCTCGAGGCGGTCCCGCACGACGAGCTGCCGGCGTACCGCGCGGTGACGCTGGCGATCAACCTGCCCTCGGAGCAGGCCGTGGACCTGGCGTTCGTGCGGGTGCGCGAGGTGGGCGGCACGATCGTCAAGCCCGCCGGTCGGATGGACTGGGGCGGCTACTCCGGCTACTTCGCCGACCCCGACGGCCACCTGTGGGAGATCGCCTACGCGCCGGGGTTCAGCATCGACGAGCACGGCCGGCTCGAGATCGTCTGAACCCGCCGCCCGCGACCCCGCCCCGCGACCGTGCCGCCCCGCGTCAGGCAAGCAGGCGCAGCCCCGCCGCGGTGGCTGCCGCCACCAGCACGACCACGATGAACGGCGCCCGGAGCAGCAGCGCCACCACCGCGGCCCCGAGTCCGGCGACCCGGGCGTCCAGGGTGAGCTCGTTGCCGTCGGAGAACACCTGCACGGCGATCAGGGCCGCGAGCAGCGCCACCGGCATCAGGTCGGCGATCCGGTGCACCAGCGGCTTCTCCAGCAGCGAGGCCGGCACCGACAACCCGCCCAGCTTGAGCAGGTAGCAGCCGGCCGCGGTGGCCACGACGGCGATCCACATCATGGGTGGTGCTCACCTCCCCCGGGGAGGTCGTCGCGCTCGGGGATCTCGGTCGGGTCGACGGCGTGCGTGATCACGCCGAGCAGCAGCGCCACCCCTCCGGCCGCGAGCACGGGCACCCCGGCCGCGGTCACCGGGACCAGGGCCAGGGCGAGCGCCGCCGCGAGCCCCGCGGTGAGCTGGTTGCGCCGGTCGCGCAGCCGTGGCCACAGCAGCGCCAGGAAGGCCCCGCCGACCGCCGCGTCGAGCCCGTAGGTGCGGGGGTCGCCAAGGCGCTCGCCGGCCAGGGCGCCGCCGAGCGTGGCGAGGTTCCACAGGGCGAACACGGCCAGCCCGGTGCTGAGGAAACCCACCCGTGCCGCGGCGGTCGTGGTCCGGTTGACCGCCATCGCGGTCGACTCGTCGATGACCAGGTGGGCCGCGGCCAGGCGTCGCGCGCCGCGCCAGCGCAGCATCGGTGCGAGTCGCAGGCCGTAGAGGGTGTTGCGGGTCCCGAGCAGCAGGCCGGTCACCGCACCCGACAGCGGGGCTCCGCCGGCGGCGACCACGCCGACGAGGGCGAACTGGGAGGCGCCGGTGAACACGAGCAGGGAGAGCGCGCAGGTCTGGGCGACGCTCAGGCCGGCGGCGACGGCGATCGCGCCGAAGGAGATGCCGTAGGCGCCGGTGGCGATGCCGACCGCGAGCCCGTCACGGACGATGGCGGACCGCTCGCGCGCATCGAGCCCGGCAGGGTTCGGCTCGGGGGCAGGCTCGGTCACCGACCGAACCTAGCAAGGCTGTCTCAGCGGCGGGTACGGCGGACCGGCTGGCTGTCAGGGGCGTTGTGGAACTGGTGCAGCAGCAGGTAGGTGCACAGCACGCCGAGGGCGAGGCCGATCGTCGCGCCGACGCTGATCAACCGGGGGTAGGGGAACATGATCGCGGCCCAGATTCCGGCGGCGGCGAACACGACGATGGCGACGGCGGAGACGATGAGGCGGTAAAGCCTGGGCAACGGTCCTAGCACGGCTCTCTCCCGATGGCGACGACGCTCTCCCGAGGCCCCCGGCTTGAGCCCCTGACCACTGTGACGCGTGGAACGGTCGTTTGGTTGCCTGTTGCGGGAGATTCAAACCTAGAGCGCGGAAAGATCCGTGTGAAGACGCACCTGCTTGACCGTGACCGAACCGTCACCGTGCAGGTCGAGCTCGCGGTGCGCGCCGTCGGGCGCCCAGCCGGCCTCGGTGAGGAAGGCCCGGACGACGTCGTCGGTGCTGTTGAGCCAGGTCAGCGCCCGGACGAAGCGGTCCGCGCGCAGGGTCTCCGCGGAGGCCTGGACCAGCCGCGACCCGTGTCCCTTGCGGACCTGGTCGGGATCCACGGTGAGCTCGGCGAGCTCCCCGTCGGAGACCGGGTCTGCGTCGGGGTCGGGGGAGGGGCCGGTCAGCGCGAAGCCGCGGATGGTGTTCCGCTCGAGGGCGACGAGCACCCGGTTCCGGGCGTCCTTGGGGCGGGTCAGCGACGCGTGCCAGACCGCGGCCAGCTCGGTCGGGTCCATCGCCGCGAGCACCTCGTCGGGGAGCAGCCCGGCGTAGGCCTTGCGCCAGGCCCGCACCTGCACCTCGGCGATGCCGGGGGCGTCGTCGGCCCAGGCGACTCGGACGGAGACGTCGGCGCTCGGCCCGGAAGCAGTGTCCATGCGGTCATCCTGGCAGGCGCCGATCTGTTACACAGAGGCAGCACCTGTGCGGTGATCGTGTAACAGATCTTTGTTACCCTGGGCACATGTACGGCAACGACTTCACCGCGCCCGGAACTGTGCCCGGAACCGCACCCGGCACCGCGCCCGAGGCGCGTCCTGAGGAGACCGACCCGGCTCTCGCGGACTTCTGGCGCGTGATCGACTCCGACGGCCGGATCGAGCCGCGTGACGTGATGCCCGAGGGCTACCGCAAGACCTTGGTCCGGCAGATCGCGCAGCACGCGCACTCCGAGATCATCGGGATGCAGCCGGAGGGCAACTGGATCACCCGCGCACCGAGCCTGCGCCGCAAGGCGATCCTCATGGCCAAGGTGCAGGACGAGGCCGGACACGGGCTGTACCTCTACGCCGCCGCGGAGACCCTGGGCGTGGACCGGGCGGACCTCCTCGACGCGCTCCACGAGGGCCGTCAGAAGTACTCCTCGATCTTCAACTACCCGACCCTGACCTGGGCCGACATGGGCGCGATCGGCTGGCTGGTTGACGGCGCCGCGATCGTCAACCAGGTGCCGCTGTGCCGCTGCTCCTACGGTCCCTACGCGCGGGCGATGATCCGGGTCTGCAAGGAGGAGTCGTTCCACCAGCGGCAGGGCTTCGAGATCCTGCACACGCTCTCGCACGGCACCCCCGCGCAGAAGGCGATGGCGCAGGACGCGGTGAACCGCTGGTGGTGGCCGAGCCTGATGATGTTCGGGCCGTCCGATGCCGACTCCACGCACTCGGCGCAGTCGATGCGGTGGGGCATCAAGCGGTTCTCCAACGACGAGCTGCGCCAGCGGTTCGTGGACATGACGGTGCCGCAGGCCGAGGCGCTCGGGCTGACGCTGCCCGACCCCGACCTGCGCTGGAACGCCGAGCGTGGCTCCTACGACTTCGGCGAGATCGACTTCACCGAGCTGTTCGAGGTGATCAAGGGCAACGGGCCCTGCAACAAGCAGCGCATGGCGCACCGGCGCCGCGCGCACGAGGAGGGCGCCTGGGTCAGGGAGGCCGCCGACGCCTACGCCACCAAGCAGGCCGCCCGCACGAAGGAGGCCGTGGCATGAGCGGTACGTCGGACCGGCGGGACTGGCCGCTGTGGGAGGTGTTCGTGCGCGCCAAGCGCGGCCTGTCCCACGTGCACGTCGGCTCGCTGCACGCCCCGGACGCGGAGATGGCGCTGCGCAACGCCCGGGACCTGTACACCCGTCGGCAGGAAGGGGTGTCGCTGTGGGTCGTGCCCGCGGCGTCGATCACCGCCTCGAGCCCGGACGAGAAGGACGCGTTCTTCGAGCCGGCCGGTGACAAGATCTACCGCCACCCGACGTTCTACGACATTCCCGAGGGTGTGGAGCACCTGTGAGCGAAGCCGGAGAGCGCGGAGCGAGCGCAGTGAGTGGAGCGGTCGAGGTGCGAGCGAACCCGACGGCTCAGGGTGAAGCCGGAGAGCGCGGAGCGAGCGCAGCGAGTGGAGCGGTCGAGGTGCGAGCGAACCCGACGGCAGCGAGCGGCGACGCGGTGTACCGCTACGCCCTGGCGCTGGGCGACGACGCCCTGGTGGCGGCGCAGCGGATGGGGGAGTGGATCGCCTCCGCACCCCAGCTCGAGGAGGACGTGGCGCTCGGCAACATCGCCCTGGACCTGCTCGGTCAGGCTCGGTCGCTGCTGAGCTACGCAGGGTCGCTGGTGGACCCGCCGTGGACCGAGGACGACCTGGCCTACTTCCGCGACGAGCGCGACTTCCTCAACGTCTGCCTGGTCGAGCGCGCCAACGGCGACTTCGCGGTGACGATGGCGCGGCTGCTGCTGCTCTCGGCCTACCAGCTCCGGCTCTACACGCGCCTGCTGCACAGCACCGACGAGACCCTGTCCGCGATCGCTGCCAAGGCGGTCAAGGAGGTCGCCTACCACCGCGACCACGCCCGGATGTGGGTGCTCCGGCTCGGCGACGGCACGGAGGTGTCCCACGAGCGGATGCAGGCTGGCCTGGACGCCGAGTGGCCGTACGCCGCGGAGCTGTTCGACACCGGGCACGTCGACCCGTCCTTGCTGGAGCGGGGGATCGCGGTCGACCCGGCCACGTTCCATGAGGACTGGCAGCGCGACGTCGCCGCCGTGGTCGCGGAGGCCACGCTGACCCTGCCCGACGTACCTCCCGCCGTCACCGGCGGCAGGCGCGGGATCCACACCGAGCAGATGGGCTACCTGCTCGCCGAGATGCAGCACCTCGCGCGCTCGCACCCGGGGGCGCAGTGGTGACCGGAACCGACGTGCGACAGGAGATCTGGGAGGTCGTCGCGGCCGTCCCGGACCCGGAGGTCCCCGTCCTCACCATCGAGGACCTCGGCATCCTGCGCGACGTCGAGGTCGGGTACGACGGGCGCGTGCGTGTCACGATCACGCCGACGTACTCCGGCTGCCCGGCCACCGAGGCGATCCGCGCCGACATCCTGCGCGTGCTGCACGAGCACGGCCACGACGACGTCGCGGTGGACTTCGTGCTCGCCCCCGCCTGGACCACGGACTGGATGAGCGACGAGGGCCGCCGCAAGCTCCTGGAGTACGGCATCGCCCCGCCGCAGCAGCGCACGTCCGGGGTGGTCGACCTGACCCTCTCGGTGCGCTGCACGCTGTGCGGGTCGCCGGACACCCGCGAGCTCAGCCGGTTCGGCTCCACCGCCTGCAAGGCGCTGTGGGTGTGCAACTCCTGCAAGGAGCCCTTCGACTACTTCAAGGCGATCTAGGGAGACGATGACCTCGCCACGCCCTCACCACTCGGTGTTCCACCCGCTCACCGTCGCCGAGATAGAGCCCCTGACCGACGACTCGGTCGCGGTCACCTTCGACGTGCCCGAGGAGCTGAAGGAGCACTACGCCTTCGTCCAGGGCCAGCACCTGACCATCCGCACCGAGCTCGCCGGCGACGACGTGCGACGCAACTACTCGATCTGCTCGCCGGTCTCGT
Organism: Nocardioidaceae bacterium; assembly: GCA_035457605.1. GTDB lineage: Bacteria > Actinomycetota > Actinomycetes > Propionibacteriales > Nocardioidaceae > Nocardioides_C. The sequence goes on from DATIBI010000325.1 coordinate 20,617, forward strand.
CCGGTCGCTTGCGGATCGCGGTCAAGCGGCTGCCCGGAGGGGCGTTCTCCGAGCACGCGCTGGACACGTTGAAGGTCGGCGACGTGCTCGACGTGATGACCCCGAGCGGCCGGTTCTTCACCGAGCTCGACCCGGGCAACGCCAAGCACTACGTCTGTGTCGCCGCCGGGTCGGGGATCACCCCGATCCTGTCCATCGTGGCGACGACGCTGGAGACCGAGCCGCGGTCGCGGGTGACGCTGGTCTACGCCAACCGCACGCACAAGACCGTGATGTTCCTCGAGGAGGTCGAGGACCTCAAGGACCGCTACCCCGACCGGTTCCACCTGGTGCACGTGCTCTCGCGGGAGCCGCAGGAGGCGGAGCTGTTCTCGGGCCGGCTCGACACCGACCGGATGACCCGGATGCTGGAGACGATCCTGCCGCCGGACACGGTCGACGACTGGTTCCTGTGCGGACCCTTCGAGATGGTCTCGTCGCTGCGCAAGCTGCTGGTGAGCGAGGGCGTGTCGAAGAAGGCGATCCACGCCGAGGTGTTCCACGTCGAGTCGACCCCGCCCGTCCGCCGTACCGTCGAGGAGACCGTCGGGGAGGGCGCCGACGTCACGATCACCCTGGACGGGCGCCGGTCGTCGTTCAAGCTCCGCGGGGACGGGCCGGCCGTGCTCGAGGCCGCGCTGGCGGTGCGCGCCGACGCCCCGTTCGCCTGCAAGGGCGGCGTCTGCGGGACGTGCCGGGCGAAGGTGCTCGAGGGCAGCGTGGAGATGGACACGAACTGGGCGCTCGAGCCCGACGAGGTCGAGCGGGGCTATGTGCTGACCTGCCAGGCGCACCCGACGTCGCCGACGGTGGTGCTCGACTACGACGCCTGACCCGGCCCGCCGTCCCTGGACGGTCAGCGCC
>DATIBI010000326.1:0-4001 GCA_035457605.1 Nocardioidaceae bacterium
CCGAGGTCACGACGAGGAGGAACGGGATGGCCGTCTCGGAGGACGCGCACGCTTTGGGCAGAAGCTCGCGAAGTGGGTCGACCAGGCTCGTGAAGGACCGCTCGTCGAGACCGGCCAGCGCCGGGTAGCCCTTGGCGAGCAGGACTCCGACCTGCCGTTCGAGCTCTGCCTCGGGGTCGCTCTCCCTCTGGAGGTCGCGGGTGTCGGGCATGGGCAGCCGCCCTTCTCCGGACGCAGGTCGCCCCGGTCCGGTCGCGTGGGTGTGCGCACTCAACGAAGAAGACCACCCGGTTTGTTCCCCCGCTACCCTCGCGGCGTGCAGCGCATCGACGTACTCACCTCCTCCTTCGCCGGGCTCGAGCCCAGGACCGCCTACCTGCTCTGGCAGCTGCGGTCCGCGGTGTTCGTGGTGGAGCAGGACTGCCCCTACCTCGACCTCGACGGCCGGGACCTCGACCCGGGCACCGTGCACGTGTGGATCGAGGACGCCGGTGCCCCGGTCGCCTCCCTGCGGGTGCTCACCGACGACGAGTCGGCACGGATCGGGAGGGTCGTGGTCGCGCCCGACCGTCGCGGGCGCGGGCTCGCCGACGCACTGATGCGCGAGGCGCTGCGGCTGCTGGGCGACCGCCCCTGCGTGCTCGACGCCCAGTCCTACCTGGTGGGCTGGTACACCGCGTACGGGTTCGAGCAGGCGGGAGCCGAGTTCCTCGACGACGGCATCCCGCACGTGCCGATGCGGCGGGAGGCGTGACTCAGGGCAGGTCGGCGCGGGCGACCAGGCGCACGGTGAACCCGTCCTCGGTCAGGCGGTAGTCCAGGACGTCGACGAGCTGGCGGGCGGCCCACAGCCCGAGCCCGGCCCCGGCGAGCGCACCCGTGGCACGGGCGTACCCGGCGAGCGGGTAGTCGATCCCGGCGCCGGCGTCGGTCACCGTGCACACCAGCCGGTCCTCGGTGGTCCACACCCGAAGACTGACCGGCTCCGCGCCGTGGTTCCACGCGTTCAGGACCACCTCCGTCGCCGCCTTCACGAAGTCGTCGACCTTCAGGCGCGGCACACCCGTCGGCAGCAGTGCGGGGTACAGCTCCAGCCGCACGTCCTCCACCGAGCGGGGCGGAGGCTCGAGGGTCAGCCGAGGGGGCTGCTGCTGGACGGGGTCGTCCCCGGGGAGGTACGCCGGCAACGTGACCAGCTCGGCGGGTGGCAGGTAGTCCGGGTTGGCCCGGCGGACACCGTCCTCGACCAGGGTCGGGTGCGAGCGCCGGATCGCCTCGACGATCTCCGGCTCGACCTCACGCATGTCGTAGGGGCACAGCGTCTGGAACGGAAAGTCCGCCAGTGCGTCGTTGACCACGGCCTCGTAGCGCAGCCACTCCCTCCACGGCAGGCGTCCGGTGTCGAAGTCGATGAAGCCCATCGCCCGGTAGCCGGGCACCCCGGCGTTCAGGCCGCGGTCCATCGTGCGCTGGTAGAGGTCCAGCACGGCTGCCGGCTTGCCGTAGACCGGGTTCTCGGCGAAGACCACCTGGTCGTTCCCGGCGAACAGGTCCCGCAGGGTGCCCGTGACCGGGTTGGTCCCGGTGTTCACCAGCACGACCTCGCCGAGCGCGACCCCCTCGCCGACGAAACCCACCGCGGCGGAGGCGAAGGCCTGCTGGTCGTCGTAGAAGATGGCGTCGTGGCGGAGCCCGTGCGGACGCCGCGACGTCGCGGCAGGAATGTTCACGGAGTGTTCACGGGGGCCATCCCGTCCCTTGTCATGACAACCCCCGTCCGCATCCCAGGGTAGGTCAGGCACGCCGGACCCGGGCAAGCCCGGCCCGGCCGCACCGCCCGACATACCTCGCGATCGGCGCGAGGTCCGGCAGCGTGCACGGAACTGGAATACCGGTACGTACCCCGCCATCCGGTTCTGAATCCCCAGCCTCCACGAGGTGTCAGGTCGCCGGCCGGGCGGTACGCGTGAGGGCCTCGGCGGCGAGGCGCTCGCCCCACGCCTGGGCGCGGTCCAGCTCGCCCTCCACGAGCGGGCCGTTGATGTCCTCGACGTAGAAGCTCTCCGCCTTGGCCGCGGTGTCGAACCCCTTGCGGTGCGCGGCGCGGGCCGCCTTCTTGGCCGCGGACCCGGGGAGGTGGCGCACCTTGTCCACCCGGGTGTCGAAGGTCGCCACCCGCTCCGCGTGCGGTCCGGCCTGGAGCTGCGCCAGCCACTCCCGGATACCGGTCGCCGGGTCGTGGGTGGCGCCCTGGTGCACGGCGTCCTCACGGGTGTTCGGACGGGTCATCGAGAACGCGTGGGTGGGTCCACCGACGACCACGAGGTCGGTCGCCGGTGGGATCTCGGCGGGAGCGTCACCGACCTCGACGAGCTCCACGTCGAGCCGGCCGCGCAGGCCCGTGGCGACCGCCCGGGCCACCTGCTCGGTGTTGCCGAACAACGACTCGTAGACGACGAGTGCCTTCATCGTGGGTTCCTTCCGTCGGTACGTCGGACAAGGCGGGCGGTCACGGTCACGCCTGCTCCCTCCGGCCGGCCAGGGCGAGCACCAGCACGACCACGGCGACGGCCAGCAGCGCACCGCCGGCGACGAGCATCCCGAGAACCACCCAGCCCAGGGCGGGGAAGGTGGCGCCGGCCGAGGCGTCGACCGCGACGTCGCGGCTGCCGTCGGCGTTCATCACCACGACGGTCCAGTCACCGGACTCGAGCTCCCACTCCAGCACCTGCTGCCCTGTCCCGCTGGCCGAGGCGACCCAGATGTCGGTGTCGCCCGGCAGAACGCTCGGCGCGGAGCCTGCGCTCTCGCGGTACTGCGGGACCGGGGTGTCGCCCTCCATCCCGACCAGCGTGCTGTGCTGCACGCCCGCGAGGTACGCCTCGGCGTCGGCGGTGTCGGCGACACCGACGAACACCGGCTCGTCCCCGAGCGCGGTGACGTCGAGCCGCAGGTCGCCGAGGATCGCGCGGGGCGCCAGGTCGGCCGAGGAGCCGGAGCCCAGGTCCAGCGGCTCGGACTCGATCGCGTAGGTGGCAGCGGTCAGCTCCTGGTCGGGGGTCATGAAGAAGCCGGCGTCGTTGCGCAGGGTCTGACCCGCCACGCCCAGCGTCGCACCGCCGGCGAGCAGGCCGCCGGCCATCAGCGCCAGCAGGGCGCCGACCACGACGGCGATGACCCGGCCCGCGGACCAGGACCCGCCAGCGCCCGGCTGGGTCGCGGCGGCCTGGGCGGTACCGGGCTGCGTGGTGCCGGGCTGGGTGGTGCCGGGCTGGGTGGTGCCGGGCTGGGTGGTGCCGGGCTGGGTGGTGCCGGGCTGGGCGGTCTGCGTCTGCGCGGTCGGCGTCGTCGACGAGGGATCCGTCGCGGTCGCCTCAGTAGGCGCGGTCGGGCCGGCGGGCGGAGGGACGGCGACCACCCCGGGGGCGGTCGGGTCGTGCCCGCCCATGTCCAGCCGGAACGGCGGGTACTGGTCGGTCATCAGCCCCACGTAGGCGGCGACCCGGATCACCCAGCGGTTCAGGCCGAGCACCAGGTCGTAGATCGGCTGCGGGTAGCGGCCGGTGAACAGGAGCACGACGGCCGCGATGAACACGAGCAGCCCGATCAGGCCACTGCCCCACATCCAGCCCTGGTTCTGGTCGGACGCGGCGGCGGACCCGACGTAGACGCCCCCACCCACCAGGAAGGCGAGCACCAGGTAGTGCGGGATCGCCAGCAGCCACCACTTGACCAGCACCAGGCCCCGGGACAGGTGCTCGGGGTAGTCGACCGCCAGGTGCGCGGGGTAGTCGGGCACCTCGGCGAGCGTGAACGGCGGGTACCGGTCCGTGGCCAGCGCACCGTAGGCGTAGTACGCCACCCGCCAGCTCCAGCGGAGCACGCCGACGTTGAAGTCGAAGATCGCGCGCGGGTAGTGGCCGGTGAACAGGATCGCGAAGAACGCGACCACGCTGAGCACCATGAAGGCCAGCCACAGGAAGGCCAGCACCACGTAGTGC
>DATIBI010000327.1:0-30243 GCA_035457605.1 Nocardioidaceae bacterium
GAGGCGGACGGCGTCGACGCCGCCTTCGAGGCGGTCCGTGCCGTGCTGTCCGGCGCCACCGACCTGGACGCCCTCGTCGTCGGCGCGGCCGGTGCGGAGGCAGCGCCCGCGGAGGCGCGCCGGCTCGCGGACCGGCTGGCCGGGTGGCTGCCCGGCTGCGCGATCGGCGTCACGTCGGACTCCGTGACCGCGCACGCCGGGGCGCTCGGCGGTCGCGCGGGCACGGTGCTCGCCGTGGGCACGGGCTCCGTCGCGCTCGGGGTCGCCGCCGACGGCCGGTTCCACCAGGTCGACGGCTGGGGGCCGTGGCTGGGCGACGACGGCAGCGGCGCCTGGATCGGACGGGAGGCGCTGCGCGCGGTGCTGCTGTCCCGGGAGGGACGCGGGCCGGCGACACGGCTGGCCGACCTCGCCGAGGAACGGTTCGGCGACCTCCTCGAGCTGCCCCGGACCCTCGCCGTGGGCGGTGCCGTCGCCCGGACCACGGCCACGTTCGTGCCGGACGTGCTGGCCGCCGCCGAGGCCGGGGACCGGGTCGCCGCCCAGATCCTGCACCGCGCCACCCAGGCGTGGGCCGACCTCACCGCAGGCGCGGCCGCCATGGTCGGGGAGTCCCGGGTCGCGGCCGTCGGCGGGCTGACGTCCGTCGGGACGCTCACCGGCAAGTGGGTCGCCTCGCTGCCCGCCGCGCTGAGCGTCGAGCCGGCCTCCGGCACCGCCCTCGACGGCGCGCTGCTGCTCGCCCGCCACGACGACCTGCCGCACGAGCGCCGGGTGCTGCGCACGGTCGCCGTTCCCACCCGAGAGGCGGCGGCTCCGGTCCAGCCCCGGCACGAGGTGGACGTGCTCGCCACCGAGCAGGTCCGCGACGACCTGCACGACCTCGACACCCGCGGCGCCGAGGACCTCGTGCGGCTGCTGCTTGACGCCGAGGAGACCGTCCCCGCGGCGATGGCGGCCGCGCGCAGGGAGCTCGCCCGCGCGGTGGAGCTCGCCGCCTCGGCGCTGGCCGCCGGTGGCCGGATCGTCTACGTCGGGGCGGGCACACCGGGCCGGCTGGCCGCGCTGGACGCCGCCGAGTGCCCGCCCACGTTCGGCACCAGCCCGCAGACCGTGGTCGCCGTCCTCGCCGGGGGCAACGAGGCCGCCGCACGCGCGGTGGAAGGCGCGGAGGACGACGCGGACGCGGGCGCGCGGGACGTGACCGCGCTCGGGCTCGGCCCGCGCGACCTCGTGGTGGGCATCTCCGCCTCCGGCCGGACCCCCTACGTGCTGGCGGCCCTCGATGCCGCGCGGGAACGTGGCTGCCGCACCGTCGCCGTGGTGAACAACGCCGGCAGCCCGGCCCGCGCGCACGCCGACCTGACCGTCGAGCTGCTCACCGGTGGTGAGGTCCTCGCCGGGTCCACCCGGCTGAAGGCCGGGACCGCGCAGAAGATCGCGCTCAACGTGCTGTCCACCGGTGCGATGATCGGGAACGGCAAGACCTACGGCGCGTGGATGGTCGACGTGATGGCCTCGAACGAGAAGCTGCGCCGGCGGGCCCGACGGATCCTCCGCGAGGCCACCGGTGTCGACGACGACACCGCCGTGGTCACCCTGGAGCAGGCCGGGTGGCGTACCAAGACCGCCCTGGTGGCGATCCTCGCCGGCGTCGACGTCGACCGGGCGCAGGCGCTCCTCGACAGCCGGGACGGCAGGGTCCGCGACGCGGTGGCGGCCGCGGCCGTCGCGCCCGCCGAGGCGGGCCGGTGATCGTCGCCTCCGTCGCCTCGGGCACGTCCGCCGACGGCCTCGACGTGGGCCTGGTCGAGCTGGACTGGGACCGCGAGCTGCAGCTGCGGCTGTCCGTCGTCGACACGTGGACCCAACCGTGGCCCGACGGGCTCGCGGACCGGGTCCTGGCGCTGCTGCCGCCGGCGACCACGAGCGCCGGAGAGCTGTGCGCGGTCGACACCGCGGTCGGGCAGGCCGCCGGTGCGGCAGCCGCGAACGCCGTCGCCCGCAGCCTCGACCTGACCGGCGTGGAGCCGACACTGGTGGTCTCCCCGGGGCAGACCGTGCACCACGAGGTCGTCGACGGCAGGTGCCTCGGGACCCTGCAGCTCGGCCAGCCGGCCTGGGTGGTGCAGGCCACCGGTCTGCCCGTGGTCTCCGACCTGCGGTCCCGCGACGTCGCCGCGGGCGGCCACGGCGCACCGCTCGCGAGCACCCTCGACGGGCTCTGGCTGACCGGCGAGGAGGGTCCGCGCGCAGCGCTGAACCTCGGGGGCATCGCCAACGTCACCGTCGTCCGTGCCGGCCACCCACCGCTGGCCTGGGACACCGGCCCTGCAAACTGCCTCCTCGACGTGGCAGCCGAGCGCGCGACCGGCGGTCGGGACCGGTTCGACCGCGACGGCGCGCTCGCCGCCGGCGGCCGGGTCCACCAGCCGCTGCTCGAGGACCTCCTCGCGCACCCCTACTTCGCGCTGCGCCCGCCGGTGTCCACCGGCCGGGAGACCTTCTCAGCAGCGCTGCTCGACACGGCCCTGGACCGGGTCGGGCCGCTGGCCTGGGAGGACGTGCTGGCCACCCTGGCCGAGCTCACCGCACAGACCGTCGCCCGGGCGCTCGCCCCGCATGCGGTGACCGAGGTCGTGGCCTCCGGCGGCGGCACCGCCAACCCCGCGCTGCTGGCGGCGCTGCGGCGGGCGCTGGGCGGGACCCGGCTGCTCACCAGCGACGAGCTCGGCATCCCGTCGGCCGGGAAGGAGGCGGTGCTGTGGGCGCTGCTGGGGTTCCTGACCTGGCACGGCGTCCCCGCCTCCACGGCCGCGACCGGCGCCGCGGTGCCCCGGGTCCTCGGCAGGATCAGTCCGGGTGACGCGCCGTTGCGGTTGCCCGACCCGGTCCGACGTACCCCGACCCGGCTGCGGGTCACGACGAGAGAGGCGATCCGATGACCGCACGACGGCTGGGGGTGTCCGCCGCCCTGGTCGACGGGCAGCTGCTCCCCGGGGACGTGGAGGTGGTCGACGACCGGGTCAGCCGGGTCGGCCTGCCAGCGGCGCCAGGTGGCCGGATCGCCGCGCCCGGCTACGTCGACCTGCAGGTGAACGGCTTCGCCGGCGTGGACGTGATGGCCGCGGACGCCGTCGGCGTGGACCACGTCAGCCGGGCGCTCGCCACGCACGGGGTGACCGCCTGGGTGCCGACCCTGATCACCGCCTCGACCGTCGAGACCGACCGGGCGCTGGACGTCCTCGGCGCGGTGCTGGACCCCGCACGTCCCCGGCCGGCCGGCGCCGCGCTGCCGCTCGGGGTGCACCTCGAGGGCCCGTTCCTGTCCGAGCGCCGGCTCGGGACGCATCCCGCGCGGTACCGCCGGGACCCCGACCGTGACCTGGTCGCCCGGTGGCGCGAGAAGGCGCCGGTGGTGGCGGTGACCCTCGCCCCCGAGCTGCCCGGCGCGCTGCCCCTGGTCAGCGAGCTTCACGGCGCGGGTGTGCTGGTGTCGCTGGGCCACTCCGACGCCACCGCCGCGCAGGCACACGCCGGCTTCGACGCGGGGGCGCGGACCGTGACCCACCTGTTCAACGCGATGAGCCCGCTGCACCACCGGGCTCCGGGACTCCCCGGTGTTGCGCTGGCCCGCGACGACGTCACGGTGCAGCTCGTGGTCGACGGCCACCACCTCGAGGACGACGTGGTGCGGGTCGCCTGGCGGGCCGCCCGTGGCCGGGTCGTGCTGGTGACGGACGCGACCGCGGCAGCCGGACAGGCCGACGGGTCCTACTCCCTGGCGGGGGTCCCGGTGGAGGTCCGTGGTGGAGCGGTCCGCAACGGCGAGGGGGCCCTGGCCGGAAGCGCGCTGACCCTCGACGCCGGAATCCGCAACGCGGTCGCGCTGGGTGTGGACCCGGTGGAGGCACTGGTCGCCGCCACGGAGGCGCCGGCCCGGCTGCTCGGGCGCACCGACGTCGGCCGGCTCCGCCCGGGGGGACCCGCCGACCTCGTCGTGCTCGAGGACGACCTCACCGTCCGCGACACCGTCGTGGCGGGGGAGTACGTCGACCGCGGCCTGACCGTCCCCGGTGGTGCGGCATGACCCTGCTCGCTCAGGAGCTCGCCGAGCAGCCCGAGGTGGCGCGGCGGCTGCTGGAGCGGACCCGGCCCCGGCTCGCCGAGCTGCGCGACGCGCTGCTGGCCGGGTCCCCCGAGGGCGTGGTGCTGGTCGCCCGCGGCAGCTCCGACAACGCCGCCCGCTACGCGCAGTACCTGTGGGGGCTGCGGCTGGGCCTCCCGGTGACCCTGGCGACCCCGAGCCTGGCCAGCGTCTACGGCCGTCCCCTCGACCTGAGCCGGCACGCGGTCGTGGCGATCTCGCAGTCGGGCGCCTCCCCGGACGTCGTCGGGTTCGTCGAGCGGGCCCGGGACTCAGGGGCGGCCACCCTCGCGGTGACGAACGCGCCGGACTCACCCCTCGGCGCCGCCGCCGATCACCTGCTCGACCTTGCCGCCGGCCCCGAGGAGTCGGTGGCGGCCACCAAGACCTACACCGCCTCGCTGCTCGCGGTCGCGCTGCTCGCTGTCGCGCTCGGCGACGACCCCGCCGACGGGCTCGACGACCTGGCCCGGGTCCCGGACGCGCTCGCCGCCGGGATCGCGGGGCTCACCGGTGTCGCCGCCGCGGTCGACGTGCTCGCCCCGCACCTGCGGGCGGTGTGCGTGGGGCGCGGCCTCAACCTCGCGACCGCGCACGAGACCGCGCTGAAGCTGACCGAGCTGACCGGCACGCTCGTCGCGCCGTACTCCCCGGCGGACCTGATGCACGGCCCCGTCGCCGCGGTCGGCCCGGACGTGCCGGTGCTGGTGGTCGCCCCCGACGAGCCGGCCAGCGCCAGCGCGTTGGAGGTGGTCGGCGAGCTGCGCCGCCGTGGCGCACCGGTCGTGCTGCTCGGCGACGCCGCCCTCGCCCCGCCGGTCGAGGGCTGCCGTCTGGTGCGACTGCCCGCAGACGCCTCGCTCCCGCCCTGGCTTACCCCGCTCACCGCGGTGCTGCCCGGCCAGCTGCTGGCCTGGCGGCTCGCCGAGGCCCGAGGCGTCGACGTGGACCACCCCGGTCAGCTGTCGAAGGTGACCCGCACCCGCTGAGCCCGGGCCGGCCTCTGGGAGACTGCCCGTCATGCTGCGAGTCGGACTGACCGGGGGAGTGGCCTCGGGGAAGAGCACGGTGTCCCAGATCCTGCGCGAGCTCGGCGCGGTGGTCGTCGACGCCGACGTCCTCGCCCGCGAGGTTGTCGCGCCGGGCACCGAGGGCCTGGCCCAGGTCGTCGAGGCGTTCGGGCCGGAGGTGCTCACCGAGAGCGGCGAGCTCGACCGGCCCGCGATGGGCGCCCGGGTGTTCGCCGACGAGCAGGCCCGGCGTCGGCTGGAGGCGATCATCCACCCGCGGGTGCGTGCCCGCGGCGCGGAGCTGGAGGCGGCTGCCGGCCCCGACGCGGTGGTGGTGCACGACATCCCGCTGCTGGCGGAAACCGGTCAGGCCGGGTCGTTCGACGCGGTCATCGTGGTCGACGTACCCGTGAAGATCCAGGTCGAGCGGATGGTCCGGCTCCGGGGCATGACCGAGGAGGAGGCGCGGGCACGGGTCGCCGCCCAGGCAACGCGTGAGCAGCGGCGGGCGGTCGCGACGTACCTCGTGGACAACACCGGGACGCTCGAAGACCTCCGCAACCAGGTCGCGGAGGTCTTCGAGAAGCTTGTCTCGGCGGGCGCGAGCAGCGACTGAGTCAACCGGCCGCTGCCCGTACCCGCCGAGCGGTTCGGGTCAGGCCGCCAGGTCCGGGTCGGCGAGCTCGCGCAGCTTGGCCAGCGCCTCCCGCTCGAGCTGACGGACCCGCTCGGCGGAGATGCCGTGCTTGGCGCCGATGTCGGCCAGCTTGTGCTGGCGACCGTCGACCAGCCCGTAGCGGGAGCGGATGATGTCCGCGGCCCGCTCGTCGAGCAGCTCGACGAGGTGCCCGAGCCGGTCGCGGGACTCGACGTCGAGGAACGTCGCGTCCGGGCCCGGCGCGGTCTCCTGGGCGATCAGGTCACCCAGCGAGGTGTCCCCGTCCTCGTCGACGGGGGTGTCCAGGCTCACGTGCTCCCGGCCCCAGGTGATCAGGTCGATGACCCGGTCCACGTCCATCCCGAGCTCGAGGGCGATCTCCTCCGGCTCCGGGTCCCGGCCGAGCTGGCGCTCGAGGGTACGACGGGCCGCACCCACCTGGTTCAGCTCCTCCACCACGTGCACCGGCAGCCGCACCACGCGCGCCTGCTGGGCGATGCCGCGGGTGATCGCCTGGCGGACCCACCAGGTGGCGTACGTGGAGAACTTGTAGCCCTTGGCGTAGTCGAACTTCTCGACCGCGCGGATCAGGCCGGTGTTGCCCTCCTGCACGAGGTCGAGCATCGGCATCTGGCTGCGCCCGTACTTGCGGGCGATGGAGACCACCAGACGCAGGTTCGCGGTGATGAACTTCTGGATGGCCCGCTGCCCCTCGGCCGCCAGCCACTCCAGCTCTTCCTGGGTCGCCGACTTGGGCGCCCCGCCCTTGCGACGCCCCACCCGACCCGTGTCGAGCAGGTGCTGGGCCATGAGGCCGGCCTCGATGGTCTTGCTGAGCTCGACCTCGGTGATCGCGTCCAGCAGAGGAGTACGCGCGATCTCGTCGAGGTACATTCCGACGCTGTCGCGTCCCTCGCCGGTCTCACGCGTGTGCGTACGACTCGTTGCTGCCACCAGCGCTCCCTTCCTATGCCAGGGCCATACCCACAGGTAGGTCCTGTAATCACCTCAACGACGAACCGGTCATCGAGATTCCCGAACTCCCACCACTCGGTGTTCGTCCTCTGTGTGAGAAAGGACGGCCGAACGAGCCGAGAAGTTGCCGGGAAGGACAGGTTCAAACCACTTCTCAGCGAACTTTCAGGCAGCAGGGGTCGTGAGGTGGCCGGGTGCGGCGGGGGAGCGCGCTCCGCCGCACCCGGTCCGGCTCAGCCGCGGCCGAGCTTGTCGATGATCCAGGCGTAGGAGAACGCCCGGTCCTTCCACGCGTTGTAGCGGCCGCTGACCCCGGCATGGCCCGCGGACATCTCGGTCTTGAGCAGGAAGTCCTTCTCGCCCACCGCGGTGGCCCGCAGCTTCGCGATCCACTTGGCCGGCTCTACGTAGAGCACCCGGGTGTCGTGCAGCGAGGTCTCGGCCAGGATCGCGGGGTACTCCACCGCGGCGACGTTCTCGTAGGGGGAGTAGGACTTCATGTAGGCGTACACGTCGGGGTCCTCGAGCGGGTTCCCCCACTCCTCCCACTCGACCACGGTCAACGGCAGGGACGGGTCGAGGATCGTCGTGAGCGCGTCGACGAAGGCCACGTTGGCGACGATGCCGCGGAAGGCGTCCGGGGCCAGGTTCGCGACCGCTCCCATGAGCAGCCCGCCGGCGCTGCCGCCCTCGGCGACGAGCCGGTCCGGCGCGGTCCAGCCGCTGCTCTCGAGGTGCCGGGCGCAGGCGACGAAGTCGGTGAAGGTGTTCTTCTTCGCGAGCATCTTGCCCTCGTCGTACCAGCTGCGGCCCATCTCCCCGCCGCCGCGGACGTGGGCGATCGCGAAGCCGATGCCGCGGTCGAGCAGGGACAGCCGCGAGATCGTGAAGTAGGGGTCCATCGACGTCTCGTAGGAGCCGTAGCCGTAGAGCACGAACGGGGTGGACCCGTCGCGGGGCGTGCCCGCGCGGCACACGATCGAGATCGGCACCCGGGTCCCGTCGTCGGCGGTGGCCCACTCCCGGTGCTGCTCGTAGTCGGCGGGGTCGAAGTCGCCGAGCACCGGGGTCTCCTTGAGCAGCGTCAGCTGCCGGGTGGTGACGTCGAAGTCGTAGACCGCCGGCGGGGTCGCCATGGTGGTGTAGCCCAGCCGCACCGTGGGCTGGTGGAACTCGGGGTTGCCGCCGGCGCCGACGGTGTAGATCGGGTGGTCGAACTCGATGAGGTAGTCGTCGCCGAGCCCCTCCTGGGACAGCTCGATGATCCGCAGCTGGGTCAGGCCGTCGCTGCGCTGGCTGACCACGAGGTGACCCGCGAACGCCTCCACGTCCTCGATCCGGATCGCCGGGTCGTGCGGCAGCAGCGGGGTCCACTGCTCGAGGGAGGTGGCGTCGGCCGGGGTCCGGGAGACCATGAAGTTCTCCGCGCCGTCGTTGTGCATCACCAGGAAGCAGTCCTCGCCGGCGATCACGGCGTGCTCGACGCCGTACTCCACGCCCTGCCGACGCGGCGCGACCACCCGGAAGTCGCCGGTGGGGTCGTCCGCCTCGAGCACGCGGTACTCGCTGGTGACCTTCGACCCGACCCCGATCACGAGGTACTTGTCGCTGCGGGTCCTGCCCACCGACCCCCAGAAGCGCTCGTCGGGCTCGTGGAAGACCAGCACGTCCTGCGACCGGTCCGTGCCGAGCTCGTGCCGCCACACCTTGTCCGGGCGCCACGCGGCGTCGACGGTCATGTAGAACAGGTGCCGCCCGGCGAGGTCCCAGGTGGCCCCGTAGGCGGTGTCGGGGATCTGGTCGGGCAGGAGCTCCCCGGTGCGCAGGTCCTTGACCTGGAGCAGGAAGCGCTCGTCGCCGACGGTGTCGACGCTGAACGCGAGCAGGTTCCCGTCGGGGCTGACCGTGGACGCCCCGAGGGCGAAGAAGTCATGGCCCTCGGCCAGCTCGTTCGCGTCGAGCAGCACCTCCTCGCCCGGGACCTCGGTGTCGACGTCGAGGCGCGGCGGGGTCCAGTCGTCGGGGGAGTCGACAGGGCACCGGCAGCTGATGCCGTACTGCTTGCCCTCCAGCGACCGGCCGTAGTACCAGTGGCCGCCGATTCGCGAGGGCACCGACAGGTCGGTCTCCTTGGTCCGGGACCGGATCTCCTCGAACAGCTTCTCGCGGAGGTCGGCGAGGTGCGCGGTCTGCTGCTCGGTGTAGGCGTTCTCGGCCTCGAGGTAGGCCAGCGTGTCGGGGGAGTCCTTGTCCCGCAGCCACTCGTAGTCGTCGACGAACGTGTCGCTGTGGTGGACGCGTTCGGTGGGGACCTTCTTGGCCACGGGCGGGTCGATGTGCTGCGACATGCGGCGACCCTATCCGGCGGTGCGGACCGGCGGGTCAGCATCGAGTTCCGCAAAACGCCCGGACTGGAACCTCGGCTGAGCCTCAACTCGCATCCGTTCTCTGCCGAAGAGCATTACGGACCACCTAGGCAGCGCTGAACAGAACCGTCCGCTGCACTCAACTCTCGGAGCCTGTCGAATGAACCGTCTGCTGCGCCTGGTGCTTCTCGCACTCGTCGCCACGTCCGCCGTCGTCCTCCCCATCAGCCCGGCGCAGGCCTACGGCGGAGTCACGATCACCGCACCGACCAGCAACGTGAACAGCGGGTGGGGTGGCCCGATCACGTTCACCTTCGACTCCGACGCCGAGGTCGGCGATTACAGCTTCGAGATCGACTGCGAGAACTACGACTACGACTGGGACGGCTACTACTACGACGGCAACCCCACGTCGTACACCTGGCACACGAGCTCGATCCAGGGCCCGACCGACTGCACCATCAACATCGAGCACTACTACGGTGCCGGCTACGCCTCGCGGACCATCCACGTGAACGCGCCACCGCCGCCGAAGATGAACGTCTCCGAGTCCTCGGTGTCGCCGGCCACCTTCTACCCGCGGGTCCGCGACGGTTACAAGGACGCCACGCGGATCAGCTACCGGCTCAACCAGCGCGCCAACGTGACCGCGACCGTGCGCAACAGCAACGGCGCCCGGGTCCGCACCACCAGCATCGGCTGGCAGACCGGCGGCTACCGCGCCTGGTCCTGGAACGGCCGCAACGACAGCGGCAGTGCCGTGCGCACCGGCACCTACTCCGTCACCATCGCCGCCACCAACCGGGTCGGCTCCAAGGACTCCGTGGCGCGCAGCGTGAAGGTGGCCACCGGCTACACCAGCAAGCGGGTCACCCGGTCCCGGTGGGGCGACGACGGCCGACCTGCGACGTCGGGCAACTGCACGGTCCGCCGCGACGACTACGAAGGTGCTGCGTACCTGGACTGCTGGGGCGGCAACTACGCACAGATGACTTACAGCTTCCGCATCCCCTCCAACGCCAGCAACGTCCGGTGGAACGTCGCCGGTGGGGCATCCTCGGCCGACATCTGCTGCGACGGCACGATCAAGCGCACCGGCTACCTGGCCAGCGCCACCCGCGCGATAGTCCGCGTCCGGGTCACCGGGTGGCGTGCCTGGGACGCCCACAAGGCGAGCGTCACCTACACGGTGCGCAAGCGCATCTAGCTGCGATGCCGAGGGGGGTTGAGACCCGGTCCGCCGGGCTCGGCCGGCTCCGCGACCTGAACGACCTCACCCCGCTCACCGCTTACCTCGACATCGTGTGGACGATGGTCGGACAGGCGGGTCCTCGGAGCTGGACGCAAATGCGGTCCTCGACGTGCTGGCCGTGTGCGAGAACAGCACCCGCTGGCCTGGCTCACGATCCGGGTGAAGCAGGCGGCTCGGCAGTCTCTGCTGTTGGCGGAGTGAGCGGGTAGCGGCCCCGCGGCTGCGGGGTGAGCGCGGGGTCGTCGCTGCGGAAGGTGCGGACCGGGCCCGGCGCCGAGTCGGCGGTCTCGAAGCGCACGGTCACCCGGCCGCGGCCGGATCCCCAGACCCAGCCGGGTCCGTGCTCGACGTGGGTCACGTCCATCCCCGGGGCCCACTGGCGTCCGCGGGTGATCCGTTCGACCGCCTCCTCGGCCATCGGTTCGACCGGGTCGGCGGCCTGGTCGTCGTACTCGCTGAAGAGGTCCTCCTGGATCCAGTCGGCGAGCCCGGACACCCCGACCCCGAGCAGCCGGACCCCGCCGGAGGTGTCCACCTGGGACAGCAGGGTCCGGGCCAGCCGGGCCACCACGCGGGTGCTGTCGGTGGGCCCCGCGAGGGTGGCGGAGCGGGAGTGGGTGGAGAAGTCGTGCAGCCGCACCTTCACCGTCACCGTCCGCCCGGACAGGCGGGCCTTGCGCAGCCGCTCGGTGACCTTCGTGGCCTGACGGTCCAGCAGCCCCTCCAGCAGCCTCTTGTCGACGAGGTCGTGCTCGTAGGTGTCCTCCACGCTCACCGACTTGGCCTCCCGCTCGGCCACGACCGGCCGGTCGTCCTCGGCGCGGGCGAGGTGGTACAGCGACCGGCCGTGCGCCTGGCCGACCAGCCGCACCAGCTCGTCCTCGGTGACCCCCTCCAGCTCGCCGACGGTGTGCACGCCGACCCGCCGCAGCCGCTCCGCGGTGGCCGGGCCGACGCCGGGGATCACGCTGACCTTCATCGGACGTAGCAGGTCGCGCTCCGCACCGGGAGGTACGACGACGAGGCCGTCCGGCTTCTCCAGGTCGCTGGCGATCTTCGCCACCAGCTTGGACGTGGCGGCGCCCACCGAGCCGCACAGACCTCCGGTGACCTCGTGCACCTCGTCCTTGAGCCGGCGGGCCACCGCGGTCACCCCGGCCACGGAGCGGTCCTCGAGGTCGGCCGCCGCGAGGTCGACGAACGCCTCGTCCAGGGACAGCGGCTCCACGAGCGGGGAGAGCGCGCGGAGCACCTCCATCACGGCCACGCTGGTCTCCCGGTAGGCGCCGAACCGGCCGCTGAGGAAGGCGGCGTGCGGGCACCGGGACCGGGCCTCGGCCGTCGACATCGCCGAGCGCACCCCGAACAGGCGGGCCTCGTAAGAGGCGGTGGCGACCACCCCGCGGCCACCCACGCCCCCGACCACGACCGGCTTCCCGCGCAGCGACGGCTTGTCCCGTTGCTCGACCGCGGCGAAGAACGCGTCGAGATCCAGGTGGAGGATCGTCGGTTCCGCACGCACGCGGACCATCATGCCGCCTGCCGGGGACGGCCGTGGCCGGCCAGGTTCCGTCCACAGCCGGGTCACCCGCCCTGGTCGTCCACCGTTCGGCGACGACCCCTGCCACGTCCGTCCGCGCCGGACGAGGGTGAGCGCATGCCCAAGACCTTCACGATCCGTTCAGCCGCCGACATGCTCGCCGCCGTCCCCTACCTCCTCGGGTTCCACCCGGAGGACTCCGTGGTGATGGTCAGCGTGGGTCCTGCCGGCGAGCAGTGCCACGCCCGGATGGACCTGCCCGACGCCTCCGAGCAGCTGGAGGAGGTGGTCGCCACGCTCGGGTCGGTCGCCCGGCGCAACCGGCTGCGACGCTGCGCGCTCGTGCTCTACACCGACGACGCCTGCCTCGCCGACGACGTCGTCGAGGCGATCGCAGCCAGTCTGGAGTCCGCCGGGGTCGAGGTGGTCGAGGCGGTCCGCGCCGACGGCGACAGGTGGTACCCGCTGACCGGGTGCACCGGACCGTGCTGTCCGCAGGAGGGGACGCCCTATGACGTGTCGTCGCACCCGATCACCGCCCAGGCCGTCCTCGACGGGCAGGTCACCTGGGGCAGCCGCCGGGAGCTCGCGGAGTCGCTCGTCGGCACCGACCTCGACGCCTTGGAGGCGGTCGGGGAGGCGGCGGACCGGGCGATGGCCCGGTTCCAGGCCGCGCTGCGGCACCCACTCGGCCCGCCCTCGCCGGAGAACGCCCGCGCCCACCTGGTCCGTGAGGGCACCTGGGTGCGGTCGCGGGTGCGCCGGTTCCTGCGCGACGGGGCACCGCTCGACTCCGACGACGCGGGTCGGCTGCTGGTCGCGCTGGTCGCGATCGACGTGCGGGACGTGGCGTGGGCGGAGGTGCTCCACGAGAACGCCGCGAAGCATGTGCGGCTGTGGCGTGACCTGGTGCGCCGCTGCCCGCTCGACCTGCTCGCGGCTCCGGCCGCGCTGCTCGGGTTCGCCGCCTGGCTCACCGGCGACGGGGCGCTCGCCTGGTGCGCGGTGGAGCGCAGCCAGGAGTCCGAGCCCGACTACCGGATGGCGGCGCTGTTGGCGCAGGCCCTGGCCGGGGGCATGTCCCCGTCGTCGTGGCGGCCACTGGACCCGGCCGAGCTCGGGTTGTTCGCCAGCTGACCGCGCCCATGGCGTCGGTGCTGTGCAGCGTTGCTCCGCACCTCTAGGCTGCGGTCATGGGTGAAGAGGTCGCGCAGCAGGAGTTCTCCAGGGAGGACCGGACGCGGTACCGCGAGAAGGTACGTCGCTGCCTCGACGTGTTTGCACGGATGCTGCGGGAGTCGCGCTTCGACACCCATGCACCGATGACCGGACTGGAGATCGAGCTCAACCTCGTCGACGACAACGGCGACCCCGCGCTGAAGAACACCGAAGCCCTCGAGGCGATCGCTGACCCGGACTTCCAGACCGAGCTGGGGCAGTTCAACCTCGAGATCAACGTGCCTCCCAAGCGGCTCGATCAGCACGGGTTCACCGCGTTCGAGGAGGGCGTGCGCGCCAGCCTGAACGCCGCCGAGGCCAAGGCGGAGGCGGTGGGCGCGCACCTGGTGATGATCGGCATCCTGCCGACCTTGTCCGAGGGGCACATGTCCCTCGCGTCCCTCAGCGCCAACCCCCGCTACCAGCTGCTCAGCGACCAGATCCTGGCCGCCCGCGGTGAGGACATCGTCATCGACATCGCCGGCACCGACCGGCTCAAGACCTCGGCGGACTCGATCGTGCCGGAGGCGGCGTGCACCAGCACACAGTTCCACGTGCAGGTGAGCCCCGAGTCCTTCGCCGCCTACTGGAACGCCTCGCAGGCGATCTCGGGGATCCAGCTGGCGCTCGGCGCCAACTCCCCGGTGCTGCTCGGCAAGCGGCTGTGGGCCGAGACGCGGATCCCGCTGTTCGAGCAGGCCACCGACACCCGCAGCGAGGAGCTCAAGGCCCAAGGGGTCCGACCGCGGGTGTGGTTCGGGGAGCGCTGGATCAACTCGATCTTCGACCTGTTCGAGGAGAACGTGCGGTACTTCCCGGCGCTGCTGCCGATCCTCGACGACGAGGACCCGCTCGCCGTGCTCGACCGCGGGGACACCCCGACCCTGCACGAGCTGAAGCTGCACAACGGCACCATCTACCGGTGGAACCGCCCCGTCTACGACGTGGTCCACGACATGCCCCACCTGCGGGTGGAGAACCGGGTGCTCCCGGCCGGCCCGACAGTGGTGGACACGATGGCCAACGCGGCCTTCTACTTCGGCCTCGTACGCACCCTCGCCGAGCACGAGCGGCCGCTGTGGTCGCAGATGTCGTTCAGCGCCGCGGAGGAGAACTTCCACGTCGCCGCACGGCAGGGCATCGAGGCGAACGTGTACTGGCCGGGGGTGGGTCAGGTCGCGGCCACCGAGCTGGTCGTGCGCCGGCTGCTGCCGATGGCGCGGTCCGGGCTCGACGCGTGGGGCGTCGACGCCGAGGAGCGGGACCGCCTGCTCGACATCATCGAGCAGCGGTGCCTGACCGGGCAGAACGGCTCGGCGTGGTTCCTGCGTACCTTCCACGCCAACCGGGAGTCGGGCTCGGGCGACCGGATGGAGGCGCTGCGGCACACCCTCAACGACTACCGCGCGCGGATGCACACCAACGAGCCGGTGCACACCTGGGACTGAGCCGGGACTGAGCCGGGAGTGAGGCGGGACCGAGCCGGGACTGCTCCGGGACTGGACGTCATGGCCCCCGCTGCCTCAACCGAGCGCTCAGAGCCGCAGCCGTTTCCACATCCGGCGGTCCCCGCTGCGCACGTCCAGCCAACCGGCGCGGGTGATCGTGTAGAACCCCAGCAGCGCCCGACCGTGCACCCCGCAGGCGAGGGCAGCCGCGGCGAACCAGCCCAGGTCGTCGTCGTGCAGCGACGGCACGCCCGGCCGGCACAACCACACCTCGGCACCGCCGCCGGGGCAGCCGGCCATGAGCTCGGTGAGCACGTCGGCCCGCAGCGCGGCGTCCGTGACCGGGGCGTCCTGGGCGGGCAGCACGAACGATTCCCGGTCACCGGCCAGCGCGCCGACGTGCACCGACGGGTCGAACACGCGGCGGCTCTCGCGCCCGCGTAGCAGGCCCACCTCCAGCCGGAGACGTGCCTGCAGGGAGGATGCGGCGTCCATGCCACCAGGGTGCCTGGCCGGGGCCCGTGTCGACCGGGCCCGTCCACAGGCAACCAGTTCGCCCCCCTCTGCGGTAGCGTGCCCCCACGACGACTTGCACACGCGCAGGTCTGTGAACTTCATCTCTAGAGAGGACGGTCAATGGGGACCATCGTCGTGGGATATGTGCCCAAGCCGGAGGGCAAGGCCGCGCTCCGACGCGCCGCCGAGGAGGCGAAGCTGCGGAACTCCCGTCTGGTGGTGGTCAACTCGCACCGCGGTGGCCGTGAGTTCGACCGTGACGACGCCATCGAGTCCGAGGCGCAGCTCGAAGAGGTGAAGTCGACCCTCGACCAGGCCGGCGTCGAACACGAGGTCCGGCAGCTCGTCCGCGGCATGGACCCGGCCGAGGACCTGGTCAACGTCGCCAACGAGGTCAACGCCGAGTTCATCGTCATCGGCCTGCGCCGCCGATCCCCGGTGGGCAAGCTCATCCTGGGCAGCAACGCGCAGCGGGTCCTCCTCGACGCGCCCTGCCCGGTTCTCGCGGTGAAGGCAGGGGAGTAGTCCCCACCATGCCCCGCCTGCGGATCGCCCAGGACGAGAAGGCCGACCAGGTCCTCTCCGACGACCCGTTCGCGCTGCTGGCCGGCATGCTGCTCGACCAGCAGTTCCCCATGGAGCGCGCGTTCGCCGGGCCGGCCAAGATCCTCGAGCGGTTCGGCACCCTGGACCCCGCCGAGATCGCGTCCGCCGACCCGGAGCAGTTCGCCGCGCTCTGCGCCCAACCCCCGGCCGTGCACCGGTTCCCGGGGTCCATGGCCGGCCGCATCCAGGCGCTGGCCGCGCACGTGGTCGCCGAGTACGACGGGCACACCGCCCGGCTCTGGGAGGAGGCGACCTCCGGTCGTGACCTGATCAAGCGGCTGCAGGCGCTGCCCGGCTTCGGCAAGCAGAAGGCGCAGATCTTCGTGGCGCTGGTCGGCAAGCAGCTCGGTGTGACGCCCGACGGCTGGGCCGAGGTGGCCGGGGACTATGCCGAGCCGGGCTCGTTCCGGTCCGTGGCCGACGTGGTGGACGCGACCTCGCTGGAGAAGGTCCGGGCGTTCAAGAAGGAGAAGAAGGCCACAGCCAGGTGATTCGGGGGTCTGGCTTGGGAATCGTGGGAGCCGTGTCAGAATGGATGCGCGGCCTTGACGTGTCCGGGCTTCGCCGCGCCCCTGAATCGTTTACGAGAGGTAGTTCGTGTCTTCGAGCACGTCCCGCAAGCTTCCCGCAGAAGTTCTCGCCCATCCTGAGCTCGTCGCCCTCGTCGAGCTCGGCAAGACCACCGGACAGGTCACGGCCGGGGCCGTGCGTGCGACGACGGAAGCCGCGGCTATCTCCCCCCAGCACTTGAAAGCGCTGCTCAGGTTCCTGAGCGAGGAAGGGGTCACCGTGGTTCTCTCCGCCGACGACTCGGCCGCTCGTAAGAAGGTCGCCGCTGCCGCCAGCAGCCGCACCACCGTCAAGGCGAGCACGGCGAAGAAGGCCGCTGCGAAGAAGACGCCGGCCAAGAAGGCCGACGCCGAGGAGCCGGCCGCCAAGCCGGCAGCGAAGAAGGCTCCCGCGAAGACGACTCCTGCGAAGTCGTCGACGACGAAGAAGACGACCACCAAGAAGACCGCCGCTGCGCAGTCCGCCGAGCCCGAGGTGGAGGTGGCCGCCGAGGGCGCGCAGCCCGCCGTCGGTCCGGACGGAAAGAAGATCCTCCCCGACCTGCCGGACGAGCAGTTCGAGAAGGACCTCGCCTCGGACCCGTCGCTGGTTGAGGACGAGAAGCAGAGCTTCGTCGTCTCCGCAGCCGACGACACCGACGAGCCCGAGCAGCAGGTCATGGTGGCCGGTGCCACCGCGGACCCGGTCAAGGACTACCTCAAGCAGATCGGCAAGGTGCCACTGCTGAACGCCGAGATGGAGGTGGAGCTCGCCAAGCGGATCGAGGCCGGCCTGTTCTCGGAGGAGAAGCTGGCCAAGGGCGGCAAGCTGACGCCCAAGGCGATCGAAGAGCTCGAGTGGATCGCCGAGGACGGCCGACGGGCGAAGAACCACCTGCTCGAGGCCAACCTGCGCCTGGTCGTCTCCCTGGCCAAGCGCTACACCGGCCGCGGCATGCTGTTCCTGGACCTGATCCAGGAGGGCAACCTCGGTCTGATCCGTGCGGTCGAGAAGTTCGACTACACCAAGGGCTACAAGTTCTCGACCTACGCCACCTGGTGGATCCGTCAGGCGATCACCCGCGCCATGGCCGACCAGGCCCGCACCATCCGGATCCCGGTGCACATGGTCGAGGTCATCAACAAGCTCGCCCGGGTGCAGCGGCAGATGCTGCAGGACCTCGGCCGCGAGCCCACCCCCGAGGAGCTCGCCAAGGAGCTCGACATGACCCCGGAGAAGGTCATCGAGGTGCAGAAGTACGGCCGCGAGCCGATCTCCCTGCACACCCCGCTCGGCGAGGACGGCGACTCCGAGTTCGGTGACCTGATCGAGGACTCCGAGGCGATCGTGCCCG
Source organism: Nocardioidaceae bacterium (assembly GCA_035457605.1). Lineage (GTDB taxonomy): Bacteria > Actinomycetota > Actinomycetes > Propionibacteriales > Nocardioidaceae > Nocardioides_C. The sequence continues at coordinate 17,640 of DATIBI010000327.1, forward strand.
CCGACGCGGTCTCGTTCACCCTGCTCCAGGAGCAGCTGCACGCGGTCCTGGACACCCTGTCCGAGCGCGAGGCGGGCGTGGTCTCCATGCGCTTCGGCCTCACCGACGGCCAGCCCAAGACCCTCGACGAGATCGGCAAGGTCTACGGCGTGACCCGTGAGCGGATCCGCCAGATCGAGTCCAAGACCATGTCGAAGCTGCGTCACCCCTCCCGCTCGCAGGTGCTGCGCGACTACCTCGACTGAGGTCGCTGCAGCTCATTCGGCACACAGGTCCCGCCGCCCCACCGGGCTGCGGGACCTGCTGCTCTCCGCGGTCGCCCGCACCGCCGCGCCGTACGTCGTGCTCACCCGACCCTGAGGTCGACCTCCCCGTCCCACCCTGCTGAGCCGTCCTCGCCACCGGTGTGACCCAGGCCACACTGGTGGATGCAACCCTGGTCGGGGTGTTCGCGTCTTGGGGGTACAGCGCCTCGCAGGGAGGTGCTCGACGGCTCCACGACAGGGGGAGCGTCATCGTCGTCAAGGAGTCAGAATGCGCCACCACACCTCATCCCTCGGCCGCCTCGGCAAGCTCGCCGCCGTCGCCGCCCTCACCGCCGGGGTCGTCGCCGTCCCTGGCACGGCCAACGCCGCGTCCGACGTCTTCCGCGACGCCCGCGGGGACATGGCCGGCCACGGCGCGGACATCCACCGAGTCCGCGTGGTCAACGAGGACCGGATCCGGGTCCGCGTCGTCCACGAGAACCTGCGCCGCAGCTGGAAGAGCAACAGCTCGCTGACGGTCTACCTCGACACCGACAAGCGCCGCACCGGTCCGGAGTTCGCGCTCATCGGCGGCACCTTCGAGGGCACCGACTACGCGCTGGTGAAGACCCGCAACGGCTGGAAGCAGGGCCGCCGGGTCGAGTCGAAGGACTGCGAGTACGGCATGACCCTCGACTACGGCAAGGAGACCGCCACCATCACCATGGACCGCGACTGCTTCGGCTCGCCGAAGGCGGTCCGGGTCGCGGTGAAGACCGGCGGCGAGCTCGCCTCCGGCGACATCGTCCGCGACTGGCTGGGTGAGCGGCGCGAGCTGACCCCCTGGGTCCGCCGCGGCTGACCAGGTCCGGTCCGGCTCACCCGCCGGCGACCAGCCCCACCGCAAGTGCACAGAGCCCGAGGCCCACGCCTTGGGCTCTGTGTATGTGCTCGTGCAGGATCAGCGCGGCCAGCAGGACGGTCGTCGCGGGGTAGAGAGAGGCGAGCACGCCCGCGATGGTGAGGTACCCGCTCTGCGTGGCGAGCAGGAACGCCCCGGTCGCCGAGGCTCCGAGCGGTCCGGCGACCAGGGCCCACCACACCGTCCGTCCGCGGGGCACCCAGGCGGCACGCATGCCCACGGCGAGCAGCACCACGGCCGGCACCGACACCGCCTGCGACAGCGCGAGCGGCCAGAGCCCGGCGGTGTCCGGCACCTGACCCAGCGCCGCGAACAGCACACCGAAGCCGAGACCGGCCAGCACGCCGTCGAGCACCCCCTCGGCCAGGCTCATCCGGCTGCTCGGCGCGGCTCGTTCGTCGTCGGGCAGCTCCTCGGCGGTGCTCGAGACCAGCCAGATCCCGGGCAGGGCGAACCCGATGCCCAGCCACACGAGCAGGGAGAGCCGCTCGCCCCCGAGGCCGCCGGCGACGACCGGGACGACGGCGGCCCCGACCGCCGACACGGGCGCGACCACGCTCATCCGGCCGGCGGCGAACCCGCGGTAGAGGAAGCCGGTGCCGACGCCGCTGCCCACGCCGGCCAGCACAGCCCAGGCGAAGTCGGCCGGCTGCGGGTCGCCGGGGACGAACGCCGCGACCAGGGTGGTGCAGGCGGTGGAGGACAGTGCACCGACGACCGCCACCTGCCAGGCCTCGGTGCGCCGCGAGACCAGGCCACCGACGAAGTCGGAGAGCCCGTAGGCGAACGCGGAGAACAGCGCGAGCAGGATCGCCATGGTCAGACCATGAAGGCGCCGGCCAGCCAGATCCAGGTGGCGAGCAGTGCGGCGGCGAGCTCGATCAGCACCGACACGCCGGCCGCCTTCATCGCCGACCGGGTGGAGGGCCAGGCGCGGCTGCGGCCGACCCGCTGCAGCTCGGCGAGGTAGACACCGCCGACGAACCCGATCAGCAGCCCGACGACGGGGATCACGAAGAACCCGACGATGCCCAGGACGGCGCCGAGCAGGAGGGTCCGGTTGGGGACCCCGTCGGCCTTCAGGCCACGGCCGGGCAGCAGGTACTTCACGATCTGCCCGGCGACCAGGACCAGCGCGGCGACGGCGAAGACGAGCCAGGCGGTGCGGGAGCCGTCCTCGACGGTCCAGACCAGGACGGCCGCGAGCACCAGGAGGGTGCCAGGGAGCACGGGCAGGAGGATGCCGACCAGGCCGGCGAGGATGGCCAGCCCGACCAGCAGCTCGATGGGTTCCACGCCCGTCACCCTGTCACACGGCAGCGGCGGATCGACGTACCGACCTGTCCAGACCTGCGAGGCGTCCCGGGACGCGAGAGGCCCCGGGCATCTGCCCGGGGCCTCTCAGAAGTCGTAGGGGTGGGTGCTTGTCAGCGCTCGCCGTCGGGGGCGACCGCGGGGGTGGTGTCGGTCAGCTTGTCGGTCTCGTCGTGCACGCTGACCGCGATCTCACGGAGCTTGTCGCCGTGCTCACGAGCGTGGTGGGCGCAGAACAGGAGGTCGCCGCCACCGGCGAGCTCGACCCGCAGGTAGGCCTGGGCACCGCACCTGTCGCAGCGGTCCACAGCTGTCAGCGGCGTAGCGGGGGCAACTGCAGTGGTCACTTGAGGCCTCTTTCCTTCCTTGGTGCCTTGCTCAACGTAGCGACTGGTTGAACTGTTCCCCGAAAGATCCGGAGCCAATCGTCTACATGTCACCAGACACAACATCCAATCACGCTTGATGCTTCCCCGTGATGGAGGGTTCCCCCGGTGAGACCAGGTGACCCTCCCCACATTCCCTGCACCTGTTGTTCGCTGCTCAGTCTGACGCGGTTTGGCGAGCCACCGTCGTCTATTGCTGGATCTGTGGATCTTTCGTTGCTACATCGTTGCCTGGCGCTCATCGTGACGCGCCCGCCGCCGGATTCCCGGTAGGCGTGGCGTTTCGAGGGCGTGGGCGTGTCGCGGGTAGATTTGTCCGCGCAGCCCCGTCACTCGTCGCAAGGAGACCCGTGCCAGCCCGCACCGCCGGAGGGACCAAGATCGACAACTCGTACAACGCCCACCACCTCCTCGTCCTGGAGGGGCTGGAGGCCGTTCGCAAGCGGCCGGGCATGTACATCGGGTCCACCGACACCCGCGGTCTCATGCACTGTGTCTGGGAGATCATCGACAACGGCGTGGACGAGGCGCTCGCCGGCGCCGCGCAAAGGATCGAGGTCACCCTCCACGCCGACGGGTCGGTGGAGGTCTACGACGACGGCCGCGGCATCCCGGTCGACAAGGAGCCCAAGACCGGGCTCCCCGGCGTCGAGGTGATCTTCACCAAACTGCACGCGGGCGGGAAGTTCGGCGGTGGCTCGTACGTCGCGACCGGCGGACTGCATGGCGTGGGAGCGTCGGTCGTCAACGCACTCTCGTCCCGGCTCGACGTCGACGTCGACCGCAGCCCGGCGACCCAGGGCATGTCCTTCCAGCGTGGCGTCCCCGGCGTGTTCGACGGGGACGGGCCGGGTGTGGACTTCACCCCCCGATCGGGCCTCACCCGCAAGGGCGGCCGGGTGAAGAAGGGCGTGAGCGGTACGCGGATCCGGTTCTGGCCGGACCGCCAGATCTTCACCAAGGACGCCACCTTCACCTATGACGAGCTGGTCACCCGGGCTCGGCAGACCTCCTTCATCGTCCCCGGCCTGGAGCTGGTCATCCGCGACCTGCGCGGCGACGACCCGAAGGAGGAGAGCTTCCGGCACGACGGCGGCATCAGCGAGTTCTGCGACTTCCTCGCCCCCGACGAGGCGGTCACCGACATCCTGCGGCTCGACGGGCACGAGGTGTTCACCGAGACCGTCCCGCTGCTCGACGACAAGGGGCACATGACCCCGCAGGACGTGGAGCGGGACCTGATCGTCGACGTCGCGGTGCGCTGGGGGACGGGCTACGAGACCGAGCTGCGCTCCTTCGTGAACGTGATCGCCACGCCCAAGGGCGGCACCCACGTCTCCGGCTTCGAGCAGGCGCTGACCAAGACCTTCAACGAGGTACTGCGCAGCACCAAGCAGCTGAAGGTCAACGACCTCGACGTGATCAAGGACGACGTCCTCGAGGGCCTCACCGCGGTCGTCACCGTCCGGCTGGCCGAGCCGCAGTTCGAGGGGCAGACCAAGGAGGTGCTCGGCACCCCGGCCGCGCGGACCATCGTCCGCAAGGTGGTCGCCGCCGAGCTGAAGAAGTTCCTCACCTCGACCAAGCGCGCCGAGAAGGCGCAGGCCAAGCTGGTGATGGAGAAGGTCGTCGGTGCCTCGCGCACCCGGATCGCGGCCCGCCAGCACAAGGAGACCCAGCGCCGCAAGAACGCCCTCGAGTCCAGCGCACTGCCGGCCAAGCTGGCCGACTGCCGCTCCACGGACATGGACAAGAGCGAGCTGTTCATCGTGGAGGGCGACTCCGCGCTCGGCACCGCCAAGCTGGCCCGCAACTCCGAGTTCCAGGCGCTGCTGCCCATCCGCGGCAAGATCCTCAACGTGCAGAAGGCGTCGGTCGGCGACATGCTCAAGAACACCGAGTGCGCCTCGATCATCCAGGTGGTCGGTGCCGGCTCCGGCCGCACGTTCGACATCGACGCCCGCCGCTACGGCCGGATCATCTTCATGGCCGACGCCGACTCCGACGGTGCGCACATCCGGTGCCTGCTGACCACGCTGTTCTTCAAGTACATGCCCGACCTGATCACCGAGGGCCGCGTGTACTCCGCCGTGCCCCCGCTGCACCGGATCGAGCTGTCCAACCCCAAGAAGGGCATGGACAAGTACGTCTACACCTACTCCGACCCCGAGCTGCAGCGAAAGCTCGCCGAGCTGTCCAAGAAGGGCGTGCGCTGGAAGGAGCCGGTGCAGCGCTACAAGGGTCTCGGTGAGATGGACGCCGACCAGCTCGCGGAGACCACGATGGACCCCAGGCACCGGACTCTGCGCCGGATCACCATCGACGACGCCGACGCGGCCAGCACCGTTTTCGAGCTGCTGATGGGCTCGGAGGTGGCGCCGCGCAAGGAGTTCATCGTGCAGGGTGCCTACGAGGTCGACGCCGACGCCATCGACACCTGACAGGCGGGATCCCCGACGGCCCGTCTGCGGCGTTCTCGTCGCTCGACGTGGCGCCATCACGCCGTCGCTCTCGGCCTGGCATCCGGACCACCGGGACACCCGCCGGTCCCGGCCCATCTCCTCCCCGGGCTTTTGGCTGCTCTTTACGTATGCCCCGTCAGGCGTAAAGTGAATTCGGACAAAGCAGTCCAAGACCGACAAAGGGGGAGGTCACGGATGTCTGAGAATCAGTCCGCCTACACGCAGCAGCAGCCACCACCACCTGGCTACTACCAGCAGCCGCCGCCGAAGAAGAAGCACACGGTGCGCAACGTCATCCTCGTCATCCTCGGGTTGATGATCCTTGCCTTTGCCGGCTGCATGGCCCTCCTGGGCGGCGTGGCGAACGAGGTCGACAAGGCCATCAAGGAGGAGGAGGCGAACGACAAGCCCGTCGAGGTCAGCGAGGGCGAGGCGTTCACCCACGACGGTTACGAGGCCGAGGCCGGGTGGAAGGTGGTGAAGGAGCGGTTCGGTGGAGCCACGATCAAGGGCTTGCGCGTGACCAACACCAGTGACGGGGCCAGGACGGCCCTCCTCACGTTCCGCTTCTACAGCGGCAACGAGAACCTGGCCGAGGTCGAGTGCTCCTCCAACGAGATCCAGACCGGGGAGGCGTCGAAGCTGGACTGCATCTCGATGGACAGCGGGTTCCCGAAGGGCTACGACACGATCAAGGTCTCAGACTTCTGGTGACCCGCCCGACCGAGTAGCGCACGGGCCCGCATCGTCGAGAGACGGTGCGGGCTCACCACTGGGCGGCGGCGACCGGTCAGTCGACCTGTTCGAGCAGCCCGGTGTCGACGTCGTAGACGAACCCGCCGACGGTCACCGAGGCCGGGACCAGCGGGTGGGAGCGGACCTTCTGCACGTCCTCGCGGAGCGCGGCCACCTGGTCCTCGACCACGCCGAAGGACTGCCAGGAGGCGTCCTGGCCGCTGGAGGCGCTGATCTTGTCGCGCAGCTCGGCCTCGCTGAACTTGGCCATGGCGCACTTGGTGTGCGGGATGACCAGGATCCGTTTGACGTTGAGAAGGTGCACGCCGAGCACCAGGGCCTCGAGGGCCTGCTGGGTGACCCGGCCCCCGGGGTTGCGGAAGATCTTGGCGTCACCGGGCTTCAACCCGAGCATGCCGAGCGGGTCGATCCGGGAGTCCATGCAGGTCACCACGGCCACGCCGGCATGGGCGATGCCGTCGAACCCGGAGAGGCCGAACTCCTCGGCGAAGGTGCGGTTGGCCGCAAGCAGGTCGTCGAACTCGTCACTCACACCCCGCAACCTACCTGGCCGGGCGGGGTCCGGGCATCACGTCTCAGCAGGGGACACGGACGTCTCCCAGCGGCGCAGGGGCTTGGCGCCCTTCGCGCAGGAGTCCCGGCGCTCCTCGTCCGTGGCGACCGAGCGCACCTCGACCCGCCAGGACCGGCCGTCGGCGTGACCGACCCGGGTCACCCAGGCGTGCTCGGCGGTCTCCTCGTGGTCGAGCACGTCCAGCGCGTCCAGACCGAGCTCACCGAGGCGTCCGCGGACCTCGAGCTCGGCGACCTGCGCCGGCGCGGGCCAGGTGCACCGGCCCCGGTGGCCGGCCAGCACGGTCCTGCCCGCCGCGGCCTCGTCGAGGACGAACGCAGCGGTGTCCAGGGCCAGCCGGCCGTGCAGGGTCCCGGCCGGGAGCAGCACGCCGGTGGGGGCGAACCGGTGACCGGACGTGTGGGTCACCTCCCAGACCTCGCCCGGGTGGGACCCGGCCAATCCGAGCACGACCGGCCTGCCCTTGGTGGCGCAGCAGACGTCGCGGGTGCCGTTCGTGCACAGCAGCAGGTGCGGCCGGTCGGTGGGGTGCAGCACCGGCAGAGACCGACGTACCCCTTCCAGGTCGCCGCGGCCCAGGGCGGACCAGTCCAGGTCCCGCAGCTGCTCCGGCTCCTCGACCGACCCGTGCAGCAGCCAGGTCCGGCCGGGCCGGGTGTGCGCCGCCAGCACGGTCCGGGGGCCGTGGGCGCGGTGCTCGTCGGCGTGCCGGCCGGGGGAGCGGATCAGCGCGGGTCGCACGTCGTGAGCGGCAGCCTGCGTCTCGATGGTCCGGCCCAGCTCCGGGTCGAGGTGGCTGTCGGTGAACGCCTTGGGACCCCACGGCCCGGGCTGCTCGAGTGCCAGCCACGCCGCCGACTGCGGGGCGCTGCCGGCGAGCTGCTCACCCGCGGCGGCGGAGTCGTCGCTGCATCCGGGGAACCGGGTCATCCTGCCTGCCTCAGGGCCTCGGCGGTGGACACCGCGCGGGTGGGAGCGGTTCGGAACGCGGCCAGTGCCACCACGCCGGCGACCGCCGCGCAGACCGCGGCGCCGAGGAAGACCGTCTGCAGCTGCGCCAGGCCAGCCTCCTTGAGCAGCGTGGTGTACTCCGCGCACCGGGTGCCGGTGGCGCACACGTCGGCCGGAGCCGGTAGGTCCACCTGGACCGCGTAGTAGCGGCGCAGCCCGACCGTGGTCAGCACCGAGATCCCCACGAGCATGCCCACCATTCTGGCCACGACCAGCAAGGCGCTGGCCACCCCGTGCACGGCGTCGCGGGTGGCGGCGAGCAGCGCGGCGTTCACCGGAGCCAGCGCCAGCCCGAAACCCAGTCCGGTCAGCACCAGCGGGACCGTCGCGACCGGGGAGGCGAGGCTGTCCAGCCCCCACTGCGCCATCCACGTGAAGCCGACGGCTGCCAGTCCCATCCCCGCCGCGGTGACGACGCCGGCGTCCACCCTTCGCGTCAGGTAGCCCCCGGCCAGCGCCCCCACCGGGAGCGCGGCCAGCAGCCGGACCAGGACCAGGGCGGCGAGCAGCTGCGAGTCCGGGTAGACGGTGACCCGGGCGAAGATCGGGACGTCGACCAACGCGGCGATCAGGGCGGCGCCGACGAAGAAGCTGACCACGAGCGCACCCCAGGCCGGGGCCGCGGCGAAGGCACCGTGCGGGACCAGGGGGTGGGTGGTGCGCCGGCTGTGCCACCAGAACGCCGCGGCGGCGACCGCAGCCAGGGCGAGGTACCACGGGCCCGCGGGGGAGAAGACCTGGATCTCGGGGTCGGCGGTCGCGAACGCGAGGATCACCCCGCCCAGCCCGACCGCCAGCAGGCTCGCGCCCACAAGGTCGGCCTGCCGTCCTACCTCGGCCCAGCGTCGGAGGTCGACCAGCGGTCGGGGCGCGGTCAGGCACCGCGCCACGAGCCCGATGAGCAGCAGCGCGGTCACGCCGGCAAGCGGGCTGAGCCAGCGGGAGTCGCCGGCCACAGGCAGCAGCGCCAGGCCGAGGGTGACGTCGGTGGCGATCGGCTCCGGCTCGAGCATCACGACCGTCAGGCAGGTGAGCGCCAGGAGCGCAAGCAGCACCCCGGGTACGTCGATGCGCGACCGTCGTACCGCCCCGGACCGCGGGCCCTGCGCGCGCAGCACCGCCGCCAGCACCAGGCCCACGGCGAGGTTGACCCAGAAGATCGTCGTCCACCCGCCGACGGCGAGGAGCAGCGCTCCGTACAGCGGCCCGACCACGCTGCCGAGCTCCTGCACGGCGCCGACGACGCCGAGCGGGACACCGCGCCGGGACGCGGGGTACAGGTCGGCGACGAGCGCCAGGGTGGCCGGGACCAGCCCGCCACCTCCGACGCCCTGGAGGAACCGGCCGGCCACCATGCTGGGCAGGTCGTAGGCCGCCGCGGTGACCAGCGAGCCGAGCGCGAACACCACGAGCGAGCCCACCAGGACCGGTAGCCTCCCGCGCAGGTCCGCGATCCGTCCGATCAGCGGCAGCATCGCCACGTAGCCGAGCAGGAAGCCGGACACGATCGGCGCGGCGCGCTGGAGCTCGTCGACCGCGAGCCCGGCGCTGGCCATCATGTCCGGCAGCGCGAGGACCACGACGTAGGTGTCGGCCGCGGCGAAGGCGACGGCGACCGAGGCCAGGACCAGCAGGAGCCGGCTGCCCCGTGTCACGGCGCGGTGATGTCCTCGTCGGTGCCGTAGTCCTCGAAGGTGATCGAGTAGGTCACCTCGGGGGCGTCGGGGTAGAACGCGCCGGTCAGCTCGGCCTCGTCGAGCCGGTTGTCCTCGGTCACGCTGAAGGTCGCGTCGAAGGTGCCGGACGGGTCCGCGCTCGGGATGACCCGGGCCACCACCTCGCCGGGGACGGTGCCGGTGTACTCGGTCAGCACCAGCTCGCCGCTGCGCACCGGCTCACCGGCCTCGACGTCCTCGGCCGCGGTCAGCAGGGACGACAGGCCCTCCTCGGTGTCCATCAGGTCGGCCGGGTCCGGCGCCTGGTAGTCACGCGGGTCCACCTCGACGAAGTCGGTGGTGTACGGCAGCTTGGCGTGCACGTCGCCGTCCACGGCGACGACCTCCACGTCGAGGGTGATCCCCCCGGAGGCGACCTTGAGCTTCCCGTCGAAGGCGGGCTGGTGCGTGCCGACGCCGTCGGCGGACACGATCCCGTTCACCCCCGCCGGGAGCTTCTCGGTCGCCAGCAGGATGTTCACCCCGGAGGTCTCGTCGAGCTGGGTCTTGGCCTCGGCCAGCACCTCCTCCGGGGACAGGTCGGACTCCTGCGAGCCGGCACCGGTGCACCCGGACAGAAGCAGCGCGGACGCGAGCGTGACGGCGGCCAGGGTGCGCGAGGTCGGGGGCGTCATGGGCTCAGCCTTTCACGTCGTCCGCGGCCGCGTCGGGCAGGAGTGCTGCCACCGGCGAGGAGCAGGCGAGGATCGGCTGTGAGGCGGGTACGCCGGACCCGTCCCGCCGGCCCACGGCCTCGGGAAGCTCCACCGGGGCACCGCTGGCCGCGGCCGCCCGTGCCGGTCCCGGACCCGCCCACGCGAAGACCAGGGCGTCCTCGCCCTTGAGGAACCGGTGGCAACGCACGCCACCGGTGCCGCGGCCCTTCGCGGGGTACTCGCTGAACGGGGTGACCTTGACCGCGCCCGGCTCGGTGCCCGGCAGCGCGGTGCTCGAGCCGGACGAGGTCACCACGACGGCGTCCTCGGCCGGGGTGAACGCACCGAAGAACGCGACCCGCTGCTTCGCCGCGAGCCGGACCCCGGCGACGCCACCGCCGCCCCGGCCCTGCGGCCGGACGTTCTCGGCCCCGAAGTGCAGCAGCTGGGCGTCGGAGGTGATGAAGCACAGCTCCTCCGCGCCGGTGCGCAGCTCCACCGCGCCGGCCACCTCGTCCCCGTCGGCGAGACGGATGACCTCCCAGTCGTCCTTGTTGCTGAGGTACTCGGGGTTCACCCGCTTGACCACGCCCTGCCGGGTGCCCAGGGCCAGGCCGGGGGCGTCGGGCTCGAACGAGGCGAGGGTCAGCACCCGCTCGTCGGACTCCAGCGAGAGGAACTCGCTGACCGGCGCCCCTCCCTGCAGGTGCGGCTCGTTCGCGGTCGCGGGGAGCGTCGGCAGGTCCAGCACGTCGAGCTTGACCAGCCGGCCCCGGTTGGTGACCGCGCCGACCTGGCCGCGGGCGGTGGCCCGGACACCGGAGACGATCACGTCGTGCTTGGTCCGCGATCCGCCGGCGCCCGGGCTGTCGGTGCCGTTGGTGCGGGCGAGCAGGCCGGTCGAGGACAGATACACGAAGCAGGGGTCGTCGGCCACCTCGAGCGGCACCGCCGAGCTGACCGTCTGCCCGGCCGACTCCAGCAGCACCGTGCGCCGCGATGTGCCGTAGGTCTTGGCGACCTCCGCGAGCTCGTCGGAGACGACCTTGCGCAGCAGCTTCTCGTCCTCGAGGATCGCGTCGAGCTCGGCGATGGTCCGCTCCAGCTCGGTCTTGCGGTTCTCCAGCTCCAGCCGGGAGTACTTGGTGAGCCGGCGCAGCGCCATGTCCAGGATGTAGGTGGCCTGCACGTCGGTGAGGTCGAACACCTGCATCAGCCGCTCCTTGGCCTCCCCGGCGTTCTCGCTGGACCGGATCAGCTGGATGACCTCGTCGATGTCGAGGATCGCGGTGAGCAGGCCCTCGAGGAGGTGCAGCTCGTCGGCGGCCTTGCCGCGGCGGTAGGTCGACCGCCGCCGGACGACGTCGTAGCGGTGCTCGAGGTAGACCTCGAGCATCTGCTTGAGGCCGAGCGTGCGCGGCTGGCCCTCGACCAGGCAGACCGCGTTGATGCCGAAGGAGTCCTCCATCGGCGTCTGCTTGTAGAGCTGCTCCAGCAGCGCCTCGGGGTGGAACCCGTTCTTCACCTCGATGACCAGGCGCAGGCCCTTGTCGCGGTCGGTGAGGTCCTTGACGTCGGCGATGCCCTGCAGCTTCTTGGTCTGGACCAGGGTCTTGATCCGCTCGATCACCTTCTCCGGCCCGACGCCGTAGGGCAGCTCGGTGACCACGATGCCCTTGCGCCGGGGGGTGACGCTCTCGACCCGTGCGGTGGCCCGCATCTTGAACGAGCCGCGGCCGGTCTCGTAGGCGTCGCGGATCCCGTCGAGGCCGACGATCTTGCCGCCGGTGGGCAGGTCCGGCCCGGGGATGAACCGCATCAGGTCGTCGACACCGGCCTTGGGGTGGGTGATCAGGTGCCGCAGCGCCTGCACCACCTCGACCAGGTTGTGCGGGGCGATGTTGGTGGCCATGCCGACCGCGATGCCGGTGGCGCCGTTGACGATCAGGTTCGGGATCGCCGCGGGGAGCACCGACGGCTCGAGCTCGCGGCTGTCGTAGTTGGGCTTGAAGTCGACGGTCTCCTCGTCGATCGAGGTCGTCATCGGCATCGCCGCCGGCGCCATCCGGCACTCGGTGTACCGCATCGCGGCGGGCCCGTTGTCGGGGGAGCCGAAGTTGCCGTGGCCGTCGACGAGCGGCACCCGCAGCGACCAGGGCTGGACCATCCGGACCAGCGCGTCGTAGATCGCGCCGTCGCCGTGCGGGTGCAGCCGGCCCATGACCTCACCCACGACGCGGGCGCTCTTCACGTGGCCGCGGTCGGGGCGCAGGTTCATCTCGCCCATCGTGTAGAGGATCCGGCGCTGGACCGGCTTGAGACCGTCCTTGGCGTCGGGGAGCGCGCGGCTGTAGATGACCGAGTAGGCGTACTCCAGGAAGCTGGTCCGCATCTCCTCACCGACGTCGATGTCGAGGATGTGCTCCTCGAAGTCGTCGGGGGGCGGGGCGGGCTTGGTGCGTCGTGCCATTGCGCCATTCTCTCCCGGGACACCTGGAAGTCGTGCGGGGGCACGCCGCTGTTGCCCGGAGGCGATACATTTCCGGGGTGAGCGAAGCGACGA
>DATIBI010000328.1:0-32555 GCA_035457605.1 Nocardioidaceae bacterium
TTTGCAGTCCGTTGCCTCGCCTCTCGGCCACTCCACCAAGGAGGGGACCTGCGACCCTTCTCCGAGCGGACGACGAGGCTCGAACTCGCGACCTCAACCTTGGCAAGGTTGCGCTCTACCAACTGAGCTACGTCCGCTTGCTGACCCCGGCCGGGCTTTTGCCCCGGTCGGCGTTGCGAGAAGAACTGTATATGACTTCGCCCGGATGACAAATTCGGGGTCGGCGAGGCGTGTTCGACCCCCTCGGGACCTAGGGTTTCCCCATGCGTGCATGGGTGAACGGACGACTGCTCGACGACGCCGGCGAGCCCGCGGTCGCGGTGACCGACCACGGCTTCACCGTCGGCGACGGGGTCTTCGAGGCCGTGAAGGTCATGGACGGGGAGCCGTTCGCGCTCACCCGTCACCTCGACCGGCTGGTGACCTCGGCCAAGGGGATGGGGCTTCCGGAGCCGGACCTGGCGGAGGTACGACGAGCGGTGGCGGCCGTGCTCGAGGGACAGGACCTGCCCCTGGGCCGGATCCGGATCGCCCTGACCGGCGGCCCCGCGCCACTGGGGTCCGGCCGCGGCAGCGAGCCGCCGACCCTGGTCGTGGCCGCCGGGTCGATGGCGCCGTGGCCGGGCACCACGGCGGTGGCCACGGTGCCGTGGCCGCGCAACGAGCGCGGTGCGCTCGCGGGCCTGAAGACCACCTCCTACGGCGAGAACGTGCTGGCGCTGGCGCACGCCGCCGAGCGAGGTGCCAGCGAGGCAGTCTTCGCGAACACGGTCGGGAACCTGTGCGAGGGCACGGGCTCCAACGTCTTCTACGTGGTCGACGGGGAGGTGCGCACGCCGACGCTCGCGTCGGGATGCCTGGCCGGGATCAGCCGTGTGCTGGTGCTCGAGTGGTACGGCGGACGCGAGGTCGACGAGCCGATCGACGTACTCACCACGGCCGACGAGGTGTTCCTCGTCTCCACCACGCGGGACGTGCAGGGCGTGCACGCGGTCGACGGACGGCACCTGGACGCGCCGGGTCCGGTGACACAGGAGGTCATGCGGGTGTGGGCGCAGAAGGAGCGCGAGGACCTCGACCCGTGAGGTGAGGTCAGCCGGTCGCCTCGGCGCGCCGGCGCTCGCGGTAGGCCGCTACGTGCAGGCGGTTGCCGCAGGTGCGCGCGTCGCAGTAGCGCTTGGACCGGTTCCGGGAGAGGTCGACCAGCACCTGGTCGCAGCCCGGGGCCTCGCACACGCGCAGCCGTTCGCGCTCGCCGAGGGAGAGGACGTGGGCGAGCGCCATGCCGCAGTCGACGGCGAGGTGCTCGGCGAGCGACGCTCCCGGTGCGAAGTAGTGCATGTGCCACGCGTAGCCGTCGTGGTCGGTCAGCCGTGGCGTGACCGGCGCCTGGCCGACGAGCTGGTTGACGATCCGTGCGGCAGAGGCGTCATCGACCGCGCCGAAGACCGGCCGGATCCGGTCCCGCAGGTCGTGCACCGCCCCCAGGTCGGACTGCGTCAGCCGGGAGACCTCGCTCACCTCGTGACGGGTGACGAAGTCGGACAGCGAGTCCAGGTCGGGGAGGAGCTCCTCGTTGCCCTCGGAGGGGGCCGAGTTCACCAGGTCCACCACGCAGGCGAGCGAGTGCTCGGTGTCATGGCTGAACAGCACGGGCGCTCCTGTGGTCGGCTCACCCCGCCGTCGAGGGCGGGGCCATCAGCCTAGCCAACGATCGGCTCAGGCCGCCTCGGCTGCGAAGATCGCCGCGATCGCGGCATCCACGTCCACGTGCTCGGACTCGGAGCCCGGCTGCACCGAGCGGCACATGCGGTCCACGAACGCGGTGAGGTCGCCGGCACGCGCCTGGACGAGAGCCTCTCCGTCGGGCGAGCACAGCTCGATGATCACGACCGCGTGACCGTCGCTGTCCAGGCACGGCCACACGTGCACGTCTCCGTCCCCACTGGGCTCGTACACCCCGTCGGCCAGCAGGTCCCGGCCGAACGTCCACCGCACCCGGTTCCGCCCGGTCATGAAGACCGTGGTTACCGCGTAGGGGTCGCGAGGGTCGTACTGGAGCTCGGCCTCGATGGGTGTCGAGGTCCCGGTGGCGTCGATGAGCTCGAGCGTCACAGCCTGGGTTACGGCGAGTGGTGCCGTGTTCATCGAGTGATCCATTGTTGCCACCTTTCCTTTCCCGTTCGTGGAGGAGACGGTCACAAGATGTCCCTATGACGGGGAACGAATCGCGATCCACGAACTTTTTTGGCTGGGGGACAGCGGGCGCGGCGGATGTGTCCACTTTTGACCGGTTCTGCCGGGCCGGACGTGTCCCCCGTCACGGCTAGGCTCCGGGAACTGGTCTAGTGGAGCGGACGTTGGAGTGACGTGGGCGAAGTGGAGAATGGCGCCATGACGGCGCCGGAGACGAGCGAGGAGCCGCGGCGGCGGGGCCGGCTGCACCAGCGGCTGCACGCCAATCCCGCGCTCTCGCTCACGACCAAGATCGTGGTCACCACCCTCGGCGTGCTGGTCATGGGCGCGGGCCTGGTCATGATGGTCACGCCCGGTCCCGGCATCGTCGGCATCGTCCTGGGTCTGGCGATCCTGGCGACCGAGTGGGCGTGGGCCGAGCGCTGGCTGGGCAAGGCCAGGCAGAAGGCGCACGAGGCCCGGCTGAAGGCCGAGGCGATGGACCCCAAGGTGCGCCGGCGTCGGATGCTGCTCACCGGCCTGGTGGTGGTGCTCGTGGTCGGGGCGGTGGCCGTCTACGTGGCGGTCTACGACTGGCCCTCGCTCGCGATCGACGGCTGGAACTGGGTGCAGTCCCTGGCGGGCTGGATGCCCGAGCTCCCCGGGATGTGAACCCATCAGCAACATGCGCTATGGTTTGCGGCGCACCGGCCGACACGGCCGGACGCCGGGGCGATTGGCGCAGTGGTAGCGCGCTTCGTTCACACCGAAGAGGTCACTGGTTCGAACCCAGTATCGCCCACCGAGAACAACCCGGGATCCCGCTCTCATCGAGGGCGGGATCGTTGCGTTTCGCGGGCCGTGCACCCGGCGCAAAACCCGGGAGCGCCCCGACGTACCCGGCAGATACGATCGAGGCACCTACCCGAACTCCAGCAGAAGGAGCCCCACGTGTCCGAGATCAAGGTCGCCGTAGCCAGCGCAGCCGAGCGTGCTGAGCGAGCGGTGACGACGGGCACCAAGGCGTGGGAGCTCTTCGCCGACGACCCGGCCGTGATCGCGGCCCGGGTGAACGGTGCGCTCAAGGACCTCTCCTACGAGCTCGCCGAGGGTGACGACGTCGAGGGGGTCGCGATCGACTCCGCCGACGGCCGCGACATCCTCCGGCACTCGACCGCGCACGTCCTGGCGCAGGCGGTGCAGCAGCTCTACCCGGAGGCGAAGCTCGGCATCGGCCCGCCGGTCGTCGACGGCTTCTACTACGACTTCGACGTCGCCGAGCCGTTCCGGCCCGAGGACCTCGAGAAGATCGAGAGCCGGATGCGCAAGATCGTCAAGGAGGGGCAGAAGTTCGCACGCCGCCCCGTCGCCGACGACGACGCGCGCGCCGAGCTCGCCGAGGAGCCCTACAAGCTGGAGCTGATCGGGCTCAAGGGCG
This sequence comes from Nocardioidaceae bacterium, assembly GCA_035457605.1. Classification (GTDB taxonomy): domain Bacteria; phylum Actinomycetota; class Actinomycetes; order Propionibacteriales; family Nocardioidaceae; genus Nocardioides_C. Next base: position 3,614 of record DATIBI010000328.1, read on the forward strand.
GGTCGGACGAAGCAGCCGAGGGCGCGAGCGTGGAGGTCGGCGCCGGCGAGCTGACCATCTACGACAACCTCAAGCGCGACGGCTCGCTGGCCTGGAAGGACCTGTGCCGCGGGCCGCACCTGCCGACCACCAAGCGGATCCCCGCGTTCAAGCTGATGCGCTCGGCCGCGGCCTACTGGCGCGGCGACGAGAAGAACAAGCAGCTGCAGCGCATCTACGGCACCGCATGGGAGTCTAAGGAGGCGCTCGAGGCGTACCTGCACCGGCTCGAGGAGGCGGAGCGGCGCGACCACCGCAAGCTCGGCCGCGACCTCGACCTGTTCAGCTTCCCCGACGAGATCGGCAGCGGCCTCGCGGTGTTCCACCCCAAGGGCGGGGTGCTGCGCAAGGAGATGGAGGACTACTCCCGCCGCCGGCACGAGGAGTCCGGGTACGACTTCGTCTACAGCCCGCACATCACCAAGAGCGCGCTGTTCGAGACCTCCGGCCACCTCGACTGGTACGCCGACGGGATGTACCCACCGGTGCACCTCGACGCGACCACCGACGAGCACGGCAAGGTCGTCAAGCCGGGGCAGGACTACTACCTCAAGCCGATGAACTGCCCGATGCACAACCTGATCTTCAGGTCGCGTGGGCGGTCCTACCGCGAGCTGCCGCTGCGCATCTTCGAGTTCGGCACCGTGTACCGCTACGAGAAGTCCGGGGTCGTGCACGGCATGACCCGCGCCCGCGGCTTCACCCAGGACGACGCGCACATCTACTGCACCCGCGAGCAGATGAAGGAGGAGCTGAGCAGCCTGCTCACCTTCGTCCTCGAGCTGCTCCGCGACTACGGCCTCGAGGACTTCTACCTCGAGCTGTCCACCAAGGACCCCGAGAAGTACGTCGGTGACGACGCCTCCTGGGAGGAGGCCACCCGCACGCTCGAGGAGGTGGCCACCGCGTCCGGCCTGGACCTGGTGCCCGACCCGGGCGGCGCCGCGTTCTACGGCCCGAAGATCTCGGTCCAGGCCCGCGACGCGATCGGCCGGACCTGGCAGATGTCCACCATCCAGGTCGACTTCAACCAGCCGAAGCGCTTCGCCCTGGAGTACCAGGCGTCCGACGGCACCCGGCAGCAGCCGGTGATGATCCACCGGGCGCTGTTCGGCTCGATCGAGCGGTTCGTCGCCGTGCTCACCGAGCACTACGGAGGCGCGTTCCCGCCGTGGCTCGCGCCGGTGCAGGTCGTCGCCATCCCCATCGCGGAGCGGCACAACGAGTACCTGCACAAGGTCGCCGCACGCCTGCGTGAGCACGGGATCCGTGTCGAGGTCGACGAGTCCGACGACCGGATGCAGAAGAAGATCCGCAACGCGCAGCTGCAGAAGGTGCCGTTCATGCTGATCGCGGGCGACAACGACATGGAGGCCGAGGCGGTCAGCTTCCGCTACCGCAACGGCGACCAGGACAACGGGGTCTCCGTCGACGAGGCCATCGCCCGGGTTGTCGACGCCGTGGAGCGCCGGATCCAGGTATGACACCGGGGGAGAGGCAGGGGTACGACGGTCCCGCCGGCGCCGTGAACCAGGACGGCGTCGGCGTGCCCGACGAGCTCGACCGGCTCTGGACGCCGCACCGGATGGCCTACATCCGCGGCGAGAACAAGCCGGCGGACGAGGCGGCCGGGCACCAGTGCCCGTTCTGCCGGATCCCGACGCTCGACGACGAAGAGGGTCTGGTGGTGCACCGGGGCGACCTCACCTTCGTGGTGCTCAACCTCTACCCCTACAGCCCGGGGCACCTGATGGTCTGCCCCTACCGGCACGTGCCCGACTACACCGAGCTGACCGCCGAGGAGAGCGCCGAGGTCGCCGCGTTCACCCAGGCCGCCATGCGCACCATCCGCGAGGTGAGCGGTGCCCACGGGTTCAACATCGGGATGAACCAGGGCGCGATCGCGGGTGCGGGAATCTCCGCGCACCTGCACCAGCACGTGGTCCCGCGCTGGGCGGGGGACCAGAACTTCATGCCGATCATCGGCAGGACCAAGACCTTGCCCCAGCTGCTGACCGAGACGCGCGATCTGCTCGCTGACGCCTGGCGCTGAACGACGCGGGCGAGCCGGTAGCCTGCTCTCGCCATGCTGAACCGTTTCCGCGCTTTCTGGACCAAGGTCCTCACCCCCGTCGCCCGCTTCCTGCTGCGCGTGGGGGTGAGCCCTGACGTGGTCACGCTCGTCGGCACCCTCGGCGTGGTCACCGGGGCACTGGTCTTCTTCCCCCGCGGCGAGCTGCTCACCGGCGTGCTGGTGATCACCGCGTTCGTGTTCTCCGACCTGCTCGACGGGACGATGGCCCGGATGTCCGGGTCGTCGTCGAAGTGGGGCGCGTTCCTGGACTCCACGCTGGACCGCCTCGGCGACGCGGCGATCTTCGGCGGGCTGGTGCTCTACTTCGCCGGTCCGGGGGACTCCGACCTGTGGTCCGCGCTCGCCCTGTACTGCCTGGTGATGGGGTCGGTGACCTCCTACGCCCGGGCGCGGGCGGAGTCGTTGGGCATGGAGGCCAAGGGTGGCATCGCCGAGCGGGCCGACCGGCTGGTGGCGATCCTGGTGATGACCGGGCTCAGCGTCCTGCTCGACCTTCCGGCGCTGCTCCCGCTGACCCTGGGTCTGCTCGCGGTCGCGAGCACCGTCACCGTGCTGCAGCGGGTGCTGGCCGTGCGCAGCCAGGCCAAGGCGACCGCCTGATGGTCGGGGGTCTCCGCACGGGGCTGGGCCGCGCCGCCACGGCCGCGGCCGACAACGCCACCGCGCTGGGCTACGTGTCCGGCTGGCGGTTCGTGCGGTGGCTGCCCGAGCCGGCCGCCCGGCGGCTGTTCGACCAGATCGCCGACGGCATCTACTCCCGGGACGGGAGAGGGGTCCGGCGGCTGCGCGGCAACCTCGGGCGGGTCCGCCCGGAGCTGTCCGCCGAGGAGCTGGACGGGCTGACCCGGGACGCGGTGCGGTCCTACCTGCGCTACTGGTGCGAGTCGTTCCGGCTGCCCTCGTGGGACATCCACGACGTCGTCCGACGTACCCGCACCGTCAACGAGCGAGCGATCCGCGAGCCCTACGAGCAGGGACGCGGCGTGGTCGCCGCGCTGCCGCACATGGGCAACTGGGACTGGGCCGGCGCCTGGGCCTGCGCGACCGGGATGCCGCTGGCCACGGTCGCCGAGCGGCTGCGGCCCGAGCGGCTCTACGACGAGTTCGTCGCCTACCGGCGCACCCTGGGCATGGAGATCCTTCCGCTGACCGGGGACGGGGAGATGTTCGAGCGGCTGGTCGACTGGGCGCGGGGCGGAGGGCTCGTGGCGCTGCTCGCCGACCGCGACCTGACCCGCAGCGGCATCGAGGTCGAGCTCTGCGGGAACCGGGCCCGGATGCCGCGGGGGCCGGCGGTGCTGGCCCGGCGCACCGGCGCAGCGCTGGTCCCGGTCACCTTGGCGTACGACGGGCCCGAGCTCGTGCTCACCTTCCACGACGAGGTCGCACCCCGGGACGGGGAGGCCGGCGTGGCCGCGATGATGCAGGCGGTGGCCGACCGGTTCACCGAGGGCATCCGGGCGCACCCGCAGGACTGGCACATGATGCAGCGGGTCTTCGTCGACGAGCCCCGTCGGGCCGGAGGCTAGCCGTGCGGATCGGACTCGTCTGCCCCTACAGCCTCGACGCGCCCGGTGGTGTGCAGAACCACGTCAAGGACCTGGCCGAGGCGCTGATCGGGCTGGGGCACGACGTGTCCGTCCTCGCGCCCAGCGACAACGGCCAGCCGCTTCCGCCGTACGTCGTCCCCGCCGGTGGCGCGATCCCGGTGCCCTACAACGGGTCGGTCGCGCGGCTGTCGTTCGGCCCGGTGGTCGCCGCCCGGGTCCGCCGCTGGCTGCGTGAGGGCGCCTTCGACGTGATCCACCTGCACGAGCCGGCGACCCCGAGCCTGTCACTGCTGGCGCTCTGGGCGGCCGAGGTGCCGGTGGTGGCGACCTTCCACACCAGCAACGTGCGGTCGCGCGCGATGTCGGCGTCCGCCTCGATCCTGCGGCCGTCGCTGGAGAAGATCGCGGCCCGGATCGCGGTCTCGGAGTACGCCCGCGACACCCTGGTGCAGCACGTCGGCGGCGAGCCGGTGGTGATCCCGAACGGGGTCTACGTGGACCGGTTCGCGCACGCCGCGGTGTGCCCGCAGTGGCAGGGCGAGGGACCGACGCTCGCGTTCGTGGGCCGGCTCGACGAGCCGCGCAAGGGGTTGCAGCTGCTGTTGCAGGCGTTCCCCTCCGTGCTCGAGCAGCACCCGGGAGCCCGACTGCTCGTCGTCGGTGGCGGGAACGTCGACGCGGCCCGGGACCGGCTGCCCGCCGAGGCACGTGACGCGGTGACCTTCCTCGGCCGCGCCAGCGACGAGGAGAAGGCCTCCGCGCTGCGCACGGCGGACCTCTACGTCGCGCCGAACACCGGCGGCGAGAGCTTCGGCATCGTGCTGATCGAGGCGATGGCGGCCGGGACCGCGGTGCTGGCCAGCGACATCCCCGCGTTCCGCCGGGTGCTCGGCGACGGTGCCTACGGCACGCTGTTCCGCAACGGCGACGTCGCCGCGCTCCGCGCCCGGCTCGCGGACACGCTGGCCGACCCGACGCGGGTCTCCGCGGCACGCGAGGAGGCCTCCCGCGTGGTGTGGCGCTACGACTGGTCCGCGGTGGCGGGACAGATCGTGCGGGTCTACGAGACGGTGGCCGGACGGCGTGAGGGGAGGCGCTGATGGAGTGGCTCGTCCTCGTCCTCACGATCGCGCTGGTCGGCCTCGTCGGGCTGTGGCTGTCGTGGACCGCGAGCCGGCTGGACCGGATGCACTACCGGATCGAGGTGGCGCGCAGCTCGCTGGAGGCGCAGCTGCTGCACCGCTCCGGGACCGCGCTGGAGCTGGCCACCTCCGGTGCGCTCGACCCGGCCCGCTCCCTGTTGCTCGTCGACTCCGCCCACCAGGCGCGCGCGGCGAGCCCCGAGGACTTCGAGCAGGCCGAGTCGGACCTGTCGGAGGCGCTGCGGGCGGTGTTCCGCGACACCGACGAGGTGCGCACCCTGCGCAGCGACCCCAGCGTGGGACAGCTGCTGGACGAGCTCGAGGGCGACTGCCGCAAGGTGGAGCTGGCCCGGCGCTTCCACAACGACGTGGTGGTCAACGCCCGGGCGCTGCGCTCGCGCCGGCGGGTGCGCTGGCTCCGGCTGAGCGGGCGCGCGGCCGACCTGGAGACCGTCGATCTCGACGACGCGCCGCCGCCGGCGCTGCTCGGCGACTGATCCGGTTCGGGCTCGGCCGTGCCCGGGTCGTAGTCTTGGAGGCATCCTCCATATCTCCGGTCGGGCCTGCGTGCCCGGCCAGTACGCAGAAGGTTGACCGTGACTGAGGTGCAGAACCAGAACCCGACGGGGGCCGCGCAGGCCATGACCGGCACGGCCGGCGTGAAGCGCGGCATGGCCGAGATGCTCAAGGGCGGCGTGATCATGGACGTGGTCAACGCCGAGCAGGCCAAGATCGCCGAGGACGCCGGCGCGGTCGCCGTGATGGCGCTCGAGCGCGTCCCGGCGGACATCCGCGCGCAGGGCGGGGTGTCGCGGATGAGCGACCCGGACATGATCGACGGCATCATCGAGGCCGTCTCCATCCCGGTGATGGCCAAGGCCCGGATCGGCCACTTCGTCGAGGCGCAGGTGCTGCAGAGCCTGGGCGTGGACTACATCGACGAGTCGGAGGTGCTCACCCCCGCCGACTACGCGAACCACATCGACAAGTGGGCGTTCACGGTGCCGTTCGTGTGCGGCGCGACCAACCTGGGGGAGGCGCTGCGCCGGATCACCGAGGGGGCGGCGATGATCCGCTCCAAGGGCGAGGCCGGCACCGGTGACGTGTCCAACGCGGTGACGCATATGCGGACCATCCGCGCGGAGATCCGCCGCCTGCAGGCGCTGTCGAAGGACGAGCTGTACGTGGCAGCGAAGGAGCTGCAGGCGCCGTACCCGCTGGTCCGCGAGGTCGCCGAGAACGGCAAGCTGCCGGTCGTGCTGTTCACCGCCGGCGGGATCGCCACCCCGGCCGACGCCGCGATGATGATGCAGCTCGGCGCCGAGGGCGTGTTCGTGGGCTCGGGCATCTTCAAGTCCGGCAACCCCGCGCAGCGCGCGGAGGCGATCGTGAAGGCGACGACGTTCCACGACGACCCCGACGTGGTCGCGAAGGTCTCCCGCGGGCTGGGCGAGGCGATGGTCGGCATCAACGTCGACGAGATCCCGCAGCCGCACCGGCTCGCCGAGCGCGGCTGGTAGGACGCGGGTCGTCACGGTGGCGGACGCATCGCTGGCCGAGGAGCACGTCCGCGAGTTCACGCGTTCCTGCGTGCGCTCGGGGCTGCTCGGCGACGACGAGCTGAACGCGGAGGTCGCGCTCGCGGTCTCCACGGAGCTGTCGGTGGACGCGCCGGAGCGGGTCGCGTCGGACTGGATCGCGGAGTACCGGGCCGAGCTGGCCCGTGACCAGGCGACCTGGCCCGAGACGACCGACTACGACCGGCTCCAGGCGGCGTTCGCGGACCTCGAGCGGAGCGGGCTGGTCGTGCTCCAGGGCTGCGAGGACCACTGGGCCGCGAAGGCGGTCCTCGACGCCCGCAGCGACGACCGGCCTGTCGGCGTGGCCTGGTTCACCCCCTCCGACGTCTGGCACGCCATCGACGAGGGGATGCTCGAGGTCAACGTCTGGCACGGCAGCACCGCGAACGTCGCACCCGGCGACAGCCTGCTCGACGACGTGGTCGCCGTGCTCGCGCGGCACGGGCTGCCGGCGCACTTCGACGAGGGCAGGGTCGAGGTCGCCGCGCACTGGCAGCGCCGGCTCCCCGTCTGAGCGCTGACCCCGGCCGGCCGAGACCCGCTGCCCTGAAAGTGGTCACTCCCGACGCAAGCCGGTGCCGGAGAACGTCGGGAGTGACCACTTTCGGCGGCTACGTGGTCTTCGAGCTCGCCGCTGTCCCCATGACGGGGGACGAAGGGACTAGTCCCCGGTGCCGGGCCTGTCCGGATTGCCGGAACTCCTCCCCACATCCGACTAGTCCCGATGGTGGCGTGCCCTGCCCGTCCGGTCGCACCTGATGCTCCGTTGGTTGGGTGTGTCCGGTGTCGTGCCGTTTCGCCACGCAAAGAGGTGAATCGTCTGGGGTGTTCACATCACACCTCGAAAGGGACTTCACCATGCAGAACAAGAAGCGCGCCGCCCTGGTCACCGGCACCACGCTCGCCCTGGTCGGTGGCGGGATCGCCTTCGCCGCCTGGACCTCGACGGGCACCGGCACCGGCTCGGTCACCGCCGGCAGCGAGGTCGACCTCACCGTGGAGCAGTCGGACACCGAGGCGGTCTCCGGCCTGTTCCCGACCGGCAGCAAGACCATCACCATCTCGGTCACCAACCCGAACCCCTACGCCGTCGAGCTCGACACGCTGGCCTGGGACGGCGGTGTCGTCGCCGACAACAGCGAGTGCGACACCACCTCCGTGACCGCCGAGCTCGCGCCCGGGCAGGCTCTCGGCGACCGCATCGCCTCCGACGGCACCGTGAGCAAGGAGTTCGTCGTGTCCATGGCCGCGGACGCCGACCCCGACTGCCAGGGCGCCACGTTCACGCTCGACTTCGACGCCTCCGCGCACAGCGTCGCCTGACGCGCCACCGCGACGAAGTCCGCTGACGAGGGAGTGAGGGACCGGACGTGACCACAGGCCGCATCACCAGGAGGCTGACGGCACTCGCCGCCGCGTGCGCGTGCACGTGGGCGGGAGCAGCTGTCGTCACGTTCGGCCCCGCCCCCGCGGGACCGGTCGTGCTGACCGGGTCGAGCAGCAACAACGCGAACCCGGGCTGCAACGGCAAGCACAACGTCACCTGCAACGGTGGCGGAACCGACACCGGTGGGGGCAACGGCTCCACGAAGGAGTTCGGGGTGACGGTGGGCACGGTGTCGGGCCTGTGGCCCGGCCGCACGGTCTCGCTCCCGGTGACCTACACCAACCCCCACGGCTTCGCGATCCACGTCGACACCCTCACGGTCACGGCGTCCACGCCGGAGGCCGCGGCAGCAGCCGGCTGCACCGGCGCGCACCTCGCCGTCCCGGACGGCACGGCCTCGCTCAGCCCGGTGGTCGAGGTGCCGGCCAGGGCCGCCACGAACAGCGGCATCGAGGTGGGCCTGAGGCACTCGGCCCCCGATGCCTGCAAGAACGTCACCTTCACGGTGACGGTGACGGCGACGGCGGTGAAGCGATGACCAACCTGACCCGGCGCGTGATGACGGCCGCCGTACCCCTCACCCTGGCGCTCGCGCCCACCGCCGCCCTCGCCGCGTGGGAGTCCACCGCCGCCGGGACCGGAACCGTGCAGGCCACCCACGTCGAGAAGGCGGCCACCCCCGAGGTCGCCCTCGACGGCGCCACCGTCCGCATCGCCTGGGCCGCCTCGACGATGGGCAACGGCGCGCCCGTCGGCGGCTACGACGTCTACAGGTACGTCGGGACCTCCCGCACGTTCGTGTGCAGCGCCGGCGACCCTGAGCGCACCTGCACGGACCCACGACCGTCCACCGCCGTCGCTGACTACGTCGTCGTCGCGCGGGTCGGCACGAGCTGGACGGGTCCGGAGAGCGACCGCGCCCGGTTCAGCCAGGACTCCGCGGCGCCGTCGACGACCTGGGCGCAGAACCCCGAGCCCAACGGCCACGGCTGGAACCGCAGCAACGTGTCGGTCACCCTCTCCGCGACCGACACCGGCCTGGGGGTCGCGAGCATCAGCTACCGGATCGGGTCCGGCGAGGTCACCACGGTCGTCGGCGCCAGCGCCGGCTTCCAGCTGACCACCGAGGGCACCCACGAGGTGGAGTACTGGTCCACCGACAACGCCGGCAACGTCGAGGACCTCCACACCCGGACGGTCCGCATCGACAAGCAGGCACCGGGCGTGCCGACGATCACCGGCATCAGCGTGGACACCGGAACCTCCTCGACGGACCGGGTCACCAAGGTGGCCGCGCAGAGCGTGACCGGCACCGCCGAGCCCGGCAGCACGGTCACGGTCCGCCGGGACGGCACCGTGCTCGGCTCCGTCGTCGCGGACTCCTCCGGCCGGTTCGCGGTCGACGCCACGCTGGTCGAAGGCGCGAACAGCCTCACCGCCACGGCCGCCGACCCGGCGGGCAACGAGTCGGGGGCCTCCCCGGCGCTGGGCGCGACGCTCGACACGGTCGCGCCGAGCTTGCCCACCGACCTGACCTACCCGGTCGGCGGCGGCACGAAGGCCACGCAGTGGAACAGTGACAAGAACCGGTGCGGGTCTCCGCTCGCGCCCGGTGTGGGCGCCCCCGGCGTGTGCGGGACCGTGGACGGGACCGGGACCATGGTCACGGCGGTCGGCTACGAGCTGCGCTTCGTCACCACGCCGGGAGTGTGCTGGGACGGCGCCGCCCTGACGCCTGGCAGCTGCGGAACCTGGCGAGGTGCGACTCTCCTTCAGGGGCCGGCCGTCAACGCAGCCCGATGGGGAATCGCCATCCCTCGCGAAGCGGTCAACCTCGGCGACTACGAGGTCCGCCTCCGGATCGAGGACCTGGCCGGCAACCTCAGCGTCAGCAGCGAGGTGCCAGGCGGTTCCGCCACCTACCCGTTCGACGTCGACAGGTAACACCCCCACGGATCGGTGCCCCAGGCCGGCTTGTCCGGCTCTGGGGCACCCGTCTGTACTACCGCGTCTGAGCAGCCGGGCCGGATCCGTTCACCGAACGGCCGCTTCGAGGCGACTTCCGTCCATATCGGCCGTTGGGGGCTGGTGTACACCCTGTGTGGCAGATGACCATGGATACAGCGCTCGTCGGGGTCGTCCCTCCAGGGCCCCCTGTTTGGGGGAGGGAGACCCCGACGGGTCGGGAACCCGTCGAAGTCGACCCGCCAGGGTCGAGGCAGGGACCGGTGGGCCGGGCGCCCGGGACCGGGGGACCGGGCGCCCACTTACCATGGTGGGGTGAGTGACCTTCCCCTGATCGGCGTGTTCGCCCTGCAAGGCGACGTGCGTGAGCACATGGCCATGCTGGAGCGCGCGGGCGCGCGGACCATGCCGGTACGACGGCCCACGGAGCTGGCCGACCTCGACGGCATCGTGCTTCCCGGCGGCGAGTCGACCACGATGTACAAGCTGGCCCGCACCTTCGAGCTGTTCGAGCCGCTGCGCGAGGCGATCCGTGACGGCCTTCCGGCCTTCGGCACCTGCGCGGGCATGATCATGCTCGCCGACCACATCGAGGGCGGCATCCTCGGGCAGGAGACCATCGGCGGTCTCGACGTCGTGGTGCGTCGCAACGCGTTCGGGCGGCAGGTGGACTCGTTCGAGGCCGACCTGGACGTGACCGGGCTCGACGCCCCGTTCCACGCCCTGTTCATCCGGGCGCCCTGGGTGGAGAAGGTCGGGCAGGACGTGGAGGTCGTCGCTCGCGTCGCCTCGGGGGAGGCTCTGGGTAGGATCGTCGCCGTTCGGCAGGCGAACCTGCTCGCCACGTCGTTCCACCCCGAGATCACGGGGGACCACAGAATGCACGCGCTGTTCGTCGACCTGGTCCGTTCACGGAAGGTCGCCGCTGACGGCACACCTGCGAAGCGGAAGTAGGGGCAAACACTTCATGTCTGGCCACTCCAAATGGGCGACCACGAAGCACAAGAAGGCCGTGATCGACGCGCGTCGCGGCAAGCTCTTCGCCAAGCTCATCAAGAACGTCGAGGTCGCCGCGCGGATGGGTGGCGGTGACCCCGCCGGCAACCCCACGCTCTACGACGCGATCCAGAAGGCCAAGAAGTCCTCGGTCCCCAACGACAACATCGACCGCGCGGTCAAGCGGGGCTCCGGGGCGGAGGCCGGCGGCGCCGACTACCAGACGATCATGTACGAAGGCTACGGGCCGAACGGCGTCGCGTTCCTCATCGAGTGCCTCACCGACAACAAGAACCGCGCCGCCATGGAGGTGCGGACCGCGATGAACCGCAACGGCGGCTCGCTGGCCGACCCGGGCTCGGTGTCCTACATGTTCAACCGCAAGGGCGTCGTGATCGTCGGCAAGGAGCAGGACGGCAAGCAGGTGTCCGAGGACGACGTCCTCGAGGCGACCCTGGACGCGGGCGCCGAGGAGGTCAACGACATCGGTGACTCGTTCGAGGTGATCAGCGAGGCCACCGACCTCGTCGCGGTCCGGACCGCCCTGCAGGCCGCCGGGCTGGACTACGACTCCGCCGAGGCGTCCTTCGTCCCGACGATGACCGTCGAGGTCGACCAGGACGGCGCCGGCAAGGTGTTCCGCCTGGTCGAGGCGCTCGAGGACCTCGACGACGTGCAGAACGTCTTCGGGAACTTCGACGTCTCCGACGACGTGATGGCGGCGCTGGAGGCCTGACCGCGCGGAGTGTCGCACCGGCTCGTGGTCGTCGCATCGGTTACGTTTGCACCGAACGTGTGTTCGATCAACGGCGGAGAGGTGCGCGCGTGAAGGTGCTCGGGATCGACCCCGGACTGACCCGCTGCGGTCTCGGCGTCGTGGAGGGCTCGGTCGGCCGGCCGCTGCACATGGTCGACGTCGGGGTGGTGCGGACCCCGGCGGACATGTCCGTGGCGCTGAGGCTGTGCCGGATCGAGGCCGAGGTCGAGCAGTGGCTCGACGTGCACGCGCCGGACGCCGTGGCCGTCGAGCGGGTCTTCAGCCAGCACAACGTCAGCACCGTGATGGGCACCGCGCAGGCCAGCGGGATCGCGATGGTGGCCGCCGCGAAGCGGGGGATCCCGGTTGCCCTGCACACCCCGAGCGAGGTCAAGGCGGCGGTGAGCGGCAACGGCCGCGCCGACAAGGCGCAGATCGGGACCATGGTGACCCGGTTGCTGCGACTGCAGACCCAGCCCAAGCCCGCCGACGCCGCCGACGCGCTGGCCCTGGCCATCTGTCACATCTGGCGCGGAGCCGCCCAGTCCAGGATCGAGGCCGCCGTCGCCGCGGCCGGAAGGAGAGCACGGTGATCGCCTTCGTCACCGGGACCGTCGCCGGGGTGACCCTGAGCTCGGCCGTGGTCGAGGTCGGGGGAGTGGGCCTCGAGCTCAACTGCACCCCGAACACCCTGGCCACCCTGCGGCCGGGCACAGCCGCCACGCTGCCCACCAGCATGATCGTCCGGGAGGAGTCGCTGACCCTCTACGGCTTCCTCGACGAGGACGAGAAGAGCGTCTTCGAGATGCTGCTCACCGCGAGCGGCGTCGGTCCCAAGCTCGCGCAGGCCATGCTGGCCGTGCACAGCCCCGACGAGCTCCGTCGCGCGGTCACCACCGAGGACGTCAAGGCGCTGACCGCCGTCCCCGGCATCGGGCAGAAGGGCGCCCAGCGGATCATCCTCGAGCTCAGGGACCGTCTCGGCCCACCCGTCGGCGCAGGCCCGGCCCGCACCTCTCCGGCCGGCGCCGCGAGTGCGCCCTGGCGCGACCAGGTCCATGCCGGCCTGGTCGGCCTCGGCTGGTCGGCGAAGGAGGCCGACAAGGCCGTGGACGCCGTCGCACCGGAGGCCGACGGCGCGACGGAGCCCGACGTCGGGTCGCTGCTGCGGGCCGCCCTGCGCACCCTGAGCAAGGCCTGAGCCGATGGCGGAGCAGGTACGTCGGATGACCGAGGCGGACTACGCCGACGCGGAAAGCAGCTACGCGGACAGCAGGGCACTCGTCACCGCGGAGGCGGAGGGCGACGAGTGCGCCGTCGAGGCGGCCCTGCGCCCGCGCAGCCTGGATGAGGTGATCGGCCAGGAGCGCGTGCGCGAGCAACTGTCCCTGGTGCTCCAGGCCGCGCTCGGACGCAACCGCACCCCCGACCACGTGCTCCTGTCCGGGCCGCCCGGGCTCGGCAAGACCACGCTGGCGATGATCATCGCCGCCGAGATGTCCAGCCCGCTGCGGCTCACCTCCGGGCCCGCCATCACCCACGCCGGGGACCTCGCGGCGATCCTGTCGGGCATGAACGAGGGCGACGTGCTGTTCGTCGACGAGATCCACCGGATGTCCCGCCCCGCCGAGGAGATGCTCTACATGGCGATGGAGGACTTCCGGGTCGACGTCGTCATCGGAAAGGGGCCGGGTGCCACGGCCATCCCCCTGGAGATCCCCCCGTTCACGTTGGTCGGAGCCACGACGCGGGCCGGCCTGCTGCCGAGCCCCCTGCGCGACCGGTTCGGATTCACCGCGCACCTGGAGTTCTACGAGCCGGCCGACCTCGAGCTCATCGTGCGGCGGTCCGCCGGCCTGCTGGGGGTCGAGCTCACCGACGAGGGGGCGGGGGAGATCGCCTCGAGGTCGCGCGGCACCCCCCGGATCGCCAACCGGCTGCTGCGCCGGGTCCGCGACTACGCGCAGGTCCGGGCCGACGGCACGGTGACCCTCGACGTCGCTCACCGGGCGCTGGACCTCTACGAGGTCGATCAGTCAGGGCTCGACCGTCTGGACCGTGCCGTCCTCGACGTGCTCTGCCGCCGGTTCGCCGGCGGCCCGGTCGGGGTCAGCACACTGGCGGTCGCGGTGGGCGAGGAGCGGGAGACCGTCGAGGAGGTCGCCGAGCCTTTCCTGGTCCGGTCGGGGCTGCTGGCCCGCACTCCACGCGGCCGGGTCGCCACCCCCGCCGCCTGGGAGCACCTGGGGCTGCCGGTGCCGAGCACGGCGGCGTTCGGTGGCGGCGAGCAGACGCTGTTCGACGGCGACGACACCGACTGAACCGCCCGGCCCGGCTCGGGAACGGCTCGGGACCTGCGGGTGGGTAAGGGCGGTCGAGACGGAACCGTGACGTTCCGGACAGGTGTGTGGGGCACGCCACCACCGGTGGATGGTTAGACTTCACCGTCGGCCGCGCGCGGTACGCCGTCCGACGTACCCCCATCCACCATGCAAGGAGTCACCGTGTCTGCCGAGGATCTGGCTGGGATCTTCCCCCTCGTACTCATCGTCCTCGCGTTCTGGTTCCTGGTGATCCGGCCGGCCCGCAAGCGGCAGCAGGACATGTCCCGGATCCAGTCCAGCGTCGAGGTCGGCTCCGAGGTGATGCTCAGCTCCGGCATCTACGGCACCGTCGTCGCGCTCGCTGACGACAGCCTGCGCGTCGAGATCGCGCCGGGCACGGCGGTCAAGGTGGCCCGGCAGGCGGTCGTGCGGGTGGTCGAGAGCGCCCCGACCCAGACCGAGGGCCCGGCCGAGGGACAGACCCCGAACCCCACCGACGAGCAGTAGCTCGGTACGTCCGGGTCCGCGGACCCGATAGCTGAGGAGCAAGAACAGTGGCGAGAAACGCGTCCCGTCCTGGGCGCACGCTGATCGTCTTCGGGCTGGTGCTGGCTGTGCTGTACGGCGGGCTCGCCCTCGGCGGGACCTGGAGGCCCAAGCTCGGGCTCGACCTCCAGGGCGGCACCAGGATCACGCTGGAGGCCAACACCGACACCGGCGAGGAGGTGACCCCGGAGAAGCTCGAGGAGGCGGCCGGGATCATCGACAGCCGCGTCAACGCGAGCGGTGTCGCGGAGGCGGAGGTCGCCACGCAGGGCGCCAGGAACATCATCGTCGAGATCCCCGGCCAGAACCGGAAGGACCTCGTCGACACCGTCAAGCAGACCGCGCAGCTGCGCTTCCGCCTGGTCGCAGGGTCTGCCCCGGGACAGCCGACCCCGCCGCCGAGCGGCTCCCCGAGCCCGTCCGCGGGCGCCACGCCCAGCGACAAGGCCTCGCCGAGCGGCAAGGCCTCGCCGAGCGGCAAGGCCTCGCCGAGCGCCAGCCCGTCCGAGCAGCCGTCGGAGAAGGCGTCCCCCCGGGGCCGTGCAGTCTCCCGCGGCCTCGTCTCGGCAGGGGAGACCACCACGCCGGCGCCCAAGGGCGACAAGCCCGCCAAGTCCGGCAACGAGGCGCAGCCGACTCAGTCGCCGCAGCCGCTGCCGGGACAGCCGACCGCGCAGGCCCCGGCCACCGCCGAGGGCGCGCCGGTCGGCCAGCCGCTGCAGTGGATCCGCAACCCCGGCAGCGAGTGGCTGACCAAGTTCGGGGAGTACACCTGCCCGAAGGACGGCCAGCAGGCGGCCCCGGTCCGGGACGTGCCCGACCAGCCGCTGATCACCTGTGACGAGAACGGCAACAAGTTCCTGCTCTCCGCCTCGGTGATCCAGGGGACCCAGATCAAGGACGCCTCCGCCGGCATCCCGCAGAACGACGTCGGCTACGTCGTCACCCTCGACTTCGAGAAGAGCGCCCGCACGACCTTCGCCGACGTGTCGCGCGCCATGGCCGGGACCGGCGAGCAGTTCGCGATCGTCCTCGACGGCACGGTCATCTCCGCGCCCGGCTTCGACGAGCCGATCCCGTCGGGCAACGCGCAGATCCGGGGCGACTTCACGCAGGAGGAGGCGCAGACCCTCGCGAACAGCCTGAAGTACGGCGCGCTCCCGCTGAAGTTCACCGCGCCGGTCGTCACCGAGGAGGGCCCCTCCCTCGCGGCCGACCAGCTCGCGGCGGGCATCTGGGCGGGCATCATCGGCCTGGCCCTGGTGCTCGTGTACTGCCTGATCTACTACCGCGGGCTCGGCCTGGTGGTGTTCGCCTCCCTGATGGTGGCCGCCGCGCTCACCTACGCGGTGGTGCTGATCATGAGCGAGACAGCGGGGTTCACGCTGACCCTGCCGGGCATCGCGGGCCTGATCGTCGCGGTCGGCATCACGGCCGACTCCTTCATCGTCTACTTCGAGCGGATCCGCGACGAGATGCGCGACGGGAAGTCGCTGCGCGTGGCGGTCGAGGCGGGCTGGGTTCGCGCCCGGGCGACCTGCCTCGCCGCGGACGCGGTGTCGCTGCTGGCCGCGGTGGTGCTCTACATCTTCGCCATCGGCGTCGTGCGCGGCTTCGCGTTCGCGCTGGGCATCAGCACGATCATTGACATCGTGGTGTTCTTCTTCTTCACCAAGCCGATGGTCACCTGGCTGGCGAGGCTCCCGTTCTTCAGCACCGGGCACAAGCTGTCCGGGCTCGACGCCGAGGCTCTCGGCATCGATCACCTGCCGGGCGTGGCCCGCACCCGTACGGCCGGAGGTAGCGCCTGATGGGCAAGTTCTCGCGCCTTGGTAACGCCCTCTACGAGGGCAACGTCTCGATCGACTTCGTCGGTCGGCGGATGCTCTGGTACGCCATCTCCGGCGTGATCGTGCTGGTCGCGATCTCGGGGTTGGTGTTCAAGGGCCTGAACATGGGCATCGAGTTCGAGGGCGTGGTCGAGTACCGCGTCGCGATGCCCGCCGGTCAGGCCGACCAGTCCGCGGTGGAGGAGATCCGCGGGGCGGTCGCCGACACGGGGATAGAGGCGGCGTCCGCGCCGATCGTGAACACCTCGGGCACCGACACCATCCGGGTGCAGACCGAGCCGCTGAGCAACGACGAGGCGATCACGGTCTCCGAGGCGATCCAGGACGCCGCCGGCGTGGCCGAGGGCGACCTCAGCCAGGCAGCCATCGGCGCCACCTGGGGCAAGCAGGTCGCCGACCGCGCCCTCATCGGCCTGGCCGTCTTCACCGTCCTGGTGGTGCTGTTCATCTGGGCGTACTTCCGCGAGTGGAAGATGTCGGTGGCGGCGCTGGTCGCCCTCGCCCACGACGTCGTCATCACCGTGGGTGTCTACGCGCTGTCCGGCTTCGAGGTGACCCCGGCGACGGTCACCGGTGTGCTCACCATCCTCGGCTTCTCGCTCTACGACACGGTCGTCGTGTTCGACAAGGTCCGGGAGAACACCAAGAACCTGGCCCGGAGCAGGCAGACCTACCGGCAGGCAGCCAACCTCGCGGTCAACCAGACCCTGGTGCGCTCGATCAACACCTCCGTCGTCGCCCTGCTCCCGGTGGCCGCGATCCTCTACGCCGGCGTGGTCACCCTCGGCTCGGGCGCGCTCAAGGACCTGGCGCTGGCCCTGTTCGTGGGCATGGCGGCCGGCGTCTACTCCTCGGTGTTCATCGCCACCCCGCTGCTCGTGCAGCTCAAGGAGCTCGAGCCGGGCGTCAAGCGCGGTGACGCCCGCGCGACCACCCGGGCCAAGCACCACTCGGACCGCTACGCCTCCGTGCCGGTGTACACCGAGGACATGCCCGTGCACGACGAGCCGCGGCGCGCGACGTCGGAGCCGGAGCCGGAGGACGGGGAGCCGGTGCCCGCCTCGGTGGGACGCACGCCCCGCTACACGGCGGGGGAGCGGCCGGCGCCGAGGTCGCGGCCGGTGGCCAAGTCCGCCTCCGCCAAGCGCGCCCAACCGTCGCGCAAGCCCCGGTCCCGACGCGGGAGGAAGTGAGCATGAGCACCGCACCCGAGCGCGCCGAGCACGACGCCTGGCTGGACCAGCACCTCGACGGCCTGATCCGCGACATCCCGGACTTCCCCCAGGCGGGCGTGGTGTTCAAGGACATCACCCCGCTCCTCGCCGACCACGACGGTTTCTCCGCGGTGGTCGAGCGGCTGGCCCGCGCCGGGCGTGACCAGGCCGGCGACGTCGCGGTCGACAAGGTGGTCGGGATGGAGGCGCGCGGGTTCATCCTGGCCGCCCCCGTGGCGCTGGCGCTCGGCGCCGGCTTCGTGCCGGTGCGCAAGGCCGGCAAGCTGCCGTGGGCCACGCACGCGGTCGAGTACGAGCTCGAGTACGGCGAGGCCACGCTCGAGATGCACCAGGACGCGATCGTCGAGGGCGAGCGGGTGCTCATGGTCGACGACGTCCTCGCCACCGGCGGGACTGTCGCGGCCACGCGCAGGCTGGTCGAGGCCTGCGGGGGCGTCGTGGCCGGCGTGGCAGTGCTGATGGAGCTGTCGTTCCTGCCCGGCCGCCAGGCGGTCGGCGAGGTCCCCTTCACCGCGCTCAAGACGGTCTGAGACGCAGCGGTCCGTGCCCGGCTTCGCCCCGGGCATAGACTGACAGTTCCGGCGAGAGGAAGCAGGGGTGGCCGGTGGCTGAGGAGCGCGTCACGAGCCCGTCGAGCGTTGCGCCAGAACAGGCGACGACGGCGGAGTCGCCTGCGCTGGCGCCCTCGGGACCCTCGGGCCGGCGGATGCGCGCCCGGCTGGCGCGGATGACCACCAAGTCGCACCCGGGCAACCCCGTCCTCGAGCCGCTGTTCCGTGTCCTGCGGGCGAACCACCCCAAGGCGGACCTCGCGCTCATCGAGCGCGCGTACCTGACGGCCGAGAAGGCGCACGGCACCCAGACCCGCAAGAGCGGCGACCCCTACATCACCCACCCGCTCGCGGTCGCCACGATCCTCGCCGACATCGGCATGACCGAGTCCACGCTGTGCGCGGCGCTGCTGCACGACACCGTGGAGGACACCTCCTACACCCTCGACGAGCTGCGCAACGACTTCGGCGAGGAGGTGGCGCTGCTCGTCGACGGTGTCACCAAGCTGGACAAGGTCAAGTACGGCGACTCCGCCCAGGCCGAGACCATCCGCAAGATGATCGTGGCGATGAGCCGCGACATCCGGGTGCTCGTCATCAAGCTGGCCGACCGGCTGCACAACATGCGCACGCTGCGCTACCTGAAGCAGGACACCCAGGAGCGCAAGGCCCGCGAGACCCTCGAGATCTTCGCGCCGCTCGCCCACCGGCTGGGCATGAACACCCTGAAGTGGGAGCTCGAGGACCTGGCGTTCGCCACGCTGCACCCGAAGATCTACGACGAGATCGTCCGGTTGGTCGCCGAGCGCGCCCCGTCGCGGGACCAGTTCCTTGCCCAGGTCATCGAGCAGGTCGAGAAGGACCTCAAGGACGCCCGGATCAAGGCTGTCGTGACCGGGCGGCCCAAGCACTACTACTCGATCTACCAGAAGATGATCGTGCGGGGACGCGAGTTCTCCGACATCTACGACCTGGTCGGCATCCGGATCCTGGTGGAGTCCGACCGCGACTGCTACGCCGTCCTCGGCGTCCTGCACAACCGGTGGAACCCGGTCCCGGGACGGTTCAAGGACTACGTCGCGATGCCGAAGTTCAACATGTACCAGTCCCTGCACACCACGGTCATCGGCATCCAGGGCAAGCCGGTCGAGCTGCAGATCCGCACCTTCGCCATGCACCGCCGCGCCGAGTACGGCATCGCGGCGCACTGGAAGTACAAGGAGGACGTCCGCACCGGCACCGACACCGACCGGACCGCGGTGTCCGCAGGCACCAGCAACGCCGACATGGCCTGGGTGCGTCAGCTGCTCGACTGGCAGCAGGAGACCGAGGACCCGGGCGAGTTCCTGGAGTCGCTGCGGTTCGAGATCAACTCCGCCGAGGTGTACGTCTTCACCCCGCGCGGCGACGTCATCGCGCTGCCCACCGGGTCGTCGCCGGTGGACTTCGCCTACGCCATCCACACCGAGGTCGGGCACCGCACGATCGGGGCCCGGGTCAACGGCCGGCTCGTGCCGCTCGAGTCGACCCTGGACAACGGCGACGTGGTCGAGGTGTTCACCTCCAAGGCGCCCAACGCCGGCCCGAGCCGGGACTGGCTGGGCTTCGTGAAGTCGCCGCGCGCCCGCAACAAGATCCGCCAGTGGTTCACCAAGGAGCGGCGCGAGGAGGCCATCGACCAGGGCAAAGAGCAGATCGCGCGGCTGATGCGCAAGGAGGGGCAGCCGCTCAAGCGGGTGCTCACCCACGAGTCGCTGTCCGCGGTCGCCTCCGAGCTCAGGCTCACCGACGTCTCGGCGCTCTACGCCGCCGTCGGCGAGGGCAACATCGGGGCCCAGACGGTCGTACGTCGGGTCATCGACCTGTACGGCGGGGAGGAGGGCGCCGCCGAGGACCTCGCCGAGGGCGTGCAGATCACGACCGAGCGGGCCCGCGCCAAGCGCACCTCAGGCGGGGACGCCGGCGTCATCGTCAAGGGGATCTCCGACGTCTGGGTGAAGCTGGCCAAGTGCTGCACGCCGGTGCCGGGCGACAAGATCCTCGGCTTCGTGACCCGGGGCGCGGGAGTCTCGGTCCACCGGGCCGACTGCACCAACGCAGCGAGCCTGCACGCGCAGCCGGAGCGACTCGTCGAGGTCGAGTGGGCACCCACCGGGCAGTCGATGTTCCTGGTCAACATCCAGGTGGAGGCGCTGGACCGGGCCCGGCTGCTCTCGGACATCACCAAGGTGCTCTCCGACGTGCACGTCAACATCCTGGCGGCGTCGCTGCAGACCACCCGCGACCGCGTCGCGAAGTCGAGGTTCACCTTCGAGATGGGCGACCCCAAGCACCTCGGCCACGTGCTCAAGGCGGTCCGCTCCGTCGACGGGGTGTTCGACGCCTACCGGGTCACCCAGTAGGCCCCGAACAGCAGGCCCCGAACAACCGGCCCCGAGCAGCAGGCCCTGGACGGCTCGTCCGGTCTCAGCCGCTGAACTCGTCGAGCGCCCTGCGCGCCTCGGCGAGCCAGGCCCGGCGGGTCTCGATCGCCGCGGCGTGCTCCTCGGCCTTCTTGGTGTTGCCGGCCGCCTCGGCCTTCGCGCGCTTGGCCTCGAGCTCGTCGATCGAGGACTCCAGCTGCGCCACCGTGTCGGCGGCGCGGGCCCGGGCCTCGGGGTTGGAGCGACGCCACTGGTCGTCCTCAACGCCGCGGATCGCCTGCTCGACCTTGCGCATCCGGCCCTCGAGCTCCTTGATCCGGTCCCGGGGCACCTTGCCGGCGGCGTCCCACCGCTCGGCGATGTCGCGGAACGCCTCCTTCGCGGCACGCAGGTCGGTCACCGGCAGCAGCGCCTCGGCCTCGACGAGCAGCGCCTCCTTCTTCTCGGCGTTGGCCGCGAACTCGCGGTCGAGCTCGGCGTTGGCCGCGTCGCGCGCACCGAAGAACTTGTCCTGGGCGCCGCGGAACCGCTTCCAGAGCTGGTCGTCGATCCCCTTGGGCGCCGGGCCGGCGGCCTTCCACTGCCGCATCAGCTCGCGGTAGCGGCCGGAGGTGGGGCCCCAGTCGGTGGAGTCGGCGAGGGACTCGGCCTCGTCCGCGAGGCGCTCCTTGACCACCCGCGCCGACTCCCGCTTCTCGTTCAGCTCGGCGAAGTGCGCCTTGCGCCGGCGGGTGTAGGTGGTGCGGGCGGTGGAGAACCGTCGCCACAGTGCGTCGTCGGTGGACTTGTCGAGGCGGGGGAGCGCCTTCCACTCCTCGAGCAGGTCGCGCATCCGGTTCGCGCCGTTGCGCCAGTCGTTGCTCTGGGAGATCCGCTCGGCCTCGGAGGCGATCCGCTCCTTCTCGCCGCGGGCCTCCTCGACCCGCTTGGCGCGCTCGGCCTTGCGCTGCTCGCGCCGCTCGGCGATGGTCGCCGACAGGGCGTCGAGCCGGGCGTCGAGACCGTCGAGGTCGCCCACGGCCTGGGCCTCGGCGATGCTGGCGTGCACCTGCTTGACCGCAGACGCGGCCTCGTCCGGGGCGAGGGTCCCCGCGGTCACCCGTTGCTCGAGCAGCCCGACCTCGAAGGAGAGGTCGTCGTAGCGCTTCTTGAAGAACGCCAGCGCCTCCTTCGGGTCACCGTCGGGCCACTGCCCGACCTTCCGCTCGCCGTCCTTGGTGCGGACGAAGACGGAGCCGTCCTCGGACACGCGACCCCACTGGTCTGCTACCTGGTCGCTGTCAGGGCTGTTCACCGGGTTACCTCTATCAGTGTCATGGGTGCGGTCCACTGCTTGAGCATCGTAGTCAAACTTCTTGGACCACACGGCACGTGAGTCTAGGTGTCAGGGCTGCCGATGGGCACTCGCTTTCACGACAAGGACATTTCGCCCGGCCAGACGCGGCTTCGCGGGGCCGGGCACAGGCTAGGTACCCTCTACGGGTCACGCGTGTCGACGACGCGCACCACCTCGTCCAACAGGAGAGCCCACCGGTGCTGATTGCAGGCTTCCCAGCCGGGCCATGGGGGACCAACTGCTACGTGGTCGCCACGGGTCCGGGCCAGGAGTGCGTGGTCGTCGACCCCGGCAAGGACGCCGCCGCCGGGGTGGCCGACGTGGTCCGCGAGCACCGGCTGAAGCCCGTGTCGGTGCTGGTGACCCACGGGCACATCGACCACATGTGGTGCGTGGCCCCGGTGGCCGGCAGCTACGACGCCACCGCCTACATCCACCCCGAGGACCGGCACCTGCTCACGAACCCGATGGCCGGGATCTCCCCGGAGACCGCGGGCATGCTGCTCGGTGGCTCCTACGAGTTCGCCGAGCCCGACGAGGTGAGCGAGGTGAAGGACGGGCAGACGCTCGAGCTGGCCGGGCTGGAGTTCCTGGTGGACCACACCCCCGGGCACACCCCGGGCTCGGTCACCTTCCGGACGCCGTACGACGAGCAGGACGTCGCCGAGGTGATGTTCTCGGGCGACCTGCTGTTCGCGGGGTCGATCGGGCGCACCGACCTGCCCGGCGGCGACCATCCGACGATGCTGCGCAGCCTGTCCACCAAGGTCCTGCCGCTGGCCGACAACATCGTCGTGCTGCCCGGGCACGGCGAGCAGACCAGCATCGCGCGCGAACGCGCCACCAACCCGTTCCTTCTCGACCTGATCTCCCGCGGATCCGGTCAGAGCGACACCGGCCCGGGACTTCCGGGCCCCGAGCGAGGCATCTGACACCGATGAGCAAGCCCAACCCGATGAGCGGGTTCCCCGAGTTCCTCCCTGCCCAGCGCTTCGTCGAGCTGCACGTCATCGAGCAGGTCCGACGTACCTTCGAGCTGCATGGCTTCGCCCCCGTGGAGACCCGCGCCGTCGAGCCGCTCGAGCAGCTGCTGCGCAAGGGCGAGACCTCTAAGGAGGTCTACGTCCTGCGCCGGCTGCAAGCCGACGCCGAGGGCGACGACGCCGGGATCGGTCTGCACTTCGACCTGACCGTCCCGTTCGCCCGTTACGTGCTGGAGAACGCCGGCAAGCTCGAGTTCCCGTTCCGCCGCTACCAGATCCAGAAGGCGTGGCGGGGGGAGCGGCCGCAGGAGGGCCGGTTCCGCGAGTTCACCCAGGCCGACATCGACATCGTGGGCAAGGACGTCCTGCCGTTCCACCACGACATCGAGGTCGCCCGGGTGATGGCCGAGGCGCTGGTGGGCCTTCCGCTGCCCCCGATGCGGCTGCAGGTGAACAACCGCAAGCTGATCCAGGGCTTCTACGCCGGGATCGGTGCCACGGACATCGAGGCCGTGATGCGGGTCATCGACAAGATCGACAAGGTCCCCGCCGAGGTCGTCGCCGGCATGCTCGTGGACGAGGCCGGGCTGGACGACACCCAGGCCAAGCGCTGCCTGGAGCTCGCCGACATCCGCAGCACCGACACCTCCTTCGCGGAGCGGGTGCGCGCTCTCGGTGTCAGCAACGAGCTGCTCGAGGAGGGCCTGGCCGAGCTGAAGGCGGTCATCGAGGGCTGCGCGTCGGTGACCAGCGACCGCTTCGCCGTCGAGGCCGACCTGCGCATCGCGCGCGGGCTCGACTACTACACCGGCACCGTGTTCGAGACGACGATGGTCGGCTACGAGAGCCTGGGCTCGATCTGCTCGGGCGGTCGCTACGACTCCCTGGCCAGCGACGGCCGCACCACCTACCCCGGGGTCGGCATCTCGCTGGGCGTCAGCCGGATGCTCGTCCCGCTGCTCAGCAGGGGAGTGCTCACGGCGGACCGCAGCGTCCCCAGCGCGGTCCTGGTCGCCCTGCCGAGCGAGGAGGACCGGGGCCGGTGCGACGCGATCGCGCAGCAGCTCCGCGCCGGCGGTGTGCCCACCGAGGTGGCCGCCACGCCGCAGAAGTTCGGCAAGCAGATCCGGTACGCCGAGCGCAGGGGCATCCCCTACGTCTGGTTCCCCGGCGACGGCGGGGGCCCGGACCAGGTCAAGGACATCCGCTCGGGGGAGCAGCACGACGCCGACGCGGCCACGTGGACGCCGCCGGCCGCCGACCTCACCCCCACCATCACCAGCAACGCACTCGAGGAGATTTCGTGATCCGCACCCATGACGCCGGCAGCCTCCGGGCAGAGCACGTCGGCCAGACCGTCACCCTTGCCGGCTGGGTCGCCCGCCGGCGGGACCACGGAGGTGTGGCGTTCCTCGACCTGCGCGAGGCCTCGGGCGTGGTCCAGGTCGTGGTGCGTGACGAGGAGGTCGCCCACCACCTCCGCGCCGAGTACTGCCTCAAGGTGGTCGGCGAGGTCGCGCAGCGTCCCGAGGGGAACGCCAACCCCAACCTGCCCACCGGCGAGATCGAGGTCATCGCGACCGAGGTCGAGGTGTTGAGCGCGGCCGCGGCGCTGCCGTTCCCGATCGACGAGCACACCGAGGTCGGCGAGGAGGTGCGTCTCGCGCACCGGTATCTCGACCTGCGCCGCAACGGCCCCGCGACGGCGCTCCGCCTGCGCAGCGAGGTCAACCGGGCCGCGCGGGAGGTGCTGAACTCTCAAGGTTTCGTCGAGGTCGAGACTCCGACCCTCACGCGCTCGACCCCGGAGGGCGCACGGGACTTCCTGGTGCCCGCGCGGCTGCGTCCGGGCAGCTGGTACGCCCTGCCGCAGAGCCCGCAGCTGTTCAAGCAGCTGCTGATGGTGGCCGGCATGGAGAAGTACTTCCAGATCGCGCGGTGCTACCGCGACGAGGACTTCCGCGCCGACCGCCAGCCGGAGTTCACCCAGCTCGACATCGAGATGAGCTTCGTCGACCAGGACGACGTGATCGACCTGGCCGAGGACGTCCTGCGCGCGGTGTGGCAGCTCATCGGCCACGAGGTCAAGACCCCGATCGAGCGGATGACCTACGCCGAGGCGATGCGCCGTTACGGCACCGACAAGCCCGACCTGCGGATGGGCCTGGAGCTGGTCGAGTGCACCGACTACTTCTCGGAGACCACCTTCCGGGTGTTCCAGGCGCCCTACGTGGGTGCGGTCGTCATGCCGGGTGGCGCCGACCAGCCGCGCAAGCAGCTCGACGCCTGGCAGGACTGGGCCAAGCAGCGTGGCGCGAAGGGGCTGGCCTACGTCCTCGTGGGAGCCGACGGCGAGCTCGGGGGACCGGTGGCCAAGAACCTCACCGAGAAGGAGCGCGCCGGCCTCGCCGAGCACGTGGGCGCGAACCCGGGGGACTGCATCTTCTTCGCCGCCGGGCCCGCCAAGACCTCTCGGGCGCTGCTCGGCGCCGCGCGGCTCGAGATCGGCCGCCGTGGGGGCCTCATCGACGAGTCCCAGTGGAGCTTCGTGTGGGTCGTGGACGCGCCCCTGTTCGAGCCCGCCGACGACGCCACCGCGGCCGGGGACGTGGCGGTCGGCAGCGGCGCCTGGACCGCGGTGCACCACGCGTTCACCTCGCCCAGGCCGGAGTGCGTCGACACCTTCGACACCGACCCCGGCGGCGCCCTGGCCTACGCCTACGACATTGTCTGCAACGGCCACGAGATCGGCGGCGGCTCGATCCGTATCCACCGCGAGGACGTGCAGAAGCGCGTGTTCGCGGTCATGGGGATCGACGAGGCCGAGGCACAGGAGAAGTTCGGCTTCCTGCTCGAGGCGTTCAAGTACGGCGCACCGCCGCACGGCGGGATCGCGTTCGGCTGGGACCGGATCTGCGCCCTGCTCTCGGGCAGCGAGTCGATCCGCGACGTCATCGCGTTCCCCAAGACCGGTGGTGGCTACGACCCGCTCACCGCCGCGCCCGCCCCGATCACGAAGGAGCAGCGGGCCGAGGCCGGGGTCGACTTCAAGCCGGAGAAGCAGGCGCCCCCGGCGCCGTAGCCCGGACCGGTTCCGGGCACCGTTCCCGCTGAGCCTGCCGCCGTCACGGCGGCAGGCTCAGCGCGTCCTGCCCGCCTCGGACGTCCGCTCAGCGGACACCGGGAGCCGGTATCAAACCGTTACCTCTCCTGCGCTCGGTTGAGACAGCCGGTGAATTAGAGTCGCTCCGGCTGTGAATCGGGCCATAGATGAAAGATAGGGATCAATGACCACTGCGGACCTCGAGAAGCTGGGTGAGGACCTGGCGCCGGGTGAGCAGCCCGAGGGCAAGAAGATCGCCGGGAAGTCACCGACCCGCATCGCCTTCGAGCGGCTCCGCAAGGACAAGGTGGCGGTCGTCTCCGGGTCGATCGTGGTCCTGCTCATCCTGCTCGGCCTGTTCGCGCCGATCATCTGCGACCTGTGGGGGATCTACCCGGACAACCGGCCCGGCTCGCCGAAGCCGAGCGACGTCCTGGAGTTCGACGGCTACCCGGCTGTCGGCCCGCCGCTCTACGGCTTCACCTGGGAGCACCCGCTCGGCCTCGCCATCGGCACCGGCTACGACAACCTGGCCCGGCTGCTCTACGGCCTGCGGACCTCGCTCGGCGTCGCGGTCACGGCCACCCTGTTCTCGACCACGATCGGCGTCACGATCGGTCTCGTCGCCGGCTTCGCCCGCGGCTGGCTCGACCGGGTCATCTCCTTCGTGATCGACCTGTTCCTGTCCTTCCCGTTCATCCTCGGCGCGCTCGTGCTCGCGCCGATCATCACCAGCCGGTTCTCCACCGACGTCGAGGCGCTCGCCCGGGCCCA
Organism: Nocardioidaceae bacterium; assembly: GCA_035457605.1. Lineage (GTDB taxonomy): Bacteria > Actinomycetota > Actinomycetes > Propionibacteriales > Nocardioidaceae > Nocardioides_C. Next base: position 30,250 of record DATIBI010000328.1, read on the forward strand.
GGTCATCGCCCTGGTCTCCGTCCTCGTGGTGTTCGGCTGGATGGGGCTGGCCCGGCTCATCCGCGGCCAGGTCCTCTCGCTGCGAGAGCGCGAGTTCGTCCAGGCCGCCCAGGTCATGGGCGTGCCCACCCGGCGCATCCTGTTCAAGGAGCTGCTGCCGAACCTGATCGCCCCGATCGTGGTCGCGACGTCGCTGGCGCTGCCGGCGTACGTGGCCGCGGAGGCAGGACTGTCGTTCCTCGGCATCGGCCTGACGAACGTCCCCTCCCTCGGGCAGACGATCAACGACGCGCGAGACGCCTACCAGAGCTACCCGCTGTACCTCTGGGCTCCGGTGATCACCGTGATGATCCTGGTCCTCGCGCTCAACCTCCTGGGCGACTCGATCCGAGACGCCTTCGACCCCAAGACTCGCCGGTGACCTTTTCACCGCGGGATTGCACAACCAACCAGGAAAGGGTGGGTTAGGAATGCGGTTCAAGAAACCGATCATTGCCATGACCACCGTGGGAATGCTTGCTCTGGCCGCATGTGGCGGCTCGGGTGGCGACAGCGGTGGGAACGGCGGAGGGGCCACGGGCGTCGACAAGGAGACCCTGGGCTCGGCGGGTTCCGGTATGGACCCCGAGCGTGAGGGTCCGGTCGAGATCGAGGGCGCCAAGGAGGGTGGCACCGTCACCGTCCTGAGCTTCTCCGGGCTCAACACCATGGACCCGAGCGAGGCGTACTACATCAACACGTCCTCGATCCTCAGCGGCCTGGTCACCCGTTCGCTGACCCAGTACTCCTACGACGAGGAGTCGGGCGACATGGTGCTGGTCCCGGACCTCGCCACGGACCTCGGCACCCCGAACGACGACTTCACGGAGTGGGAGTTCACCATCCGTGAGGGCATCAAGTGGGAGGACGGCACGGAGGTCACCGCCGACGACGTCGCCTACGGCATCATGCGGTCCTTCGACCGGCAGACGTTCCCCGAGGGCCCGGCCTTCAGCAACGACTACTTCCTCGACGGCGACAAGTACAAGGGCCCCTACAAGTCGGGCACCGACTACGCGGGCGTCGAGGTCGACGGCAACAAGCTCACGCTGAAGATGAACAAGCCCTTCCCGGACATGCCCTACTGGGGCGCGTTCCCGGCGATGGGTCCGATCCCCGAGGGCAAGGACGACCCGGCCAAGTACCGGCTCCACCCGATGGCGACCGGTCCGTACATGTTCGACGAGTACGTCCCGGAGAAGAAGCTCACCCTGGTCCGGAACCCGCACTGGGACCCGAACACCGACCCGGGCCGCACGGCGTACCCCGACGAGTACGTCATGGACTTCCAGACCGACAACACCAAGATCGACCAGATCCTGCTGAACGACCAGGGTGACGCGCAGACCACGCTGACCTACGACGACGTCCTGGCCGAGAACTTCCGCACGTTCCAGAACGAGCACTCGGACCGCCTGGTCCTCGGTGGCCAGCCGTGCACCGCCTACTGGGCTCCGGACTACCGCAAGGTCACGGACATCAACGTCCGCAAGGCGCTCGCCTACGCGTACCCCTACAAGGACGCCACCCTGGCCGCTGGTCTGATCGAGGACGTCACCCGGATCTACGGCACGAACCTCATGCCGCCGGGCATCCCCGAGCGCACCGAGTACAACCCGCTGCCCGACCACGAGCCCGGCACGACCGACACGGCCAAGGCCAAGGCTCTGCTCGAGGAGGCCGGCGAGGTCGGCTACGAGATCCGCTGGCCGTTCGCCAACGACGACCCGGCCGCGGTCAAGGCCAAGGACGTCATCGTGGCCTCGCTGAAGGAGGCCGGCTTCACGCCGAAGCCCGTCGCCAGCACCATCGCGGACCTGTCCACGATGCGCGCTGACCCGGACGCCGACATCAACGTCCGCAGCGCCGGCTGGTGCTCGGACTGGCCGTCGGGTGGCTCGTGGTTCCCGCCGGTTCTCGGCTCGACCAACCTCGAGGAAGAGGGCCTGGGCTCCAACTACGCCGTCTTCAGCGAGAAGGAGGTCGACGACAAGATCGCCGACGTCCTGGCGATGCCGGCCGAGGACCAGCCGGCCGCGTGGAACGAGCTCGACAAGTTCATCGCGGAGAAGTACTTCCCGCTGTTCGTGATCGGCTACAGCGGTGTCGCTCACGCGCACGGCTCGAAGATCGAGGGTCACAACATCGACCCGACGTTCGGCATGCCGACCTGGAAGAACGTCTGGGTCAACGGCTAGTCACACACCGCCGACGGCCAACCAGGTCGTGAGCGGCTGACACACTGAGTTGTGGGGTGGGGTCCTACG
>DATIBI010000329.1:0-9151 GCA_035457605.1 Nocardioidaceae bacterium
CTCGCCGGCCGAGCACCCCTACGGCTCGGACAAGTACGGCTCCCGCTACCAGGGCCAGCGCGGTCCCACGCCGTCGCGGTCGTTCCAGCACTTCCACCGCACGACGATCTAGGGGTACGTCGGACCGGCCGGCCGGCCGTCCCGGTCCCGTGGGGGCCGGATCAGCCGTCGATGCGGTCCGCGAGATGGTGCAGGCGGGCAGCGAGGGCGTGACGTCCTTGCCGCCGCCGACGGCGTCCGGGGACCCGGGACCGCTCGGCGTGCCGGACGAGCTCGTCGATCCGCTGCGTGGCGTTGACGTTCAGCGTGTAGTAGTCGTGCTCAGGCATGGTGCGCTCCTCTCAGAGCTGCTGAAGAAGGATGTCCCCGCTGACCGTGGTCGCGCGGAGCTCGATGAAGTCCTGGCCCTCGGCTGGCTGCCCGGCGCCCTCGAGCGTGGAGTGGATGGATCCGCTGACCGAGCTGATGTCGGTCCACACGGGGACGCCGGCGGGGACGCCGACGTGGACGTCGCCGGAGACGCCCTTGGCCTTCAGGGTGCCGACCCGGAACGTGTCGATCCGCAGGTCCCCGGACGCGGTGGTCACGCTGAGGTCGGTCAGCGCGTCCTTGACCTGCACGTCGCCGGATCCCGACCTCACCACGGCCTCGTCCTCGGTCCGGCCCACGAAGATGCTCCCCGAGCCGGTGGCGATCACGGTGGCGCCGGCGACCCGTTCGATCCCGACGTCCCCGGAGCCGGCCTTGATCCGCAGGTTGGCCAGGGAGGTGTCGATGGCGACGTCCCCGGAACCGGTCTCGATGGTCGAGTCGCCGGTCAGGTCGCTGATCCGCACCTCGCCGGAGCCGGCCTTGATCCGCGCCGCCCCGTAGCGGCCGGTCGCGGTCACGTCGGCCGAGCCGCACTTGGTGACCAGGTCGGAGTCCACGGGGACGGTGGCGGTCACCCGGATGTCGTTGCCGACGCCGAAGAAGCCAGTCTTCCTTCGCGGGGCGAGGACGACGATCTGGTCGCCGCGCTGCTCGACGACCACCTCGTCGGCGTCCCGGCCGTCTACGTGGACGGTGGCCTGGGTGGTCTCCTCGGCGTGCACTCTGAGGTCGCCGGAGCCGAGCTCGACGTACAGCGTGATCGGCCCGGACGTGTCGAACGTCTTCTGCATGGTCTCTCCTGGGTGTGCTCGGCTCCCGGCCCGGCGGTCGCCGGTCGGTTGCGGTGGCGGTGGGGGTCTGGTTCGGGGATGGTCCCCGTACTGGCTTCTGTGGTGGCGTCGGGGCGCGGCGGGGTCAGACCCAGCCGGTCATGCGCTTGTTCTTGCCGCCGGGGCCGCGGCTGAAGCCCCGGTGGCCCTCGAGGAACGGGATGCTCGACAGGTCGATGTCGACGTTGATCGCGTGCTCCCGGGTCGCGGTGCGGACCGCGTTGACGATCCACGTGTTCAGGGACTGGCCGCTCTTGCCGGCCATCTCCTCGGCCTTGGTCTTCAGCGACTCCGGGATCCGGAGCGTGATCCGGGCGGTGGTCCCGTCCTCCTCGTCCTCCTCCGCCGTCGGGGGAGCGGGCGGAGCCGGGGGAGCGGGTGCGGCCGGCGCCGCGGGGACGACGGGTACGTCGACCACGAACTCCGGCTCCCTGCCGCGCAGGCGCACGTCCACCGAGCCGGCGCCGAGCTCGCTGGTGATCTCGGCGGCCGCCTGTGACAGCGCGTCCATCAGGGCGAGCCGGACCGCCGGGTCGAGGGCGAGGGCGAGTCGCTCGGCGGCAGCCTTGGCGTCGGGGCCGCCCGCCTCAGCGGCTGCGGCCAGGTCGTGGCGGAGGCTCTCGACGTAGGGAGTGATGTCCATGCGCATCACTATGACACCACCATGACGTCAGGTCAACGGTAATTCGACATCACGTGATGTCAGATGTGGCGCCGGGTGGTGTCAGGTGTCTCCTGGCCGTGCGCGGTGGTGGTCTCACCTCGGGGCGGGTGGGGGCTCTCCTGCTGCCGCGCTCACTTGGAGCAAGAAGCACCTCTGACGGGCTCGAACAGGTGCAACTTGCTCCAAGTCAGAGGCGCCCCCAGCAGTCGAGGGCGGTACGACGGTAGGGGACACGGTCCGCGAGATGCGCAGAACGGGCCGCCCCTGCGACAGGGACGGCCCGTTCTCGTCGTGCGGTGATCAGATGTCGAACAGCGACTTCTGCTCGTCGATGCCCTTGACCGGCTTCGGCTCGTTGGGCTCCCCGGTGGAGTCTCCGGTGGAGTCCTGGGTGGTGTCCTCGGGTTCCCGGGCCACCGGTGCCGCGCCGTTCTCGCCGGCCTGCGGGGCTGCCGGTTGAGCGGCCTTCTCGGTGTCCGGCGTGGACACCTCGGCCTCGGCGGCAGGCTCCTCGGGCCGGGCAGCCCTCTCGGCATCCGGCGCGGCGCTCTCCTCGGCCTCCGTGCTCGCCTGGGCCTCGGTGCTCTCCTCCGGCTCGGCGGTCGCCTCGGGCGCGGCGGTCGCCTCGGATGTGGCGGGCTCGCCGGCCGACTCGGCGGTCGACTCGGCGGTTTGCTCGGGGTTGCTGGGGGCGATGTCGAACAGCGAGCTCGCGCTGCTGATGCTCGAGCTGCCGTTCGACGCCGAAGCCGTGCCAGTGGGGGTCGTCCCCGTGGCCGGAGTCGGCTTGTCCGACTGTCCGGCCTCCGCCGGGGACTCGTCCTGGACGTCCGCCTCGGCGTCCGCGGCAAGATCCGCCGCGGGAGCTGCCGTCTCGGCAGCCTCCTGGGACGTGCCCTGCGGCTCGGTCGGTGCCTCCGCCTGAGCGGCGGGCTCCGGCTCGCTCGGGGCGACGTCGAACAGGGACCCGGTGGAACCCAGGCCGGGCTCGCTGGCCGTGGCCTCGGTGGTGGTCCCCGCGTCGGCTGCAGCGTCGGCGCCCTGGCCCGCGGCTTCCTCGCTCGGGATGGACTCGGCCTTGTCCTGCTCGCCGTCGGAGGTGGTCTCCGTCGCGGCAGGCTCGGGCTCACTCGGCGCGACGTCGAACAGCGAGCCTCCGCTGCTCACGGACGACACGGGTGCGGACTCCGCGGGATCGGCCTCGTCGGCCGGGGCGGCAGCCTTGCTCTCGGGCGCGGGCGTCTCCTCCGCCGCGGCGCTGTCACCGCCGACGTCGAACAACGACCCGCCGGACGCGGGCTTGGTCTCGGCCTCGGCCTGCGACGTGGAGTCGGCCGGGGTGTCGAACAACGACCCGCCGGACGCGGGCTTGGCCCCGTCGGCCGGGGCGGCAGCCTTGCTCTCGGTCGCGGTCGCCTCCTCTGCCGCGGCACTGTCGCCGCCGACGTCGAACAACGAGCCGCCAGACGCGGGCTTGGCCTCGGTCTGCGCCGCGGAGCCGCCCGGGGTGTCGAACAGCGACCCGCCGGACGCGGGCTTGGTCTCGGCCTCGGTCTGCGCCGCGGAGTCGGCGGGGGTGTCGAACAGCGACCCGCCGGACCCGCTCGCCTTCGCGTTCGGGCCGACGTCCTCGGTCGCGGTGACGGTGTCCTCGGTCTGCGTGACGTCCCCGGCCTCCGGCTCGGCCTTGGTGGCCTCCGGGTCGACGGTCGTCGTGGCAGCAGTACCGGCAGCCGCGGCGGCCGTAGCCGCACCCGCCGCGGAGGTGGCCGACGTCTTCGCGGCGGCGCTGGCCTTGACCGGCGTACCGGCCTCGCCCTTCACCGACGCCAGCAGCAGCTGGGCGACGTCGAGGACCTCGACCTCCTCGCGGGCGGACCCGTCGGCCTGCTTCGAGGTCAGCCCGTCGGAGAGCATGACCCGGCAGAACGGGCAGCCGGTCGCGATCTGGTCGGCCCCGGTCTCGACGGCCTCGGTGGTGCGGTTGAGGTTGATCCGCTCGCCGAGCTTCTCCTCCATCCACATCCGGGCGCCGCCGGCGCCGCAGCAGAAGGAGCGCTCGCTGTTGCGCGGCATCTCCTTGAGCTCGGCGTTCGGGATGACGTTCAGCAGCTCGCGCGGCGGGTTGTAGACCTGGTTGTGCCGGCCGAGGTAGCAGGGGTCGTGGTAGGTGATCGAGCGGCCGCCGCCGTTGCTCGGCGCCACCGGCGTCAGCCTGCCCTCACGGACCAGGCGGTTGAGCAGCTGGGTGTGGTGCACGACCTCGAGCTCGACGCCGAACTGGGAGTACTCGTTCTTGAGCGTGTTGAAGCAGTGCGCGCAGGTGGAGACGACCTTCTTGACTGACCGCTCCTTGAAGGTCTCGGCGTTCTGAGCGGCCAGGCCCTGGAAGACGAACTCGTTGCCCGCGCGACGGGCCGGGTCGCCGGTGCAGGTCTCGCCGTTGCCGAGCACGCCGAAGGAGACCTCGGCCATGTCGAGCAGCTCGGCGACCGCGCGGGTGGTCTTCTTGGCGCGGTCCTCGTAGGCGCCGGCGCAGCCGACCCAGAACAGCCACTCGACCTCGTCGAGGGACTCGATGTCCTCGCCGACGACCTTGACGTCGAACGGCAGGTCCTTGGCCCACTCCATCCGCGAGCTCGGCGACATGTTCCAGGGGTTGCCCTTGTTCTCCAGGCCCTTGAACAGCTGGTTCAGCTCGGCCGGGAAGTTCGACTCCACCAGGATCTGGTAGCGGCGCATGTCGACGATGTGGTCGACGTGCTCGATGTCGACGGGGCACTGCTGCACGCAGGCGCCGCAGGAGGTGCACGACCAGAGCACGTCGGAGTCGATGACGGCGCCGCCCTCGGGCATCCACGCCCAGCCCTCGGTCTCGCCGACCAGCGGACGCTCGGCCTCGGTGAGCACGTCACCCGGCAGCGCGGCGCGCTCCTCGTCGGAGGAGGCGAGCAGGTACGGCGCCTTCTTGTAGGCGTGGTCGCGCAGGTTGGTGATCAGCAGCTTCGGCGACAGCGGCTTGTCGGTGTTCCACGCCGGGCACTGGCTCTGGCAGCGGCCGCACTCGGTGCACGAGGTGAAGTCGAGGATGCCCTTCCAGGAGAAGTCCTCGACCTTGCCGACACCCAGCGCGGTGTCCTCGTCCATCTCCTCGATGTTCTCGAAGTCGATGGGGACCCCGCCGGCCATCATCGGCTGCAGCGCGCCGAGCGAGGTGCCGCCGTCGGAGCGGCGCTTGAACCAGATGTTGAACCACGCCGTGAACCGGTGCCAGGCCACGCCCATCGTGGTGTTCTGGCTGAGCACGATCATCCAGGTCATCGAGATGACGATCTTGAGCATCGCGACCAGGAAGATGAGGCTGGCCAGCGCGGTCTCGGACATGCCGCCGAGCAGGCCGCCCAGCCAGGCGGTGAACGGGAAGTGGAACGCCGTGGCGTGGTCGGGGTGGTCGCCGTACTGCGCGATGGCGTACTCCGCACCGCGCAGCGTCAGGATGCACAGACCGACGCCGAGGATCACGGCCTCGACGAAGTAGGCCTGCCACATCGTCGAGCCGTAGAACCGGCCGCGGGTGCCGCGGGTGCGCTCCTTGGGCCGCGAGACGCGGTAGCCGATGAACGCCAGGATCGCGAGCACCATCACCACGGTGAACAGCTCGGAGACCCACTCGTAGAGGAAGAAGGTGCCGATCACGGGTAGCGCGAAGTACGGGTCGAACAGCTGCCCGTAGGCGGTCAGCAGCGTGAAGAACAGCAGGCCGAACCCGACGAAGATGAACCAGTGGCCGATGCCGACCGCGGTCCACTGGAGCATGCGTGTGTGCGCCAGCGTCTCCTTGAGCATGTTCAGCCAGCGTGCGCCCTTGTCGTCGCTGCGGTTCGCTGCCGGCTGGCCGATCTTGATCGTCGCGATCATCGACCGGATCGCCTTGACGAACAGGGCGATCGCGACCAGGGAGATCGCCAGCGACACCACGATGGCGAAGATTTGCATGTGTGCTCCTCGTCGGGGCTGGTCCGAGCGTGCGCCGAGCCTAAGGCCGCGGGTCGGGCGGAGTCAGCGGTCGAGCTGGGTGAGATAAATCCTACCCAACGGTAACTTTTCTGATCCAGGGGTACGGCGGCCGGGCCGCAACGCCACAGTGGGGCAAAGGGGGTACGACGGGCGCGGGTCGTCCGCACCCGACGCCGAGGGCAGGTCGAACCGCGGACCTGGGGCGGCGGCGTCCGTAGGCTGACCGCATGAGACCCGGCAGCCCGTTCCCTGTTCCCAAGCGCGGCAACCGACTGCTCCTCGAGCTGGACCTGACCCGGCCGCTGCTGGAAACCCCGCCGACCTCGCCGGTGGCGGCGATGCGGGCGCGGCACGCGATCACCCTCCGGTCGGTGGTCGAGGCGCTCGGCAAGGCCGCGAAGGACCCGCAGGTCGCCGGGCTCGTCGCGCACGTCGGCCACCGGCAGCCCACCCTCGCGCAGGCCGACGAGCTGCGCGCGGCGGTGCGGGCGTTCGCGGCCTCGGGCAAGCCGACCGTCTGCTGGGCGGAGACGTTCGGGGAGATGGGGCCGGGCACGGTCGGCTACCACGTGGCGGCCGCCTTCGGTGTGGTGTGGGTGCAGCCCAGCGGCGACGTCGGGCTGACCGGCATGAGCGCGCAGGCGGTGTTCGTCCGGGACACCCTCGACAAGCTCGGCGTCGAGCCGCAGGTGGCCCAGCGCGAGGAGTACAAGACGGCCGCGAACATGTTCGTGGAGACCCAGATGACCCCGGCGCACCGGGAGATGCTGTCGCGCATCGTGGAGTCCGCGATGGAGACTGTGGTCGGCGACGTCGCGCACGACCGGGGCCTTGCCCCGGAGGCGGTCCGGGACTGTGTCGACGCGGCGCCGCTGTCCGCGCAGGAGGCGCGCGAGCGGGGTCTGGTCGACCGGATCGGCTACCGGGACGAGGTCTTCGCGGACCTGCGTGGGCGGCTCGGCGAGGTGGACCTGAAGTTCGTCGAGCGGTACGGCAAGGGGCTCGCGGCCGTGGCCGCCGCCGCCCCGCGGCGGAACCGGCCGGTGGTCGCGCTGGTGCAGGCCAGCGGGCCGATCCACCTCGGCCGCAGCAGGCCGTCGCTGATGAGCCAGCACTCGGTCGGGTCCGAAAACGTCGGTGCTGCCCTGCGCGCCGCCGCCGAGGACGACGACGTCAAGGCCGTCGTGATCCGGGTGGACAGCCCGGGCGGCTCCTACGTGGCCTCCGACGCGATCCGCCGCGAGGTGCACGTGCTCCGCAGGACGGGCAAGCCGGTGGTAGCGTCGATGGCCAGCGTGGCGGCGTCCGGCGGCTACTACATCGCGATGCCGGCCGACGAGATCGTCGCCGAGCCGGGCACCCTCACCGGGTCGATCGGCGTGTTCGCCGGCAAGCAGGTGGTCCGCGAGGCGCTGCGGCGCGCCGGCGTGAACAGCGAGACGGTCACGGTCGGCCGGAACGCCGACATGTTCTCGGCCCAGCGGCCGTTCGACGAGGACGAGTGGCTCCGGCTCGAGGCCTGGCTGGACCGGGTCTACGCCGACTTCACCGCCAAGGCCGCCGAGGACCGGCGCATGGACGTCGAGCGGCTGCGCGGGCTCGCCAAGGGGCGGGTGTGGACCGGCGCGGACGCGCACCGGCACCGGCTGGTGGACACCCTCGGCGGGCTCACCGACGCCGTCGACGCGGCCTGCCGCCGGGCCGAGGTGGACCGCGCCGCGGTGCACGTGCGGACCCTGCCGCGGCCGAACGTGCTCGAGCGGCTGCGCCCGGCGGAGAACAGCGACCATCCCGCGGCCGCCCGGCTGGCGGCGCCCCTCGGCCTGCTCGAGCAGGCGCTGTCCGGGCTCGGTCTTCCCGCGGACGGGGTGCTCACCATGCCGTTCGACATCCGGCTGCGCTGAGCCGGCGCAGGACGGGAGTCGTCCTCGCGTCACCACTGGAGTGGCGCGTCAGCGGATCCGGGTGAGCCGGCCGGCGTCGTCGAACAGCACCCGCACCCGGGTCCGGTCGCCTGCCCGGTCGCGGGCGCAGTAGGTGAACGTGTCGCCGATCCGCGAGTCCGGCTGCCCGACGGCGCGGAGCACCGAGCGGGTCGACGTACCCCTGGCCAGGTCCCGGAACACCGACTCCCTGCGCGGCGCCGAGGCGCCGGTGCAGGCGTTGCCGCGGATCCCGGTGGCCCGCTCCCAGGTCTGCAGGTAGGCCTCCGCGCCGCGCGCCATGTCCTCCACGATCGCGTCCCCGGCGAGCCGGCGCAGGTCCTCGACCCAGTCCGGGTACAGCCCGTAGTGGGAGACCCCGTCCACGTTGATGTCGTAGACCCGCTTGCCGCTGACCTGCCGGTGCACCCGGACGCCCCCGAGCCCGGTGAACGGGTAGCGCACCGGGTTCGCCGCGTCGGCGCCGCGCGGGTCGCCCTGCGCGCCGAGCCCGTTGATGTCCGCGCCGTAGCCCAGCCCGAACAGGTAGCGACGGTCGGCCCGCCCGAGGTGGTAGCGCCACTTCTTGACGAAGCCGGTGCTGTCCCCGGCGTAGGGCGCGATGAACCCGCCGAGCCGGGCGATCCGCGGGTAGGCGTCCGGGGTCGACCACGAGTGGCTGGACAGCACGCCGGGGTAGCGCATCCGCTCGACCAGGTCCAGCGACTGCTTGCGGGCCAGCACGCTCATGTGGTCGGGGTCGAACAGCATCTTGCGCTGCGCGAGCCCGCGGACGGTGAACGTGCCGAGGTCGCTCAGCCCGCGCCGGTTGCAGTGCGGAGCCCCCGGGTAGAGCGGGGCCGGCCGGGGCAGGTCCGGCCCGTACGCGTCGAGGATCGCGCCGAACAGCGGGTCGCGCTCGGAGACCTCACGCGGTGCGGCGTACTGCTCCTTGTCGTGCACGCCGTCCCGGTAGGAGGTGGGGCAGGTGCTCATCCGCCAGAACGAGCCGGTCTCGAGGAAGTTCGCCGAGTTCACCAGCACGCCCGTCGCGCCCTCGTCGCCGGCGACCCCGGACAGCGCGTTGTCGAACTTGTTCACCAGCTCCATCTGGCGCACGCCCATCCGGTGCACCTGGTCGAGCTGCCGGTCGATGTCGGCCTTGCTGCACTGCGGCACGGTCGCCTTCATCGAGCAGCCGAACACCACGCTGGTCTCGATGCCCATGACCACCGCGAGCCTGCCCTCGTTGATGACCTCCCGGGCCTCGAACGGCGAGCGAACGATCCGGTACCAGCCCTCACCGGGGCCGCCGGACTGCGCGTCGATGTAACGCTCGAACTGCT
>DATIBI010000330.1:0-2907 GCA_035457605.1 Nocardioidaceae bacterium
CGGTTCGGTGTGGAGCGGGACGACTCGCTGTCGTTGCGGGAGTTCCCGACGCTGGCCCATGTGATCGGTTGGATCCGGGACAAGATCGCGGCGAAGTCGCTCGCGGCGCCGTCTGCCGCGGCCGCACCGGCCGCACCGGCCGCACCGGCCGCTTCCGCGGAGACCGCGCAAGCCGCGCTAGCAGCTACGCCCGTGACCGAAACTGCCGCAGCTGCGGCGCCCGCGCCGGCCGCGCCAGCCGCGCCAGCCGCGGCGGCCGCGGCGGCCGGGGCAGGTCCCACGGAGGCTGAGGTGACCGATGCGGTGGTGTCGATCGTCTCGGAGATGACGGGTTACCCGCCGGATCTTCTGGACCTGGACCTGGATCTGGAGGCGGACCTCGGCGTCGACACGGTCAAGCAGGCGGAGGTGTTCGCCGCAGTGCGTGGGCGGTTCGGTGTGGAGCGGGACGACTCGCTGTCGTTGCGGGAGTTCCCGACGCTGGCCCATGTGATCGGCTGGATCCTGGGAAAAGCGCGGGCGCAGACGGGGGAGGGGGTGCAGACCGGCTCATCCGAGCCTGACACGACGCCGGAGGCACCGGCGGTACACCCGACCACGATCAGCGGCGACCTCGACGCGGTCGACCGCCTGCCGCGACGAGTGCCCGTCCCCGTGCTGCGCCCGACCCTCGACCAGTGCGTTCCAACCGGGGTCGTGCTCGGCGACGACGTACGCGTAGTGGTGATGCGTGACGAGGGCGGCGTGGCTGACGCTCTGCTGAAGGCGCTGTCGACGGCCGGAGTGACTGCGTTGCCCATCGATCCCGGTACGCCGACCGAGCAGATCCTGCAGTCGCTGGAGGAGTGGCGCTCCCAGGGTGAGATCGCCGGCGTCTACTGGCTTGCCGCACTCGACGACGAGGGCCCGCACAGCTCACTCGATCTCGCCGGCTGGCGGGAGGCGCTGCGCCGGCGGGTGAAGGCGTTGTACGCGACCATGCGCCGGCTGTACGACGACAGCCCGTTCCTCGTCACCGGAACTCGCCTCGGCGGCCACCACGGCTACGACGAGGCCGGTGCCACCGCCCCGATGGGCGGAGGTGTCAGCGGCTTCGCCAAGTCCTACAAGCGGGAGCGCCCGGACGCCCTGGTGAAGGCCGTCGACTTCCCCGCAGGCAGCACGACGACGGACGTCGCAGGCCTGCTCGTCGCCGAGACGCTGAGAGATCCGGGATGCGTCGAGGTCGGTCACGCGGACGGACAGCGCTGGGGCGTTGGCCTCGCACCGCAGGCGTTCCCACCGCAGGACGCTCCGGCCGAGGGCGCGATGTCGCTCGGCCCCGACAGCACCGTCCTGGTGACGGGCGCCGCCGGCAGCATCGTCGCCGCCATCACTGCCGACCTGGCGCGTGCTTCCGGTGCGACGTTCCACCTGCTCGACCTGACGCCCGAGCCCGACCCGGCCGAGCCGGACCTGAAGCAGTACGTCGAGGACCGCGACGCCTTCAAGTCGGTCCTGGCCGCGCGGATCAAGGAGCGCGGGGGACGACCGACCCCGGTCGCGATCGAGAAGGAGCTGGCCCGCTTCGAGCGGCTCACTGCCGCGCTCACCGGGATCGACGCAGTCCGCGAGGCCGGTGGCACCGTGCACTACCACTCGGTGGACCTCACCGACGCGGACGCGGTGCGCGAAGCCGTTGCCCGCGTTCGCGAGACCACCGACCGCATCGACCTGTTGGTCCACGCGGCCGGTGTCGAGGTCAGCCGCGCACTGCCGGACAAGGAGGCGCGTGAGTACGACGTCGTCCACGACGTGAAGGCCGACGGCTGGTTCAACCTGCTCAACGCCGCGGGCGACCTCCCCATCGGTGCGACGGTCGTCTTCTCCTCGGTGGCCGGCCGGTTCGGCAACGCCGGGCAGACGGACTACAGCGCCGCGAACGACCTGCTGTGCAAGATCACGAGCAGCTTCCGTCGCACCCGCCCGGACACGCGCGGGATCGCACTCGACTGGACGGCCTGGGGCGGGATCGGCATGGCCACCCGAGGGTCCATCCCGAAGATCATGGAGATGGCCGGGGTGGAGATGCTTCCGCCGGAGGCCGGTGTGGCGTGGATCAGGCGCGAGCTCACCGCGCACGACTTCCGCGGAGAGGTCGTGGTGGCGGGAGCCCTGGGCCGGATGGCGGAGGGCTACCACCCGAGCGGCGGTCTCGACCCGAACGCGCTCGACCGGAGCACCGGAACACTCGTCGGCGAGGTGGTCGGCGCGGACCTGCTCGACGGTCTCGTCGTGCGAACCACGCTCGACCCAGGGGTGCAGCCGTTCCTGAACGACCACCGGATCGACGGCACTCCGGTCCTGCCCGGAGTCATGGGCATGGAAGCCTTCGCCGAGGTGGCCCGGCTGCTGGCGCCCCAGTGGCACGTGGTCGCCGTGGAGGACATGGACTTCCTCTCGCCGGTGAAGTTCTACCGGAACGAGCCGCGGACCCTCACCATCACCGCGGCCGTCCGACCGGACGGCGACGACCTGGTGGCCGACTGCCGGCTGGTGGGAGAGCGCATGCTGGCCGGGCGCGACGCGGCTCAGCTGACCGTCCACTTCACGGGTTCGGTGCGGCTGTCGAAGCATCGGGCCAGCCCGGAGAACGTCGCGGCGGTCGGCAGAGCCGGTGACGCCCCGGCCCTCACCCCTGCAGAGGTCTACCGGCTCTACTTCCACGGACCGTCGTACCAGGTGGTCGGGGAGGCGTGGCGAACCGACGGCGCGGCAGCCGGGCGTCTGGCCGAGCAGCTGCCCGTCGACCACGAGCCGTCGACGACCCCGACCCTCCTCGGGCCACGGCTGGAGGAGCTGTGCTTCCAGGTCGCAGGTCTCTGGGAGGCGGGAAACGAGGGTCGGCTGGCACTGCCGGCGCACCTC
>DATIBI010000331.1:0-6779 GCA_035457605.1 Nocardioidaceae bacterium
TCCAGCAGCGGCAGCAGGTCCTTGACGTTGGAGACCTTCTGGTTGGCGATCAGGATGTAGGGGTCCTCGAGGACCGTCTCCATCCGCTCGGCGTCGGTGACGAAGTAGGCCGAGATGTAGCCCTTGTCGAACCGCATACCCTCGGTGAGCTCGAGGTCGAGCCCGAAGGTGTTCGACTCCTCGACGGTGATGACGCCTTCCTTGCCGACCTTGTCCATCGCCTCGGCGATGATCTCGCCGACGGAGGTGTCAGCAGCGGAGATCGACGCCGTCGACGCGATCTGCTCCTTGGTCTCGACGTCCTTGGCCATGCCGAGCAGCTGCTCCGAGACGGCCTCGACGGCCTTCTCGATGCCGCGCTTCAGCGCCATCGGGTTCGCGCCGGCCGCGACGTTGCGCAGACCCTCGCGGACCATGGCCTGGGCCAGCACGGTCGCGGTGGTCGTACCGTCACCGGCGACGTCGTCGGTCTTCTTGGCAACTTCCTTGACGAGCTCGGCACCGATCTTCTCGTACGGGTCCTCGAGCTCGATCTCCTTGGCGATGGAGACACCGTCGTTGGTGATCGTGGGTGCACCCCACATCTTCTCGAGGACGACGTTGCGGCCCTTGGGGCCCAGCGTCACCTTGACGGCGTCAGCGAGCGTGTTCATGCCACGCTCGAGGCCACGTCGGGCCTCCTCGTTGAAAGCAATTAGCTTCGACATAACTCCTACGATTCCTTACGCGTAGAAGATGGATGGCCCAGGTCGATGCCCGCGACGGACGATCCCTGCGGACCGGCAGACCCTTCCCGCCGGCGCTCGAGACCTCATCTTCCCGGTCCTTGAACATCGTCCGGCACCCGCTTCCACGCGGGCCCGGACTGTCACTCTCATGGCGAGAGTGCTAACCAATTCTTAGCACTCGACCCAGGTGAGTGCAAGGCGAAGCCAGGACGGCCGCACACACACACCCAACAGCGCGGCGAACCCCCGGTGAACCGGTGGTGTCTAGACCGTTCGGGCCCCTCCGGGAGAACCATTGACCGCCCCTGAGCAGCGACTTAGTCTGAACAGACCTCGTGGGTGCGACGGGGTTTCGGCCGGAGCAGCGGAGTCATTGACACCGCTCTCCGGCCTCTTACTTCTCCCGGGCGGTTCCCCGTGGCCTCAGAGGCCGTCCTCGAGCACGGCGACGAGCGCATCGACGTACGCCCTGGCGTTCTCCGGAACGATGTCGAGGTACAGCCCGGGCTCGGTCACCTCGAGCTCGCTCAGCGCGAGCGTGCCGTCGACCAGCCTCATCAGGTCGACCCGGGCCAGCGGCAGCCGGGTGTCGAGCACCTTCTCCGCCAGCGCGACCGTGGCGAGCGCCAGCGAGGAGGCCTCCTCGGTGACGGCGACGGGCACCGACCGGCCCCCGAACGACTCGTGCACCCGGATCTCGCCCGCGGCCGGCACCTTCTGCACCTGCGAGACGACCCGGCCGCCGAGCACGAACACCGACGTCTCCCCCTCGGTGCGGATCGACTCCACGACCGGCTGCACGATCCACGGCCCCAGCGAGAGCTGCGACTCGTCCAGCCCGGGCGGGCCGCCGGGCATGCCGTCGAAGACGACCACCCCGCGCCCACCGGCCGCCACCCGCGGCTTCACCACCGCGTTCTCGAAGGCGGCGATCGCCGCGGGCAGCTCGCTCTCGTCCTCGGCGGCCTGGGTGGGTACGACGGGCAGTCCTGCGTCGAGCAGCTCGAGCAGGTAGATCTTGTCGGTGTTCCACTCCGCCACCCGGGCCGGGTTCACCAGCACCGTCGCGGCCTCGACCTCGCGGGTCCAGGACAGGAACCTGTCGCGCTGCTGCTCGTAGTCCCAGGTGGACCGCACGGCGACGAGCCGGGCACCGCCCCAGTCGACCGTGGGGTCGTCCCATGTCGCCCAGCGGCCGGTCAGCCCGCGGGAGGCGAGCTCGTCGAGCAGCATCGAGCCCCCGGGCTCGCCGTCGGGCATCGCGGAGAAGGTGGCCAGCAGCACGTCGGTCATGGCGCCGACGCTACCGTCCGCGCGGCCGGGTGGCTCGGCAATATCGAGCCCTGGCTGACCGGCGCCCCTAGCCGTCCTGCTCGGGCGGGAACCCTCCGGTCGCGATCGGCCCCCAGTGGTCGACGGAGATCCGGATCAGCGACTTGTTCTGCCGGCGCATGGCCTCGCGGTACTCGTCCCAGTCCGGGTGCTCGCCGGCGATGCACCGGTAGTACTCCACCAGCGGCTCCACCGCCTCGGGCATGTCGATCACCTCGGCGGTGCCGTCGACCTGGACGTAGGGGCCGTCCCAGTCGTCGGAGTGGATCACGATCGAGACCTGCGGGTCGCGGCGCGCGTTGACGGCCTTCGCCCGCTGCGGGTACGTCGAGACGACGACCCGGCCCTCGGCATCGACCCCGCAGGCGACGGGTGACATCTGGAGGCCGCCGTTCCTGCGCCGGGTGACGAGCGTGCCCTTGTGCCTGGTCCGGGCGAAGTCGAGGAGCTGGTCGCGGTCGACCCGGTCTGCCGTTGCGAACTTCGGAGCCATGGCCTCGAGCCTAGCCAGCGCCACCACAACCCGCGGCTCGCGCCACCACAACCCCCGGCTCGCGCCACCACAACCCGCGGGTCGGCTAGCCTCCGGCGACGGCCGGGATCACCGAGACCTGCGCTCCCTCGGGGGTCTTGGTGTCGAGCGAGTCGAGGAACCGGACGTCGTCGTTGCCCACGTACACGTTGACGAACCGGCGGATCGCGCCCTGCTCGTCGAGGATCCGGCCCTTGATCCCGGGGTAGGACGCGTCGAGGTGGTCGATCACCTCGCCGAGGGTGGACCCCTCCGCGGTCACCTCGGAGTCACCGCCGGTGTAGGTGCGCAGGATGGTCGGGATGCGGACGCTGACGCTCATGTCGTTTCCTTGTCGGTTCGGGCGGGTCAGACCAGGCCGGTGCCGGTAAAGGCGGAGTACGTCGGTTCGATCGTAGCCGCGGGGCCGACCCGGTCGGCAACGGCGTCGAGCGTCTTCAGCCCGTCGCCGGTGTTGAACACCACCGTCTCCTGGTCGGGGTCGAGCTGCCCCGTCTCCACCAGCTTCTTGAGGGTGGCGACGGTGACACCGCCGGCGGTCTCGGCGAAGACGCCCTCGGTGCGCGCGAGCAGCCGGATGCCCTCGCGGACCTCCTCGTCGGTCACGTCCTCCACGGCTCCGCCGGTGCGACGGGCCACGTCGAGCACGTAGGGACCGTCGGCGGGGTTGCCGATCGCCAGGGACTTCGCGATGGTGTCCGGCTTGACCGGCCGCACCACGTCGTACCCCTCCTTGAACGCCGAGGAGACCGGCGAGCAGCCCTCCGCCTGGGCGCCGAAGATCTTGTAGGGGGTGTCCTCGACCAGCCCGAGCCGGGCGAGCTCGGAGAAGCCCTTGTCCACCTTGGTGAGCTGGGACCCAGACGCGACCGGGATGACCACCTGCTGCGGCAGCCGCCAGCCGAGCTGCTCGGCCACCTCGTAGCCCAGGGTCTTGGACCCCTCGGCGTAGTAGGGGCGGACGTTGACGTTGACGAACGCCCAGCCCTCCTCCTCACCGGCGATCTCGGAGGCGAGCCGGTTCACGTCGTCATAGTTGCCCTTCACCGCGACCAGCGAGTCGGTGTAGACCGCGCTCGCGATCACCTTCGGCGTCTCGAGGTCGTGCGGGATGAACACCACGGTCTTCATGCCCGCCCGGGCGCCGGCCGCGGCGACCGCGTTGGCCAGGTTCCCGGTCGACGGGCAGGCGAACACCTTCATGCCGAGCTCGCGAGCGGCGGAGAGCGCGATCGCGACGACCCGGTCCTTGAACGAGTGCGTCGGGTTGCCGGAGTCGTCCTTGACCCAGAGGTTCTTGATGCCGAGCTCCCGGCCGAGGTTGTCGGCCTTGAGCAGCCGGGTGAACCCCGGCTCCATGTTGGGGCTGGAGGCGATGTCGGTGGGGACCGGCAGCAGCGGCTGGTAGCGCCAGATGTTCTTGGGACCGGCCTCGATCTGCGCGCGGGTCACCTCGGGGAAGTCGTAGCCGACCTCGAGCGGGCCGAAACACTCCTGACAGGCGTAGAACGGGCCGAGCGTCGAGGCTGCTCCGCAGGCCCGGCAGACCAGGCCGGTGGCGTTGCCGAAGGCTCCCTCGCGCAGACCGGTGGCGGCGGGTACGTCGATGACTGGGGTGCTCAAGGAGGCCTCCTTCTCATCTTTCCCGGGGCCGACGTTCGGCTCGGGACGGAATTAGCACCGTCACCACAGCAGTCACACGGAGGTCGAGCGCGCTTGTGGCGGGTTGCCGGGGCTTCGTCGGGCCGTTCCCTCTGCCCCTCTCGATGAGCAGTGCTCAGCCTACGCAGCCGTCTCACGATGCGCACATCGCGTCCACCATCCGAGAACACCGGCAAACGGGGCAGGATGGACCCCGTGGACCGGTGGCAGCTGAAGACCTGGGCGAACCTGCTCAACGGCTCCACCCTGCTCGGGCTCGGCATCGCCGCCCTCGGGCGGGCCCGGCTCCGGCCCGGACCGCGCGGGCTGCTGCTCGCGACCGGCTACCGGCTCCCGGTGCCGACCGCGCCGGCGTTCACCGTCGGCAACGTGGTGGTGTCGCGGCACGATCCCGCCTGGTGGGAGCCCCGACCGCGGATGCTGCTGCACGAGGAGCGGCACAGCTGGCAGTACGTCGTCTGTCTCGGCCTGCCGATGCTCCCGCTCTACGCGCTGGCCGCCGGCTGGTCCTACCTGCGGGGCGGCGACCCGGGTGTGCACAACGTGTTCGAGCGGACCGCCGGGCTCGCCGACGGCGGCTACCCGACGCTCAGCCGGTGGGCCCGGCGGCGGCAGGGGCGTGCGCAGCGGCGTCCGCAGCGAACTGCCTGAGCAGCGCGAGCACGCCCTCCGGCCCGTCCACCACGATGTCGGAGAGCTCCACGAGCGCCTGCTGCTCCTCCGAGCCCGAGCACACCAGCAACCCCGGCACGCCGTCCGAGTCGCGGATGTCCTGGACCGCGTTGAACGCCTCGATGTCGCCGAGGTCGTCCCCGGCGTAGAGCACGCCCGTCGCGCCCACCTCGCCACGGATCGCGCGCAGCGCCTGCCCCTTGTGCATGCCAGGAGCGCGCACCTCGACCACCATCCGGCCCGGCTCCACGGTCAGGCCGTGCCGCTCGGCGGCGTCGGTGAGCACCGGCAGCAGCCGGTCGAACGCCGCCGCGGCGTCGGGCAGCCGCCGGGTGTGCACCGCCACCGCGATCCCCTTCTCCTCCACGAACGCGTCCGCGGCGTCGTGCCGGCCCAGCAGCTGCGGGAGTCCGGACATGAAGCTCGCCAGCCCCTCGGGCGGACGCGGTGAGACCACTCGCCGGGACCGGGAGGACCAGCGCTCGTTGCCGTACTGGCCGAGCAGGAACAGCTCACCGCCCTGCTCGGTGATGGTGCCGCCGACCTCGTCGAGGTCCCCGAGCGCGATCGCCTGGCGGGCCGGCCGCCCGGTGATCACCGCGATCGCGCGGACCTGCGCGGCGAGCTCGACGAGCACCGCGGGGGCGTCGGGGTGGATCGTCGCCCGGGTGGGGTCGTCCACGATCGGCGACAGCACTCCGTCGAAGTCGAGGGCCACCACCGTCTCGTGCGCACGAGCGACGAGCCCGTCGTACCGCTGCTGACCCTCCGGCGTCCTGAAGTCCATGCCCCCACCTAACCACCCGCCCGGCGGTCCGGTGCAGGGGGCGCCGCACCTCGGGCGGGGCAGCCGGTCAGGAGTAGTCGGCGGTGAGGATGACCGTGAGCCGGTCGAAGCGCATCGGCGAGATCGCCGGCCGGAGCCGGCTGATGCCGAGGTCCTTGGCGAGCAGCTTGGCCTCCGCCTGGAGCCGGTCCGGGTAGTAGACCGTGCTCGAGGGGATGGTGCCGTACCAGTTGTCGGAGCCGACGACCTCCCAGCCCGCACCGGCGATCTTGCTCGCGGTGGCGCCGGCCAGCCCGGAGATCCCGGAGTTGTTGTAGACCTCGACGTAGACCCCGCCGCGCCGCACGAGCGGCTTCTTCGGCTTGGGCTCGGCCTTCTGCTGCTTCTTCTTCTCGATCACCGGCTCCGGCGCGACCTTCGTCGGCGACGGCGAGGGCGTGGCGGTGACCGGCTTGGCCACCTGCTGCGGCGACTCGGTGTCGCCGGAGGTGGTGACGAACGCGATCCCGGCGAGGGCGACTGCGGTCAGGCTGAGCAGGGCCACCGGTGACGGCGCAGCGATCCCCCGCTCGTCGTACCGCCGGACACCCCACCGTCGCAGCGGCCTCATCTCAGACCTCGAAGCCGAGACGGCGGGCCGAGCGGGCACGCTGGCGCGCCGCGCGCAGGCGGCGCAGGCGGCGGACCAGCAGCGGGTCGAAGGCGAGCGCGTCCGGGCTGTCGATCAGCGCGTTGAGGACCTGGTAGTACCGCGTCGAGGACATGTCGAACTTCTCGCGGACCGCCTGCTCCTTGGCGCCGGCGTACTTCCACCACTGCCGCTCGAAGTTCAGGATCTCGCGGTCCCGCTCGGAGAGCTCGGCGGCATCGGCGACGTTCTGACCCGGGTTGAGGGCGTTCGCGGCGTCCATTGCGTCCACTCCTGGGGGCTACGAGGGTTCGGTCGGATTTTCAGTGTAGGTGACAAACGACAGCGATGTTATTTGCCGCGGCGTGTCCCCGTCCCGAGTTTCGGGAGGTACGTCGGACCAATCTGACGTTCCCGGCACAATGGTCCGCCGTGACC
>DATIBI010000332.1:0-5829 GCA_035457605.1 Nocardioidaceae bacterium
GCTCTGGAGCAGGAGCTGGTGCCCCCGGTTCTGGCCGTCGAGCCGCACCGGGGGTGGTGGCTGTCCCGCGACGCCGGCCCGGTGCTGCGCAGCGTCGCGCCGCCGGACCAGCTCTGGCACGCCTGGGAGGCGATCCTGCTCCGCTACGCGGAGGCGCAGCTGCGGCTCGCCGGAAAGGTCGACGCGCTGCTGAGCACCGGCGTCGCCGAGGTCAGCCCGGCAACCCTGCCCGAGCTGGCCGGGACACTGCTGAAGCGGCTCGGTGAGATGAGTCCGGAGAAGGGTGGCCTGACCGCTGCCGAACAGGAGGCGCTTGCCGGGCGGCTGTCGGAGTACGCCGCCTGGTGCGCCGAGCTCGAGGCGTCGGGGATCCCCTCCTCGATCCAGCACGACGACCTGCACTCCTCCAACATCTGCTCGGGCGGGTCGGCGGACACCGCGCGGATCATCGACTGGGGCGACGCCTCGGTCGGCTTCCCGCTCGCCACGATGCTGTGCACCATGAACTCGCTCGCCTGGCACGCCCGGGTGGAGCTCGACGACCCGCGGGTGGTCCGGGTCCGGGACGCCTACCTCGAGCCGTTCACCCGCTTCGCGGACCGGGAGAGCCTGGTGAGGTACGTCGGACTGGCCCGGCGTACCGGCTGCGTGGCGAGGGCACTGTCCTACGAGGCGGCGCTGCGCGAGGAGCCTCTGGCCACGCACGTCGAGCAGGACTTCCCGGTCCGGGGATGGCTGCTGGAGATGCTGGCGGACTGAACGCGGCTCGGTGTCGCGCGGCTCTGTGTCGGGACGCGCCGGCCGCTCACCACCCCCGCTCGCGCCACTCCTTCAGGTGCGGCCGCTCCGCGCCCAGCGTCGAGTCGTCCCCGTGGCCGGGGTAGAACCAGGTCTCGTCCGGCAACCGGTCGAACAGCTTCGTGCTGACCTCGTCGATGAGGGTGGCGAAGTCCTCCTTCGACCAGGTCTTGCCCACCCCTCCGGGGAACAGCGAGTCACCTGTGAACAGGTGCGGCGTCCCGGCCGGGTCGTCGTAGAGCAGCGCGATCGAGCCGGGGGTGTGCCCGACGAGGTGGATCACCTCGAGCTCGCAGTCGCCCACCCGCACGGTGTCCCCGTGCCGGACCGTGCGGCTGGTGGGCACCGGGATCTCCGGGGCGTCCTCCTCCCCGGCGACGGTCTGCGCACCGGTGGCCTCGACGACCGCGGCCAGACCTTGCCAGTGGTCGCCGTGCCGGTGCGTGGTGACCACGGTGGCCAGGCCGTCCGCCCCGATCAGGGTGAGCAGCCGGTCCGGCTCGTTCGCGGCGTCGATGAGCAGCTGCTCGTCGGTGCGCTGGCACCGCAGCAGGTAGGCGTTGTTGTCCATCTCGCCCACCGACATCTTGGTGATGGACAGGTTCGCGAGGTCACGCACGGCGGGGGCGCCGCCGGGCTTCACCTTGCCGTGGTAGGTCACCGCCACGCCCCCAGCTCCGGGAGCACGTCGGCGTCGGTGACCAGGCCGGACCCGTCTCCGCGGCCGACGGCGTACCAGGCCAGGTCGACCGACCGTCCGCTGATCTCGGGACCCTGGCCCTGCACGCCGTACTTCCAGAGGTTCCCGGTGTCGGTCGAGCGCAGCACCATCGCCGGCCCGTCGGCCCGGTCCTCGAGCACGCGCTCGAGCAGGACCTCGGCGAACTCGGTGTCCCAGTCCCGGTGGGTGAAGCCCAGGCCCAGGTCGGCATGGTGGACCTCCACCTCGATCCGCCGCCGGAGCGCGACGTCACGTGCGGGGAACTCGGGACCGGCCATCAGCGAGACGAGTGCGTCCTCGTGGCGGACGTCGAGCTCGTTGATCGCCTGCAGGAAGCGGCCCGCCGACGCCGAGGCGTCCACCCGCAGGTCGTGCGCGGACCGTCCTGCCCCGGCCTCGATGTCCGCGTCGCGCTGCTCGCGCGAGGGGTACATCGGTGTCTCCACCCCGGTCTCCGCCCAGTGCAGCAGGTTGCAGAGGGCGTCGGCGTTGCGCGCGAGGTGGGTGACGACGTGGCCCCGGGACCAGCCCGGCAGCAACGACGGCGCCCGCATGTCCTCGTCGGTGAGATCTGTCAGTGCCCCCAGATACCGTGTGGTGGCGTTGACCATCTCTTCAAGGTGGGGAATTGCGATCGAGGCATCCATGCCCCCATCCTGCCGTCGGAGTGTCCGCTTGTGCTACCAGATAGGATGGCGAACACTTGTTCGAACGCGGCGCCGGGCGCCGACCACCCAGGACTCACGAGGGAAGTGCAGTGGCCGACCAGCTGATCATTCGCGGTGCCCGGGAACACAACCTCAAGGACGTCTCGCTCGACCTGCCCCGTGATGCCCTCATCGTGTTCACCGGTCTCTCCGGCTCCGGGAAGTCCAGCCTCGCGTTCGACACGATCTTCGCCGAGGGACAGCGCCGGTACGTCGAGTCGCTCTCGGCCTACGCGCGCCAGTTCCTCGGCCAGATGGACAAGCCCGACGTCGACTTCATCGAGGGGCTGTCCCCGGCGGTGTCGATCGACCAGAAGTCCACCTCGAAGAACCCGCGGTCCACCGTCGGCACGATCACCGAGGTCTACGACTACCTGCGCCTGCTCTACGCCCGGGCCGGGCGGCCGCACTGCCCCAAGTGCGGGCGGCCGATCGCGCGGCAGACCCCGCAGCAGATCGTGGACCGGGTGCTCGAGCTGGAGGAGGGCAGCCGGTTCCAGGTGCTGGCGCCGGTCATCCGGGGCCGCAAGGGGGAGTACGTCGAGCTGTTCCGCCAGCTGCAGACCCAGGGCTTCTCCCGGGTCCGCGTGAACGGCGAGACCCACCTGCTCACCCAGGCCCCGAAGCTCGACAAGCAGAAGAAGCACACGATCGAGGTCGTGGTCGACCGGCTCTCGGTCAAGGAGTCCGCCAAGCGCCGGCTCACCGACTCCGTCGAGACCGCCCTGGGCCTGTCGTCGGGCCTGGTCACGCTCGACTTCGTGGACCTGCCGGAGGACCACGAGCACCGCGAGCGCACGTTCTCCGAGCACCTGGCCTGCCTGCACGACGACCTGTCCTTCGAGGAGCTCGAGCCGCGCTCGTTCTCGTTCAACTCCCCGTTCGGCGCGTGCCCCGACTGCCACGGGCTCGGCACGCGCATGGAGGTCGACCCGGAGCTGGTGGTCAGCGACCCGTCGGCCACGCTCGGCGAGGGCGTGATCGGCCCGTGGTCGGGTGCGCACGTCGCGGACTTCTTCACCCGGCTCCTCGGCGCGCTCGGCGACGAGCTCGGCTTCGACCTGAACACCCCGTGGGAGGACCTGCCCGCCAAGGCACGACGGTCCATCCTCGACGGGCACCCGACGAAGGTGCACGTCCGCCACCGCAACCGCTACGGGCGGGAGCGGTCCTACTACACCTCGTTCGAGGGGGTGCGCCCCTACATCGAGCGGCGCCACCGCGAGGCGGAGTCCGACACCAGCCGTGAGCGGTTCGAGGGCTTCATGCGCGAGGTGCCGTGCCCGACCTGCCAGGGCAGCCGGCTCAAGCCGGTGTCCGTGGCGGTCACCGTGGGCGGCAAGAACATCGCCGAGGTGTGCGCCCTCCCGATCAACGAGGCCGCCGAGTTCCTGCGTTCGCTGGAGCTCTCGCCGCGGGAGCGGCAGATCGCCGAGCGGGTGCTCAAGGAGATCCAGGAGCGGCTGAACTTCCTGCTCGACGTGGGCCTGGACTACCTCTCCCTCGACCGTCCGTCCGGCTCGCTGTCGGGCGGCGAGGCGCAGCGGATCCGGCTCGCCACCCAGATCGGTGCCGGCCTGGTGGGCGTCCTCTACGTCCTCGACGAGCCCTCGATCGGGCTGCACCAGCGCGACAACCACCGCCTGATCGAGACGCTGGTCCGGCTCAAGGACCTCGGCAATACCCTGATCGTGGTCGAGCACGACGAGGACACCATCCGGGTGGCCGACTGGGTCGTCGACATCGGTCCCGGTGCCGGCGAGCACGGCGGTCAGGTGGTGGTGTCCGGGCCGGTCGAGGACCTGCTCAACCACCACGACTCGCAGACCGGCCTCTACCTGTCGGGGCGCAAGGAGATCCCGGTGCCGGAGGTCCGGCGCCCGCGCACCAAGGGTCGCGAGCTGACCGTTCACGGGGCGAAGGAGCACAACCTCCGCGACGTCGACGTCACGTTCCCGCTGGGCATGTTCGTGGCGGTGACCGGGGTGTCGGGCTCGGGCAAGTCGACGCTCGTCAACGACATCCTCTACACCTCGCTGGCCAAGCAGATCTACAACGCCCGGACGGTGCCCGGCAGGCACCGCCGGATCACCGGCGCCGAGCACGTGGACAAGGTGATCCACGTCGACCAGTCGCCGATCGGGCGCACCCCGCGGTCGAACCCGGCGACCTACACCGGCGTCTTCGACCACGTCCGCAAGCTGTTCGCGTCGACGCCGGAGGCGAAGATGCGCGGCTACCTGCAGGGCCGCTTCTCGTTCAACGTCAAGGGCGGGCGCTGCGAGGCGTGCTCGGGCGACGGCACCATCAAGATCGAGATGAACTTCCTGCCCGACGTCTACGTCCCGTGCGAGGTGTGCCACGGCGCGCGCTACAACCGCGAGACGCTGGAGGTCCACTACAAGGGCAAGACGATCGCCGAGGTCCTCGACATGCCGATCGAGGAGGCGGTCGACTTCTTCGAGGCCATTCCGGCGATCTCGCGTCATCTGCGCACGCTGGTCGACGTGGGACTGGGCTACGTCCGGCTCGGTCAGCCCGCACCGACCCTGTCCGGCGGTGAGGCCCAGCGGGTGAAGCTCGCGGCGGAGCTGCAGAAGCGATCGACCGGGCGGACCGTCTACGTGTTGGACGAGCCGACGACCGGACTGCACTTCGAGGACATCCGCAAGCTCCTGCTCGTGCTGGGCCGGCTCGTCGACGCCGGAAACACCGTCCTGGTCATCGAGCACAACCTCGACGTGATCAAGACCGCGGACTGGCTGGTCGACATGGGTCCCGAGGGCGGGAGCCGCGGCGGGTTGGTCGTCGCGGAGGGCACACCGGAGGACGTGGCCGCGCACCCGGAGAGCTACACCGGCGAGTTCCTCCGCCCGCTGCTCGAGGGGCGGGAGGCGACCGCGTCCGCGCCGCGTCGGACGAAGACGGCGGCGATGGGCAAGACCCGCGCCGCGGGAACGAAGAAGGCGACCGCGAGCGCGCAGACATCCGGCGGGAGCGCCGGGTCCGCCTCGGCGAGGTCATCCACCGCCAAGAAGGCGGCCGCGAAGAAGGGCACCGCGAAGAAGGGCACTGCGAAGAAGGGCACTGCGAAGAAGGACACCGCGAAGCGGACCGCCGCCAAGAAGGCGTAGCCCCAGTCGTCGATTTCTCGGCTGGACGGTGGCGGAGCCAGGTCTGACGGTGTCCGGACGTCTGCCGGGGCCGAAGTGGCACGAGCCGGGTGCCGACCTCAGCCGACCGTGCCGACCGGTACCCACCTCGGCGGACAGTGCCGACCCCAGGTGACCGGTACCCACCTCAGCCGACCGGTGCCCTCACCCGACCAGTGTCGGTGCCGACCTCAGCGGATACGCGCCGGTGCCGGGGCCGACCCCGCCGGCGGCGCCTTCTGGGGCCGGTCCACGACCAGGGCAGCACCCAGCGCCACCAGCTGGGTGATCAGCCAGGCGGCCGCCACTCCGGTCGAGTCCAGGTCGAAGTGCAGCGCAGTGACGGAGAGGGAGAGCATTACCGCGCAGGACAGCGCCTGGAGGCCGACCACGGTGCCGACACGCCGCAGCACCCGCAGGTGGGCGAGGCTGATCAGCAGCACCATCCGGG